>JAAYNC010000084.1:0-2261 GCA_012521055.1 Eubacteriales Family XIII. Incertae Sedis bacterium
CCAGCACGTATGCTGCATAGCCAGTGGAGCAGTCGTCCATTTCCTGATCGTAGTAGGACAGGCCCTCCGTGGGATCTTCGGCCTCAATACCAAGCGCGGTCTTCAGCTTGAATTCGCACAGGCTGTGGGCATCGGTACCTTCGGCAGCGTAGTCACTTCCTTTATCCTCATAGCTCTCGGAGAGCCTTGCAGACGGTGGGCAGTGAATCCAACGGTCTGACGATGACGCGGAGAGTAATGCGTGTTTAGTCGGCATGGTCCAGTCCCTCCACATCTTTCAAGAGTGCGCTGTAGTTCGCCGGATCAACGCCGGAGAGCTTGGCGGCACCGTACTTCTGAAGCAGGGCGCGTATCTCTGCCGTATGGCCTTTGCGGGACATATCCGCCAATACTGCGCGGACATCCTCCAGCTTCAGTTCCGGCTCCTTCGCGGGCGCAGGGTCCGTTTCGGCGGGCTCACTGCTAAACTGACGGGAGAGCCAGTCGGCGGCACCGTTAATAGCGGCAGCAGCATTTCGGAGCTCTTCGATGGTCATGGCCATATCGCTCATTTTGCTCATAATGTTTTCCTCCTTCCTCGGATTTGCTTTGTGCGGCAAGGACTGTGAGCTTCCTCGCCAACCTTGCGGATACATGGCTGATCGCGGTTAAAACCTCGATGACTTCTGCGTCCGCAGGGTTCTTGTTGCGTGCTTCGTACATGTCGTTCACCTCCATTCCGGAGCTTGTGGTTTCGTGCTCCTTACACTTCCCACTGGAGATGAGGCAGGCGGTTTGACGAAGGAAGGGAGAGAATTTTTTGAAAAACTCCGGCCACCATAACGGCAGCCGGAGCGGGTGCTTATAAAATAAGGTTAGAAGCGGTCAGGGAATTCTGTAGCGAGCTGTTCCTTGGCTTTCTTGAGGCGAGAGAGGAATGTTGTGCGCTTGATGCCGATGATCTCGGCAATCGCCTCGTCGGAAAGACCATCCTGACGAAGTTTACCGATCTGCACCGCTTCGGGCATGAGCTCGTTCAGACGGGCAAAGAGCTGGTCGAGCTCTGCCTTGTCACAGATAATTTCTTCAATAGAAGGAGCAGGATCGGCAAGGTTGTCCAGCGGAGAGCAGGCATCGCCATCTTCGTTTTCTACAGTGTAATCAAGAGAGAGCATATCACCAGCACGACGGAATTCGCATGTAAGGCAATCACCGTCACAGAGCCAGAACTTGTTCTTCGGGCAGACGCACTGTCCATGAGACTGCTGACGCTTACGTAGAGCATCGTGGTAACGGGTATGGTTACGGTAGTATTCCTCCGAGACCTTCACCCACTGACGGGTGGCTTTGAGATAGATACGGTACGGATTGACATTCATTTGCATTTTGATTTCCTCCAATCGATTTGCATGGAATGGAGGAAACCTCGTGGTCAGCTGCAATATGGCAATAGAAACCTAACCGCAGTCCCTATGGAGTTGCCTCCATTCCGGTCTGCAGCTTCCTTATCCAGTAGGCAGCTGTTCGTATTAACTTGTCCCATCAGGCGGCACTGGATCGTCCGGGGCCAACGGACGTACCACTTGTGGGTGTGAGCTTTCACTCACAGGTACTATTCTATTGAGATTCCGGTTTTTCACGAGGAAGTGGGACTTCCGGTTCAAATAGCCGAAAAAGCCTGAGAAATGGGCAAAAAAAGAAGGCCCTTATGTCTCGAAAGACATAAGAGCCTTGATAAATCAGGGTTTCATACCGGAAGTGCGACTTCCGAATTATTTTACAGGAGCAGTCATTTTATTCCCGTTTTTGGGTAGTTGCTGCGGAATACCGGCATCTTGCAGCTTTGCGTTCCACATAAAGATGTTTTCCATGTGGTGATTATCAATCAAGTATCGGTAAATAAGAAACTCCTCGGAGGCAATCATGATATTGTGACCAGCCTTGGCAATCAGGTCGTATGAGAAAGACGGATGTAAATTAAGACCTATGCAGAGAGCAAGTACGCTCTGTAACGTGGGTTTGGCGTCCTTCTTATTACGATAATCCTGAATCATTCGAGAACTGATGCCAGTACGTTCTTCCATCTTCTCGTTGGTGTATCCACGACGCTTTATATGATAATCGAGGGTACCACAGAAGGAGGACGGAACTTCTGCGAGAATATCAGATACCCGCTTTGCCTCCGCTGCGATGGCAGCCATTTCACGGGCACGTTTCTGGACATCCTCGTTTTTGCCTTCCTTGGGATTGAACTTTGCCTCCACAAAGCTCTTTGAATCGGC
>JAAYNC010000104.1:0-10029 GCA_012521055.1 Eubacteriales Family XIII. Incertae Sedis bacterium
ATAGAAACCCGGAAGCGACGGCGGCTGTGTTGAAAGACGGTTGGCTCTATACAGGCGACATGGCCCGCATCGATGAGGACGGCTTCGTGTATCTGGTAGATCGCAAGAAAGATGTAATCATCAGCGGCGGTGAAAATATCTACCCTGTGCAGGTGGAAGATTTCCTCAGAGGCCATCATGCAATAAAAGATGCGGCTGTGATCGGTGTTCCCGATAAGCGTCTGGGCGAAATCGCTACGGCTATTATAGAGATTAAACCCGGCTTCTCCTGTACCGAAGAGGAGATTATGGAGTTCTGCCTGGATCTGCCCCGGTATAAACGTCCGAGAAAAATAATATTTGACAGTATCCCGCGGAATCCTACGGGTAAAATCGAAAAACCGCGACTTCGGGAAAAGTATTGCGGTCTGAATATCGTTGAAGTGCAGACGACAAGCTGAGGAACTCACAATAGCGAGAGATTTACATATTTTACCGATTGTTTACAGCCCCCGGAATCCTGTAAAGTACAGGGAAAGGGGGCATATTATGTTATCAAAAAGACTCTTACAAAAAACGATTCCTATTATCATTATTGTTGCACTTTGTTTTCTATGGTATGGGAAACCACATTCTTTTTTTGCAGGAGGTTTACAGGGAAGCTTTCGAAGTGCAGATCTTCGTTACAATATGTCTTATGTATATTTCGGCAGCTCAGGCTTGTATGATCAACATGTGGACCGGACCTGCGGTAGCCTGGATGAAATCTCGCCAAACTATTTCAATCTGACAAGGAAGGAACCCTTGTGCTGACTCCGGCAGTAGAGCAGGCTTTTGTTGATGAAATGCATCGCCGGGGCATTTTAGTGGTTCCGTTTTTGAGCAATCACTGGGACAGAGAATTGGGACAGGCCGCACTTACAAACAGAAAGAAACTGGCAGGTCAGATAGCGGAAGCCGTAGAAAAGTATAATTTGGACGGCATCAATGTGGATTTAGAAAACCTTACGGAGCATGAAAGAGATTAATATACGGACTTTGTCCGTCTACTGAGAGAGAAGTTGTCTGGCGAAAAGATTGTTGCCGTATCCGTCGCCGCAAACCCCTACGGTACAACAACCGGATGGAAAGGATCTTATGATTACGAGGCTTTAGGTAATTACAGTGATTATCTGATGGTCATGACCTATGATGAACATTATCAGGGAGGTGCCCCGGGCCCCGTTTCCAGTCTGGGCTTTGCGGAAAAATCTATTCAATACGCGTTGACCAAAGTCTCCAAGGAAAAGATTGTTTTAGGCATCCCCTTTTATGGACGCATATGGAAAAATCATGGCGGTTTCCCAAGGGGAGAAGGTATCGGTAATGAGGAAGCCCAGATGCTCATTAGCAAATTCGGAGGAAGGGTCATCTTCGATCCGGATTCTTCAAGTCCTTATGCTACGATTACGGTAAAAGAGAAAGATCAAAAGCCCGTAATTAACGGGCAATCAATTGATGCGGGTACATACACCATTTGGTTTGAAAACGGAGAATCCATAAGGCGAAAGCTGCAGCTTGTAGAAAAATACGATATTAAAGGCACCGGAAGCTGGAGCCTTGGACAGGAGACTGGGGATACTTGGGATTACTATAAGCTTTGGTTAAACGGTTGCCACTTCACCGATGTGGGAAAACACTGGGCAAGAGATTACATATTGCGGGCATATAAAAAGAACTGGATTAAGGGCGTGACGCAAACTTCTTTCGCCCCGGATAGACCTCTTACCCGTGCAGAAGCTGCAGTCATGTTGGTGCGGTTGTTAAAGCTGCCTTTAATACAGAAAGAAGAAAACTCATTTTCAGATGTTTTAGGACATTGGGCTCAAAGGGAAATCAATACCGCACAACATCATGGCATCGTAGCAGGAGTTGAAGACGGCAAGTTACAACCGGACGCAACCATTACAAGAGAGCAAATGGCCGTCATGCTGAGCAACGTTCTTAACAAGCTGTCTATAACTGAAAAGGGACAACCTATAGCATTTTCCGATGTGAGCATGAATTCCAATCCCTGGTCCTGGCAGGCCATAGGGAAGATTGGCAAGCACGGGATCGCTACCGGGTTTGAAGACGGCAGCTTTCGTCCGAAAGAACAGCTTTCCAGAGCTCAAATGGCCGTAATGCTGGGGGAATTGGAGAGAACCATAGCCGACAGCACAAAGTGACAAATTACTCTGGATATACTTTCTATTCGACATATATGACAGCCATATTATATAATATAACCAAGGCAGGGTAGCCCCCGTTCGTCGCAGAGCTGCCCTTGTTTGTAAGCCGTTCTACACACAGGATGCCCAACGCAAAGACAGCATTAGATTTGTAGAGCGGGCGGCAAAAGGAATTTAGCAGATAAGGGGATAGAATAGTAAATAAATGAAGAAGCAAAAGAAAAAACAAAAAAGAAGATGGGTTTTTCTTATCATCCTTTTGGTTGTTGCGGGACTCATCATCTATGGCCTGTTTTACCATGGCAGCGACGGAACGGTAGGCGAAGGGCCGGAAAGTCCGCTTCCTCCTTCCCAAGAAGAACCTGTATTGGAAGAACCCGATGAGGGGCCTGGTGATGATCCTGGACCCGGCGAAAAGCCCGTCACAGACCCAGAAGAAAAGGACCCTGTTTCCGGGTCTGAACCGGAAAAGGAACCTTCCGGTTCGAAGTATACAATTTACGCCGGCCAGCAGCTGATTATACCTGTAAACGGTAATGGAGAAGCGGCAGAATCCATCGTCATCAACTCGGGAATCATTTCGTCCGAAGAAAAACAGATTGCACTCACCTTTGATGCCGGATGGCTTTTTGATCAAACGATAGACCTGCTTAATGTTTTGGATGACTATCAGGTAAAGGCAACCTTTTTCCTCCGGGGAAAATGGGTGGAGGATCATCCTGACTTAGCTAAGGAAATTTTGAAAAGAGGCCACAGTGTAGAGAATCATTCTCTGACTCACGGCCATATGAAGCAGATGACCGACGAGGAAGTAAGGAACGAGATGGTTATGTCCACTAAAATCATCCAAGAGGTGGCGGGGTACAGACCTTATCTGTTCCGTCCGCCTTTTGGCGAATACGATAACAGGATTTTGCGGATTTTGGCGCAGCAAGGATATCCTTATACGGTGAAATGGACCGTAGACAGCCTGGACTGGGCGGAAGAGTTAAATGGCCAGAAGATAACAGAACAATATCTGATTGAAAGAGTGCTTAGGGGAGCATCGGATAAGGGCATCGTTCTCATGCACGTAGGAGGCTATCAAACTGTTAACGCCTTGCCCGAAATCATTGAAGGGTTGCGTAAAGACGGCTATAAACTTGTAAAGGTGAACGATATGTTTCCACCCTTGCAAGGGCAAACCCCAAAGATCTATACGGTTGAGAAAGGCGATACCCTTAGCAGCATAGCAAGAAAGTATGGTACAACGGTGGAAGAAATTGTGAAGGCCAACTCGCTGCAATAACCCCGCATCTTATGGATAACAGGAAAGAATAAATTGCACCCCTGTGAGACGGGGTGCTTTTGTTATCAGGGAAAAGAGTGATTAATCGTCGCAAAGACCGATGGCCAGAGCGCTCAAGTCCGGCTTTACAACTCTCAGAAATTCAAACTCGCCTTCAAAATCCCGTCCTGTCACCACTATTTTGTACTCGCAGCAACCGGGGCATGCCTGATCGCAGAAGGTGATAGTGAAGGGTTCGCTGATTTCCACTTCTAATTCATCGATATTGTTTTCGACATCGAACTCCTTTAAATATCTCCAGGTCTGTAGGGTTTCTTCCGTTCCGTTGCAGTTACGGGTCAATTTGAACAGTAAATCTACTTCAACTTCGTGCTCGGCGCCTTCTTCGTCTTCAGCCTCAAAGGCAACCAAGCTTGAAAACTCTATTTTCACAATTGGCCGTTTTAAGCATGTTGTGTCAATAATGACACGGTCAAGAACGAATTCCTGGTCGCATTCAACTTCTCCGTCATCTATTTCAAATATGGCATCCTGAGGCCTATGACCGCATTCAAAGAGTATTTTTTTTTGGTTCGGGGCGTCTACTGAACCCATGTCCGTTCCGGCAGCATTCGTCTACGACATTATCTATCCGGTTTAGGCAAAGGTGGACCCCATCTCTTGCATATTCCATTTAAGATGCTCCTTTGTTTGATTTATTTGTATTTGAGAATTAAAGTCTCTTCCATATTTTATGTAAGACGAGGACGAAATGTTCGGCCATATTCATGAGGTCGGCAGTCCATATTAAGGGCGTGAACTGAAGGAATTTGAAAGACTAATCTAAAAAATTGGTAAAATTATAAAAGTTATGTGGATTAAATTAACAATTAGTGATAAGATAATAAATAGCGAATATACAGCAGCATGCATTTTGTCCACAGCATTTTGCATGCAGTTGATAATTATGTACAAAGGAGTGTGAGAGTATGTATACCTGTGATGTCAAGCGAATGGAGGACAAGATCAAGACATTCAGCCAGTTTGGTGCTACCGGTAAAGGCGGTATTACCAGGTATTCCCTGTCTCCGGAGGCACTGATGGCGAGAGCCGAGTTCAGGAAGAGAATGGAAGCTATCGGGGCGACCATTGAAGTTGACGATGTAGGGAACATGTATGCGACCATTCCCGGTTCCGATCCTGACGCCAAGAGAATAGTTATGGGTTCTCACGTAGACTCAGTCAGAAACGGGGGCAACTACGACGGTATTCTCGGCGTAATGGGTGCTATGGAAGTGTTGGAAACCGTTGTTGCAAACAATATCCCGCACAAGCATCCTCTCGCGGCGATGATCTGGACCAACGAAGAAGGTTCTCTGTATCCACCGGCAATGATGGTTTCCGGTATAGTGTGCAACGATTATCTGCCACCGGAAATCGCAAAGAATTTCAAGTTTGAAAATATGATGGCTTCCAAGAGCGTTCTGGATCCCACAAAGACCTTCGGCGAAGCATTGGAAGCTTCCGGTTACAAAGGTGATAAGAAATACAGATTAAACCCGGATCAATATGCAGCCATGTTCGAGCTTCATATCGAGCAAGGCCCGATCCTGGAAGATGCGGGTAATGATATCGGTGTGGTGGACTGCGTTCTCGGTATGTTCAACTATCGTATCAAATTCTATGGACAAGCAGCTCATGCAGGTACTTTCCCGATGCACAAGAGAAAGGACGCTCTTTATGCTGCTGCTCAGGCCCTGTGCTATCTCCATGAGGAGATCGATAAATTAGGAAGACCCGAGCTTGTTTACACCACAGGTGAAATACTTTGTCATCCTTGCGTGCATACAGTAATTCCCGATTTTGTAGAATTCTCTTTGGACGTAAGACATGAGGATCCCAAAGTACGCGAACAGGTTCTGGAAATCGTAAAGAGTCTTCCCACCAGAGAATGGGCAGGATGCAAGTGCGAGATTCAGGAAGCCTGGAAGAGAGATACGGTTTATTGGGATGAGAGACTGGTAGGATTTGTTGAGGAATCTGTCAAAGAATTAGGCTACAAGTATCAGCATATCAACTCCGGAGCGGGACACGATGCCCAGTTTGTCAGCTATATGATGCCGACCACAATGATCTTTGTCGCGTCAAAGAATGGTCTGTCACATTGTGAGGAAGAGTATTCCTCACCGGAACAGTGCACAATGGGAGCCAGCGTCATGCTGAATGCTGTACTCAAAGTGGACGCCACCCTGTAAACATACCGGTTAATAGATGCGAATCGAATATTGTTTTGGCTCGTTTTGATCGAAGCCGCAGCGATTGCTGCGGCTTCTTCAATACCGGTACATTCGACGGACTGCACATAGCACCTTGCTATTTAATGCCGGCAGTAATAGAATGGAAACCAGGGATTAACGAATTTTGAAGGCATTGTATTGAACGGATGTGAGGTGCTTTCTTGTTTAAAGTTTATATAGGTAAATTGATCTTTCGTTTATGTGTTTTTCTTGCGATCCTATGGGTCTATTTTTATCGGACTGATTTGATTGACCACTTTCTCGCGCCGCAATTTGGTCGTTTCTCCCCGCTGCATGTTATTTGGGCTATGCTGATGGCAGGCATGATCCTGCAAATGTTCCCCCAGGATAGTAAAATCAATCGAATAACAATGGGCAGCAGAAAGCAGTTCTCCCGTACGTATTCCCCGCCAAGTGAGGGATATAACAAGGAGGCATTGTACGAGTATACTCTGAATAATAACATCAAGAGCTGGATCGTTCTGCTGGTCTGGATCGCTCTAAATGGTATCGTGGCATTGTTCTATCTGCTTGAGATAATCGGCGCAAAAGAATTGATTTTGCTGTCTATGTTCTTTTATGTGGCTGATCTCATTTGCGTGGTTTTGTGGTGTCCGTTTCAGTCTTTTATCATGAAAAATCGTTGCTGTATAAACTGCAGAATTTTCAACTGGGGTCACTTTATGATGTACACCCCTCTGCTCTTTATAAAGAATTTCTTTACTTGGAGCCTGTTTTTCACATCGATCGTTCTGCTTATCCGTTGGGAGATTACATACGCCTATCACCCTTATCGTTTTTGGGAAGGCTCCAATATAAACCTGCGCTGTGAGAATTGTAATGAGAAAATATGCAGGATAAAGAAACCTCTCAATAACAATGGGCGAAGGATTGTGAATTGATTGTTAATATAAAAAAGAGAATGGGTATATAGATTGATATTCGTATGGTTCTGTATAATAATTGATATTAATAATATGGTTCCGTCGTCAAGTAAAGGTTAGTAACAGAAAAGGAGATAAGGTGATAACATGAAAGCGGTAGAAATCAGAAAAGACTGGTATTGGGTCGGCAATTTGGATCCGGATCTTAGGGTCTTCGACGTGATAATGGAGACGGAGTTTGGTACTTCATACAATGCCTATATCTTGAAAGGATCTGAGAAGACCGTCCTCTTTGAGGCCTCTAAGCTGAAATTCTATGACGAATTTGTGGACAAGGTCGAATCCATCGTACCGATCAAGGAAATCGACTATTTGGTTGTGAGCCACACGGAGCCCGACCATACCGGTGTCATAGAGAAGCTGTTGGATATTCATCCCGGATTGAAAATCGTAGGTTCTCCCACCGCCATCGGCTTTATGAAGGAAATCTGCAACCGGGATTTCACGGAAATAGCGGTAAAGGACGGTGACGAAATCAGCCTTGGCAACAAAACGCTGCGATTTATACACGCCCCCAACCTTCACTGGCCGGATACCATGTTCACCTACGTTCCCGAGGATAAGACCTTAGTTACCTGCGACGCATTCGGCGCACATTTTTCCTTTGACGGAATTACTAACGATAAGCTGGCAGATGCAGGACAGGAAGAAAATTATCACAAAGCGATGCGCTACTACTTTGACATGATCATGGGACCTTTTAAATCCTTCCTGCTCCAGGGTATTGCCAAGATCGAGGATTTAGAAATAGAAACCATTTGTCTGGGCCACGGACCGGTTCTTGTGAAAGATCCGTGGAAAAATGTTGAGACCTATAAAAAATGGGCGCTGGAGTCCAATCCCAACACGAAGAAAACCGTGATAATCCCCTATGTTTCAGCCTATGGCTATACGGGTGAGATAGGGAAGAAGATAGAAGAGGGTATACGCGCCGCAGGGGATATCGATGTGAGGATCTATGACATGGTAGAGGCGGACAGAAAAAAAGTTCTGGACGAACTGTTCTGGGCTGACGGTATTCTCTTTGGAACGCCTACCATTGTGGGCGATGCGCTGAAACCCATTTGGGATCTGACCACTTCCATGCATGCCAGAACCCATAGCGGAAAAATTGCTTCCGCTTTCGGATCCTACGGATGGAGCGGCGAAGGCGTGCCCAATATCATTCAGAGACTCTCCCAGCTTCGCATGAAGGTCTACGAAAATGGCTTAAGAATAAAGTTCAAACCGAACGACGCGCAGCTGCAGGAAGCCTATGAGTTCGGTTACAATTTTGGAATGTCCGTTTTGGCGGGCAAAATCGTGGATCCGGTGAAGCCTGCTGACGATAAGCGGAAATGGAAATGCGTAGTCTGCGGCGAGGTGGTTGAAGGGCCGAAGCCTCCGGCTGCTTGTCCTGTGTGCGGGGTGGGGCCGGAGCAGTTTGTCGAACTCAAAACTTCCGATACGGCCTTTAAGTCGTCAAAGGAAGAAAAGATTATCATAGTCGGAAACGGCGCTGCCGGAACCGCCGCTTGCGTAGAGATTCACAAGAGGAATCCGGCGGCGGATATCGAGATAATATCGTCGGAAGATGTGCTCGGATACAATAGGCCCATGCTGACGAAAGGGATCCTCTCAAAAATGGATTCACCGCATTTCTATATAAAACCGGAAAGCTGGTACAAAGAAAACAATATTAAAGTCACATTGGGCACGACGGTAACGGATATAAACACCGAAGAAAAAACCCTTACTCTATCCAACGGAGAGACCCGCACTTACGATAAATTGATACTTGCCACCGGAGCAAGGTCAAACGTGCCGCCGATGAAAGGCGCGGATAAGGAAGGCTCCTTTGCTATCCGTTCTCTGAAGGATATCGAACGATTGAAAGAGTATCTTCCCAATGCAAAAGAGGTGGTAGTCATCGGAGGAGGCGTTCTTGGTCTGGAAGCGGCTTGGGAAATCCGCAAAGCGGGTAAGGAAGTCACGGTTATACAGAATGCCGATTATCTTATGAATAGGCAACTGGATGTGAAGGGATCCGAGCTTTTGCGCAGTTATGCGGAAAAGGCCGGCATTGCCGTAAACGCGGGCATCGGGTGTTCCGAACTCGTTGTTGAAGACGAAAAGGTTGCAGGCGTCATGCTGAAAGACGGATCTGTGCTGCCGGCTCAAATGGTTATTTTCTCAACGGGCATCAAACCCAACATAGACATCGCGCAGAAATCCGGTGTGGAAGTGGACCGCTTTATCCTGGTCAATGAGCGGATGGAAACAAACGTAAAGGATGTCTATGCCTGCGGCGATTGCGCATCCTTTGAGGGGAAGAGTTTTGGGCTCTGGAACCAGGCCGTCGATATGGGTAAGGTGGCGGGAGCCAACGCGGCAGGTGACGACGCAGTTTACAAGACCATTACCCCTGCCACGGCATTTAACGGAATGGGTACATTTCTGTTTGCGGTAGGAGACCCTGGTTCAAACCCCGAAAAGAAATATAAGAGCGTTGAGATTTATGACGAGGCCAAGGGAACCTATGAGAAACTGTACTTTATAAACAACCGGTTCACGGGCGGCATTTTAATAGGTGACGTATCGAAGTCCGCTCGCCTTCTGAGCGCATATAAGAACCAGGAAACCATGGATAAACTATTATAATACGAGATTCTGTGAAGACGGGGAGGAGTGCAGGTGCTTTACGACTATGCCGGAATACGAAAGGCTTTGAAAAGCGCTAAGCCGCCCATCGTAAGCGTGGCGGTTGCTCAGGATCGGGAAGTTATACGAACTATTATGGCCGCCTATGAAGAAGGTCTTGCAAGGGCAGTCTTGGTGGGAGAAAGCGAGCGTATTGAAGAGATATTGGGGGAGGAAGGAATTTCTTCCCCCATTCCGATTGTCCATGAATCCGATGAAGAGGCGGCATGCAGAAAAGCGGTGCAGCTTATAAAATCCGGAGAAGCGGATTTGCTGATGAAAGGTCTTGTAAACAGCAGTATTTTTCTGCGGGCAGTCTTGAAAGAAGAAAAGGCAGGCGGCAGACAGGCCTTTCTCAGCCACTTGGCAGCTTTTCAAATACCGGGCTATGACAGGCTGTTGTTTTTTTCTGACGGAGGGATGAACATCGCTCCCGATGTTAAGGAAAAGCAACAGATCATTCTCAATGCGGTGGCGGCCTTGCATCGGCTTGGCATTGCTCTGCCTAAAGTGGCTGTATTAACGGCAAATGAAAAAGTCGATGAAAAGATGCCGGCAACCGTAGATGCGGCAAACCTGGCGGCAATTTGGGCGAAAGGGGAAATTCCCGGGTGTATCATAGAAGGTCCCATAACTATGGATGTGGCTTTGAG
>JAAYNC010000149.1:0-8917 GCA_012521055.1 Eubacteriales Family XIII. Incertae Sedis bacterium
CCATAGACAAAATGCAGGAAATCCTCTATAATAAGAAGCGCCTTAACGAGTCCCGTTGGTCAAGTGGTCAAGACGTCGCCCTCTCACGGCGGAATCAGGGGTTCGACTCCCCTACGGGATACCAACGTAAAAACGCCTTAAACCAAGTTTTATCAATGGTTTCGGGCGTTTTTTATTTTTTGTTTTTGGGATAGATTATAGATAAAGAGTTTCTATTAACAGTATTAACAGTGCGGCTTGAAATTTTGTAGATATTTCAAGCTATAAATTTTGATTTTACTACTGTTTTTATGAACCGCAAAAATTACCATTGAAAAAGAACATATGTTCTGGTATGGTGGTTTTACTGAAGAGATTATTAATAAAACAATCGAGAAGGGAGAGTATGAGCGATGAAAATACTTGCTGAGCCTATCGATGCGATTGTTAAATTCACGAAAGGTAAAGTGCATCCGGTTCCGTATAAATTCAGATTTACTGATGAAGAACAACGCAACCACGAAATCAAGATAGATAAGATAATAACGGTAACAGAGTCTAAACTGGCTGGGATTCAATCAATCATCTACCTATGTCAGAGTGAAATTGATGGAGTTGCAATGCTTTATGAACTTAAGTATCTGGTCACTGATTGTAAATGGATACTTTATAAAATATAAAATGTAGATTTCAGCAGGAAATGTTCTAAGAAATTCAGACCGGTTTTCCTATAACATCTGGCTATCATTATCGCGTCTATGGTTCAATTAATCATACTCATGTTTAACAACAAACAGCTCTAATAGCTCATTGCTCTTATTGCCCAGTTCAGATATGACCCCTTTGGGAATATTGGCCAACTGGCCTACCTTGAAAGTCTCGGGTTCGCTGTTTTCAACCGCTAGGCTTAGCTCTCCTCGAACAATTAATATATAGACGATTGCATCCGTCGGATGCTTAGGAAAAACCTTCCCCGGCGGGACAATCACATGATTCATAAGAAGTTTTTCATCCTTAAAAACATTTTCAAATATCTCCTGATCCGTTATCGTGTATGGATATACTTTCACCATTTTAATCTCCTCCTAAGCAAGCTATAGCCTCATCCTCATTCTTGGATTTGATTAAGAGTAGTTTATCATAATAATTCCGTGAAACAAAAAGAATCGTCTTAATGATCTATGAAAGCAGAAGATTTGCTCTAACCTCGAGCAACTCTCCATCTGATTTATAGGCACTGATAGTGCAAGAAAAGAAGTGAGAAACTTATCATTTTCTATAATACATTCGCTCCAAGAATTGTGTCGCTTCAAGATTATGATTCGTAGATTATCTTCCCTCCAAACATAGTCATTACAACCGTCGTTTCCCGTATTTCTTCTACGTCCGCTTTAAATAGGTTTTTGTCTAAAACAACGATATCAGCATATTTGCCTTCTTCTAACGTACCCGTTATATCATCGCTCCACATTTGGTATGCAGATCCTAACGTATAAGCTTTTAATGAATCGGCGAGACTCAGTTTTTCATTGGGACACCAACCGCCCTCCGGCTGCCCATCATCACAAACCCTGGTGATGGCTCTGTATATTCCCTTCATTGGGTTTAGCTCCGCTATAGGATGATCGCTGCCAAAAGCAAGAACTGCTCCTGCATCAGCTAAGCTCTTGAACGGATACACGTATTTACATCGCTCCTCCCCGAGAATTGTAAGGAAAGGATGTTCCGAAAAAATAGGCACTGACAGATGGTCCGGCTGGACTGAGGCTACGATTCCAAGCTCTCCGACTCTTTTTATGTCATCCGGATGTACCACTTCAAAGTGCTCGATGGTATGCCTTAACGGCTCCTTGCCCCCTGCGCCGCGACAGTATTCATAAATATCGAGAGCCTCTCTTACGGCTCCGTCGCCGCATGCATGCAAGCGCACCCTTATTCCGTTTGATTCAAACTCTTTTGCCTTTTCTCCAAAAGTCTCAACGGATAAATACTTTTCTCCGTTAAAACCCGGCCGGTTGCTGTACTCTTCCACTAAAGAGCCCGTATATCCCATGGGAGTGCCGTCAACAAACCCTTTCACTCCGCCAAATTTGAGAATATGGCTGCTATACTTGCTTTTCATGGCAAGCAGCTTTTCCATGGGAGTATCTATCGATGGTATAAGGGACATTCTCACCGTAAGCCGACCCTCTTTCTCCATCCTTTCGAGAAAAGTTTCCATGGCAGTCTCGTGTGTCGGCAATTCATGTATTGGTATATTGCTGATAGATGTTATTCCCAACCTGGCTGTTGCCTTTAAGTATTCGTCCATCAAATAATCCCGCTTTTTCTCCGGCATGGCAAATGCCACGTCCAGAACCAGTCTCATCGCATATGTTTCTAACAAATAACCTGTAGGTTTGCCTTCAGAATCCTTTGCAATCATCCCCATACCCGGCGGGATTTCTGTATTCTCATCGATCCCGCAAATTTCCAAGGCTTTTGAATTTACCCATGCGCCGTGCAATTCCTCATTTAGAACCACCACAGGCTTGTCAGGAAACATCCTATCCAAAGAATCTTTAGTAGGCAGCTTCTTCACACGCCAGTAATCATGGTTCCATCCGAAAGCGATAATCCATTCATTATCCTTGTCCTTATCATGTTCAAATATCATTTGAACAGCTTCATCTTCCGACAACGCATCAGCCACATTTGCGCTTGTTATCTCCAATGCGCCGCAGAAAACATGGGCATGGCTCTCGCATATTCCCGGCATTACAAGTTTATCTTCGTAATTAAGGATTTTTGTGCCCTCACCTATATATTCAGCGAGCTTATCCATGTCTTCGCCTACGTACGCTATTTTGTCTTTAATAACGGCTATCCCCCCGGCAAAGGGCTCATCTCTACGGGAATCAAATATGCAATTGGATTTAATTATGTAATCTGCAAACATTTTAGAACTCCTTTATCATCAATTCTCTTGGGGTATTCCCCAGGACTATGGCTTCGTCTTCTTTGAACATCAGCGTGTCTATAACTCCGAACCCCGTTTCAAAGTTTACCACCGTTCCGGGTACAAAGCGTTTTTCCGTGTTGTCACAATCCATATAAATATCATATGTAAGGAAACCGCCGCACCAGTCAGGCGGAAAAGCAATGCCCATTTCATATCCGCCAATCCAATATTGTTTGCCCCAAAGGCCTTCTTCTTTGTAGAAATCTCTCAAATCACAGAGAAGTTCAGCGACGAGCATATCAGGCCTGATTTTTTCTTTTACCATATCCATGATTTTTTTATTCACGGAATAGAGCTCTGCAAATTCTTTAGGCGGCTCATCTACCGAAAAATACCTGCATTGATTAGAATGATACCTGTTATATACTCCGGCCAGATCCACTCCAACCGGATCTCCCAGCATGATCTTCCTTCTTGATGCGGGAATGTGGAAACTCCATGAGCGATATGGACCTGAGCGAACCATGTAGGGGATTCCTTGGATTTCTCCGCCTGCTTTGCATTGCGCTTGTGTATACGCGCCTACAATTTCCAATTCCGTAATACCAGGCTCCAAAGCGTCATAAATAGCCTTCATTCCGATATCACAGATTCTCGTTGCTGTTTCAATGTACTGCAATTCAAGCTTTGATTTTACGGAACGCGCTTCCCTTATCACTTCCGTGGCGTTTACAACTTTGCAGCCTTCCGCTTCAAACATTTCTTTCCATTGCGCAAAGACCAGATAATTGGGACGATAGCTGCCGAATTCAAGTCCGATTGTCATACCCGGCTTGATCCAGCCTTCCGCCTTCAATTCTTTAAGTACAATTTCTTTATAACCTTCTTCTTCCGTGGTATACACATATGATTTTCCATACATCTCTGCCGGGGTGTCATATATAAGCCTCGTGTCCGTGGATATGCTCGTCAGTTTGAGCACCCCTTCTTCATCCGGCAAATCATAGTGTATGAACTTATCGTAGTCAACATGAATAGCCGTTCCGGCGCCCAAGGCATCGTACCACTCTTCCGGCGAGTTTACTCTGTGCCAAACCACGTTATACCCGCTGACATAGTACATGCTTTCAGGAGCCGTCACATAGAGAAAGTCTATCTTTTCCCTATCCATGATTTCTCTTATTTTGGTCAACCTGTTTTTGTATTCCTCTACGGGAAAAGCCACATTCATCTCGCCTGCACAATTTTCCACTCCGGGAATATACTCGAATTTCCTTGCGCTCATTATGTTTTTCCCCCATTTCATTAAACTGTCTGAATATACGAAATAGTGTTGCACCTTAAGTATACTAAGTTAATGTATAAATGAGGAGTTCTTATTTTGTTGTATTTCTAGCTTTTATTTGCTTTTTGCCAGATGTGCGTGCGCTTATTAAAAAAGCGCTGTCACGATTGACGTACAGCGCTTGACGGAAGGTTTGGGCATATCCTTGCCCGAATACTGATTTCAAATATATAAGAAGACTTTTGGGAGAGATATTTCCTTTCAATTAAGCGGATTTTCAATGAATCCCCAGCGCCTATCTACCTGCAGACCGATCATTCCGTCGCTGGAATTAGTAACTTTTAGAAAATTGGGCGGAACGATTACATTCCCATTGATATCTTTAAATCCAAACCGTTCTCCCTCCTGAAATTTTATCAACCCTTCACAATAGCGATAAGCGCTGTACCCATCCTCACTTGTTAAGACCACATCTCCTTTGCGGTTAATGTAAACTGTTTTACCTCCGTGATCGAAGGTCACGGCAGCCAATCCATCGGAAAAACTCCCTGCATAAGCAAAGTCCCTGTCGATGACCTTTTCTTCATTTATATCCAGAAAATAACAGAGCCCCGTTTCTTCATCCATGGCCGGTATGCAACCTTCACTAAATTTACCAAGATAGATATAATCTTTGGTAAAGAGAAGCCTTCCCGTTTCGTCTATTATATTTTCCGTATACTTTCCATCATTGTAAATTACTTTTGCCACGCCTTCTGAATAGGAGTCTATTTGCACAAAATCCGTTTCAAAAAGAACTTCGCCATTCCTGTTAATTACAGACCAGGTGTTCCCGATTTTTACAGGAGCGCGACCGCCATTAAAAGTCATGGCATCATCGTATACAAAGGGGAGCACTTCCTTACCGGTTTTATCAATATATCCCCATTTATCTTTTCGTTTTACTGCCGCCACACCCTCGCTGAAATTTGCGGCCGCCTGGTACTGAAAAGGAATAACCAATTTACCTTTCTTATCGATAAATCCTATTTTGCCCCATTCCTCTACCGGAGCCAAACCTTCGCTGAAGGTAGCCCATGGGCCGCCGTAATTAGGTTCAATGGACCAGACAACGCTATCTTCAACCCAATCGGGATCCGTATCATATACATAAGCAAACACCGCGCCGACTAGGGGTATAACAATGACCAACATTAAAACAAACTGCGCCAGTTGAGTCTTAAGATATCTTTTCCTATTATTCTTTTGGCTGAAGAAATCTTTGTTAGCTTTTATCATAATCAGGATATCAAAAAATATCATAAGCACGGCAAAGATTACCATGCTCCCAATCGTAATCTCTAATTCGAAAGGACTATAAGAGTTCCTAACCTTAGCCAGAAAGAAATTGAGGAATAATATTAAGATAAAGGTGGGGATTGCCACATAAATTGGTCGATGTAAATTCAGCTTTGGAAACAGCAATTCTTTTAACCGCCAAAATAAATTGGGGTTCGATTTTTGTTTCTGATCTTTTTCTGACACCCTAATCACAGCCCTCCGATACACAAGATATGTTTATAGTGTATATCATGGAAGAGGAAATTGATAGTGTAAAATAATTGTTGTGAAGAAAAACGCCATAACGATTTAACTCCGTTGTGATTCTACATAACTCTTGTTATTCTAAAACCGTAATGATAATATTTAATTGCAGTTAAAATAGTTGCTCATTGCATACCTCGACAATTAAAAACGGCGAAAAGCGTCTTCCGACTACCTCTCTTTACCGCAGGTGGCAGATATGAAACTAAGGCATGATAACTACATATTATATCTGGAACATGTCCCCGGTCTGCTCGTCATAGATATGGATGGTCTGGTTGTTTACATGAACGACCAATGTGCCGATTATTTAAAAGTTGATAAGAACAAGTCATTAGGAAAACA
The DNA here is from genome assembly GCA_012521055.1 of Eubacteriales Family XIII. Incertae Sedis bacterium. GTDB lineage: Bacteria > Bacillota > Clostridia > Peptostreptococcales > Anaerovoracaceae > UBA1426. The sequence continues at coordinate 6,135 of JAAYNC010000149.1, forward strand.
TATTATCGATGTTTTTCCGGATACACAAATGTTAGAAGGCCTCAAATACAACGATACAAGAATAGTTTTCTATAGTTCTAAAGTTGGAATCGGCATCAGTGTTCACGTACCCCTATTCATGAACGGAGAAAAAGTAGGTTTACTAGAATACGATGTGATACAAGGCTCTGAATTCCTTTATGATTTTGCAGATCAATATAGACAGTTTTTGGATAAAGAATTTAAATATCTATCACGCGAAATTACAAATCTGCCGGGAACAAAATATACGATTAACAATATCATAGGCAATTCTGACCCTATCCTGAACCTGAGAGAGCAAATAGCAATGGCAGCACATACCAGCTCTTCTGTGTTAATTACCGGCGAGACGGGAACCGGCAAGGAGCTGGTAGCTCATTCAATTCATAATTTAAGCAATCGCAGAAACAATCCTTTCATAAGAATCAATGCCTCAGCTTTACCGGAATCACTGGCCGAATCGGAGCTGTTCGGTTATGAAAGCGGTGCCTTTACCGGAGCTGAAAAAGGCGGAAAAAAAGGCAAATTTGAACAAGCGCATACAGGAACATTTTTTATTGACGAAATAAACCAGATGCCCTTGAGTCTACAGCCAAAATTACTTCGAGTACTTCAAGAAAAAGAGATTATTCGAATAGGAGGATCCGACTGTATACCGGTTGATGTAAGAATTATTGCCGCTACGAATAAAGATTTAAAACAACTAATTAAAGAAGGTAAATTCAGAGAAGATTTATATTATAGGCTTAATGTAATTGAAATTCACACACCTCCATTAAGGGACAGGTTGGATGACATTCCACTTTTGACACAAGCTGCTGTTTCTACGCTAAATCCTGTTATGGGAAAAAGAGTAACTAATGTTGATCCAATTGTGTATGATATGTTCAAGTCTTATGACTGGCCTGGAAACGTACGGGAATTGCACAACGTAATAGAACGGGCAATGAACTATGTAGAAGGAGATACTCTGCTGCCGGAACATTTCAAATTCAAGCAAGTGATCTTTGAAAAGCTTAAAACACGAACCTACCGGAGGATAAACATCAGTACGGATATAAACGAAATATTTGATAGTATAAACCCAATTGAGTCACTGAAAAATTCCGCAGAGAGAGAATTAATAATAAAAGTGCTTTCCGATTGCGATAATAATAAAACAAAAGCAGCCAAAATATTAAAAATATCAAGACCCTTGCTCTATCAAAAAATGAAACGATTAAATATAAAGCTGTAATTCTGCAAAGACAGTGTTAGTTTGCGCTAACAGGTACAACAAGCAAACTAAACATTAAAAATTGCGCAATTTGTCTAAATATTTAAATAACAATAGTGTGCGTTTAAACTTACGCCGCTTTTTTTATTGCCTTTAAAACATTCAAATTTCAATGTTCTTGGTTCTGGCATAATCTTTGCTCAATATAATAGATACAATTAACTATCTACATTTCTTTATGAAAAGGGGGGAATAAGTAATCATGGAACTTGCTTCAAACTATGGAATTGTTAGCTTAATTCCGGTAACAGTGGTTATTGTTACAGCAGTTATCTCCAAAAAAACAGTTGAACCTTTAATATTAGGCGCATTGGTAGGTTATGTCATCCTTTACAAGGCAAGCTTTTTTACTGAGTTTCTCTACGGGTTTACAGAAATCATTTCGGAAAACTCCTGGTTTGTACTGGTATTTGGGCTCTATGGTATGGTAATTCTGTTGCTTGAACAGTCAGGAGGAGCGCTCGGGTTTGGTGAGTTCGGAACTAAGATAGCTAAAACAAGAGCGTCTTCACTTATTATCACCTGGATATTAGGTATTATTGTGTTTATCGATGATTATCTGAATAATTTAGGCGTAGGCACAGCCATGAGAAATATTACGGATAAACACAATGTGGCAAGAGAATATCTCGCCTACGTCATCAACTCGACAGGCGCCGCAGTATGTGTACTTGTCCCCATGTCATCTTGGGCGATTCTAATGATATCAATTTATGATGGGCTTGGAGTACAGGTAAATGGCAGCAGTTTTACGGCTTATGTACATACAATTCCCTTCATGTTTTATGCATGGGCTGCAGTGCTGATTGTTCCCTTGATTGCATTAAAAATAATTCCCATGTGGGGTCCGATGAAAAAAGCCCAATTAAGGGCAGATGAAGGGCAGTTGTTCCCGGAAAACTCTCAAGTGAAACAGATCGGGGGATATGAAGACATAAAGCCAACAAGCATGTGGAACTTCATCCTTCCCATGGTCGCATTGACTGCGGTTACGATTTATACCAACGATATTCTGATCGGTATGGCAGTAGGATTCATAGTCTGCCTTGTCCTTTACCTGCCGCAAAAGATAATGACTTTAACAGAGCTATGCACCCACTCGGTGGAAGGTTTTAAGAGCATGGTCTTGTGTACGGCCATCGTGTTGTCTGCTTTCTTATTGCAAAAGGCCAACGGTGAGCTGGGTCTTACTGAATACGTAATATCTGTTGCTGAACCAGTCATCAATGCGAAATTGTTGCCTGTAATTTCATTCATAATTTGTTCAGTGATAGCAGCTTTTACAGGAAGCTTCTGGGGAACAATGACCATTGCTTCGCCCATTCTAATACCTTTGGCCACAACATTAGGTGCAGATACCATTCTTGTTGGCGGTGCTATTGTGTCAGCGGGAGCATTCGGAAGTCATACTTGCTTCTTTGGAGATGCAGTTACATTAGCATCAGCAGTAACCGGGATTTCAAATACCGACTATGCAAGAACAGCA
>JAAYNC010000170.1:0-17386 GCA_012521055.1 Eubacteriales Family XIII. Incertae Sedis bacterium
CCCAGGTTCAAATCCTGTCACCTCGACCATATAAAAAAACCGGATGCCTTTTGGTATCCGGTTTTTATTTTGTAAGAACAGGATTTGAAACTGCGGCCGATGGGGTTCGGGGAAGAGCATCTTCCCCGAATACAGATGCCAATACGGTTGAAGGCATCGGATCACCCCTCCGGGGGTGACAGGCAGGTCAAAGACCTGCCGCCAAGAGGGGGCAGAGCCCCCTATGGAACGGCTGCAATCAGACGAACAGCCGTTGCCCAGGTTCAAATCCTGTCACCTCGACCATATAAAAAAACCGGATGCCTTTTGGTATCCGGTTTTTATTTTGTAAGAACAGGATTTGAAACTGCGGCAGAAAGGGCTCGGGGAAGAACATCTTACCCGAATAGAGATGCAAATACAAAAAAAATAAAAAGCTGAGGTACTATTTGCCTCAGCTTTTTTATGTTTTCATTTATACCAGTTCGAGAAATACGAGTTCCGCACCGTCGCCCTGTCTGGGGCCCAGCTTGAGAATTCTGGTATAGCCGCCGTTTCTTTCCGCATATTTGGGGGCGATTTCGTCAAAAAGCTTCTTGACCACGTCCTCGTCGAAAATTACGGCCAAAGCTTGTCTTCTCGCATGCAGGTCGCCGCGCTTGCCAAGAGTAATCATCTTTTCCGCGATCTTCCTGGCTTCCTTTGCCTTGGAATCGGTAGTCATTATCCTGCCTTCGCGAAGCAGATCGGTGACCAGGTTGCGGAGCATTAGCTTTCTATATGCGGTCGGCCTGCCTAATTTTCTATGACCAGGCATATGCTTAACCTCCTTATTTGCTGTTGTCAATGGGCTTCAGGCAGAAGCCCCTATCCCGATTTCTATCGTTTCTATTCGTCGCTGGGTTTCAGACTGAGTCCCAGCTCTGCCAATTTGCTCTTGACTTCTTCCAGAGATTTCTTGCCCAGATTGCGGACCTTCATCATGTCCTCTTCCGTACGTTGAGTCAGTTCTTCCACCGTATTTATAGACGCTCTCTTCAGGCAGTTGAAAGAACGAACCGAAAGCTCCAGCTCTTCTATGGTCATTTCCAGAGCTTTTTCTTTCTTGTCTTCTTCTTTTTCCACAAGAATCTCCACTGAATCCATGCTGTCCGTCAGGTCAATGAATAACTTCAGGTGTTCCTGCATGATCTTTGCACCGATAGCAACGCCTTCCTGAGGCGTTATGCTGCCATCCGTCCAAACTTCTAAAATCAGCTTGTCAAAGTCGGTAATCTGTCCGACCCTGGTGTTCTCCACCTGAAAATTGACCTTTGTTACCGGTGTAAAAATGGAGTCCACCGGAATCATGGCAATCGGCATGTTCTCGTATTTATTCTGTTCTGCCGACACATAGCCCCTGCCTTTTGAAATGTTGATCTCCATCATAAGAGAAGCATTTTCTTCAAGGGTGCCAATGTGTAAGTCCTTGTTGAATATCTCTAAACCGCTGTCCGCAATGATATCGCCTGCAACCACTTCTTTTGGTCCCACAGCATTTATAATCACCCTCTTGGTGTTATCATTGTCCGTAATCCGCACTGCCAACTTCTTTAAGTTCAATATGATCTCCGTCACATCTTCTTTCACACCGGGGATGGTGGAGAATTCGTGAAGGATCCCATCTATTTTAACGGAAGTCACAGCAGCACCGGGAAGCGAGCTCAAAAGAATTCTTCTCAGGCTGTTTCCTAAAGTAGTTCCGTATCCCCGCTCCAAAGGTTCTACGATAAATTTGCCGTAGTTGCTCTGATCTTCGGGAATCACGCACTCGATTGTCGGCTTTTCAATTTCTATCATTGTAAACCCCTCCTTTTCTCAGACCAGCCATTTCGGAACCTGGGAAGGATTCCGAAATGACACCAATTACTTGGAGTAGAGCTCAACGATGAGATGCTCAGCAACAGGAGTATCAATTTCTTCTCTGAGAGGCAATGATAAAACTTTGCCCTCAAGTTTATCCGTATCGACACTGATCCAAGATGGAGTGCTGATAGACATATCTCTTATTTCTTTGAACTTCGGGGAAGAAGCGCTCTTCTCTCTTACTTTAATCACATCACCGGCAGACACCTGATAAGACGGAATGTTTACCTTCTTACCGTTTACCGTAAAGTGATTGTGAGTCACAAGCTGCCTTGCTTCTTTTCTTGATGAAGCAAATCCCATGCGGAAGACCACATTGTCCAATCTGGTCTCCAGCATTATGAGCAGGTTTTCACCCGTGAGTCCGGCCTTCTTAGATGCTTTATCAAAGTAATTACGGAACTGCGCTTCCATCAGCCCATAAAATCTCTTGGCCTTCTGCTTCTCCCGAAGCTGGAGTCCATACTCCGTGATTTTTACCCTTCTGCTCTGTCCGTGCTGTCCCGGTGCATAGCTCCGTCTATCAACGGCACATTTGGTGCTGTAACACCTTTCTCCCTTAAGGAACAGCTTCTGTCCTTCCCTTCTGCACAATCTGCAAGAAGGTCCTGTATATCTAGCCATTCTAATGACACCTCCCTTTCATTAAACTCTTCTTCTCTTCGGCGGTCTGCATCCGTTGTGCGGGATCGGTGTGATGTCCTTGATCATATTGATCTCAAGCCCTGCGGCTTGCAGCGCTCTGATGGCCGCTTCACGACCGGATCCCGGTCCCTTAACGTATACTTCCACCGTTTTCAGTCCATGCTCCATGGCAGCTTTTGCTGCTTCCTCCGCTGCCATCTGGGCGGCATAAGGAGTGGATTTTCTGGATCCTTTAAAACCAAGGGATCCTGCACTGGACCATGAAAGGGTATTGCCACTGAGATCTGTAAGCGTCACCAAAGTATTGTTGAAGGTTGACTGGATATGAGCCTGGCCGCGTTCGACGTTTTTGCGCTCTCTTCTTTTGGTACGAGTTGTCTTTCTTACTTGCTTTGCCATCGTCTCAACCTCCCTTACTTCTTCTTACTTCTGCCCACAGTTTTCTTCGGGCCTTTTCTAGTTCTTGCGTTGGTCTTAGTGTTCTGTCCTCTGACAGGAAGACCTCTTCTATGCCTGATTCCCCTGTAGCAACCGATTTCCATCAGCCGCTTGATGTTCAGTGATACTTCTCTTCTGAGATCACCTTCAACATGATATTCGGAATCGATAATCTTTCTTATCGCACCTACTTCTTCTTCAGAGAGATCCTTTACTCTGACGTCGGGACTTATCCCTGCCTTTTTCAAGATCTCAAGGGATGTAGTCCTGCCAATGCCGTATATATAGGTGAGTCCGATTTCTACTCTTTTGTCTCTCGGTAAGTCGACACCGGCTATACGAGCCATATACTTTCCTCCTTCTTGTTTGCTCAGCACCCGTTGACAAATACAAACAGCATTGCACTTGTCAACGGATGCTGGAAAATACTCTATCCTAAAATAATATAATATATGAATGCCCTGTCGGTCGTTTCGCTACCTCACGGCAGGAAAACTCAGCCGCTCCCAACAGAAACATTGCTGACTAAAATCAATAGTAAGCATTATGCCGCTGTTTATTAGCCTTGGGTCTGCTTGTGCTTTGGATTCTGGCAGATCACCATGACTTTTCCGTTTCTCTTGATAACCTTGCATTTTTCACAAATTGGTTTTACAGAAGCTCTTACTTTCATTCTTTCTTTCCCTCCTAACTCGCGCTGCCGGCTTATAATCTCGCACACAACGCTTTATGGGTTCGTTATCGCTATTTATCTCTCCAGGTAATTCTTCCCCTGGTGAGGTCATAGGGAGACAATTCTACCTTGACCCTATCTCCGGGCAAGATCCTGATAAAGTTCATTCGAATCTTTCCTGAAATATGTGCAAGCACTTCATGACCGTTTTCCAACTGAACTACGAACATGGCATTTGGCTGTGCTTCCGTCACGGTACCGAAAACTTCAATTACATCTTTTTTCGCCATAAACACACCCCTTTACTAGAATCCTTCCATACTGCTCAGTGTTGTCAATATCAAAGGTTCTTCTTCTGTGATGACAACGGTATTCTCATAATGGGCGGAGCGCTTGCCGTCCTCCGTTTTAACTGTCCATCCGTCGGGCAGCACTTTTACCTGCCAGCCCCCCTCGTTGACCATGGGCTCGATGGCAAAAACCATTCCCGGTGTCAACCTGGGACCCCTGTCCGGAATTCCGTAGTTTGGAACCTGTGGATCCTCGTGCATGGCTTTACCTATGCCGTGTCCTACGTAATCTCGCACTACGGAAAAGCCGTTGCCTTCAACGTGCTGCTGGATGGCATGGGATATGTCGGAAAGCCGGTATCCCTGTTTGCAAAACTTGAGCCCTTCATAAAAGCTTCCCCTGGTAACGTCGATCAGCCGCTCTGCCGCCTCATCAATCTTTCCTACCGGATAAGTTCTGGCCGCATCACTGTAATATCCTTTGTATATTGTTCCTGCATCCACGCTCACAATATCGCCTTCGCGAAGCTTGCGCTTCCTGGAAGGGATTCCGTGCACTACCTCGTCGTTTACGGAAATACAGGCGCTCGCAGGGTATCCGTTATAACCTTTAAAAGCCGGAATCATGGCGTTTTTCAAAATGCTCTGCTCTATGAAATCATCCAGTTCTTGAGTGGTTATTCCCGGTTGAATGATCCGGGAAAGGTCATGAAGAATCTGAGCGATTACGGTCCCTGCCTTCTTCATTATTTCAATCTCGTCTTCTGACTTGATTATGATCATTTTATACACCCAACGCGGAAAGCGTCGCTTTCAAAGTGTCTTCCGGCGTGCCTGATCCATCGACGGGAAGAAGCTTGCCTGCATTGCGATAATACTCGATCAAGGGCGCTGTCTGAGACTGGTACACTTCAAATCGATGTCGTACCGTCTCTTCCGTATCATCGGCTCTCTGATAGGTCTCTCCGCCGCAGACATCACAGATTCCTTCCCGCTTCGTCGGCATGGTAATCACATGATAAATCTTACCGCAGGATTTACAGACCCTCCTGCCGATCATTCGCTGCATTAACAGCTCTTCATCCGCTACCAGATCGATGACTTTATCGATAGGCCGTCCTTGGGATTCCAGGAACCGATCCAATTCTTCCGCCTGGTGGACTGTGCGGGGGAAACCATCCAATAAGAAGTCCTCGGCAGTGTCCTCCTCCTTTAAACGTGCCGTCACTATATCGATGACGATCTCGTCGGGAACCAGTTCTCCTCTGTCCATGAATTCCTTGGCCCGCATTCCCAAAGGTGTTCCTTCTTTGATATTTCTGCGAAAGATGGACCCTGTGGAAATATGCGGTGCGTTGAATTTAACGGATAAGGCGCTTGCCAGCGTTCCTTTTCCGGCTCCCGGAGGACCTAACAAAATCAGCCTATACAATTGTCTCCCTTCTTTCTATTGCTGTTCCGCTCATCATAACTACTGTTTCTTCTATATCTGGGAAGCGCTTATTTCAGGAAGCCCTGATAATTGCGCATCACCATCTGCGTTTCCAACTGCTTCATAGTATCCAGAGCCACACCCACTGCGATGAGCAGCGAGGTTCCTCCGAACCCGATCTGCAGTGCGGTAAACTCCTGAATCAGTGTGGGTAATGTGGCTACAGCAGCGAGGAAAACAGCACCTGCAAAGGTGATTCTCGTCATTACCTTGTTTAAATATTCAACCGTGGATCTCCCGGGCCTGATACCTGGTATAAATCCGCCGTTGGCTTTCATACTGTTCGCTACTTCTATGGGATTAAAAGTAATCGAAGTATAGAAGTAGGTAAAGAACATGATCAGGATTATATTGAAAACCGCATAAATCCAAACACCGGGGTCTCCTGCAGGAGACAGCCACTTGGATACGAAATTAGCGAATCCGGTTCCCGGGAAGAAATAAGTCAGTGTCAATGGAAATTGCAGCAACGAAAGTGAGAAGATTACAGGAATTACTCCTGCCTGGTTCACCTTCACGGGAATATGAGTGCTTTGTCCGCCATACATTTTTCTGCCTACAACGCGTTTGGCGTATTGCACCGGAATTTTTCTCTGCCCTTGCTGTACCATGACGATTCCCACCACGACTACCAGTGCAAAGATCAGGAACAATATGATCGATATCAAGGAGATCTGCCCCGCTCTATATGACAGCCACGTGGTATGCACTGCGCTGGGGGCTCTGGCGATGATACCGCTGAAGATGATCAAAGAGATACCGTTTCCGATACCGTTCTCGTTGATCTGCTCGCCCAGCCACATGAGAAAAGCCGTACCCGCTGACAAAACCAGTACAATCAATGCAACGTTGAAAAAGCTTTTGTCGGGCACCGCATCTCTGAAAAGACCTACGGTCATACCGATGGCTTGCACAAAAGCCAGAACCACGGTGAGATAACGAGTATACTGAGCAATTTTCTTCCTTCCTTCCATTCCCTCCTTAGCCAAAGCTTCCAGTTTGGGGATGGCGATAGTCAAGAGTTGAAGGATAATGGACGCTGTGATGTACGGGGTGATGCTCAGCGCAAAGATGGTAAAGTTGCTGAAAGCTCCTCCCGAAAACAGGTCAAACAGACTCAACAGTCCCAGTTCTCCCGAGAAGACTTCCTGCAGTATTGCCCGGTCGATTCCGGGAACGGGAATGTTGGAACCCAGCCGGAACACGAGCAACATTAAAAGGGTAAAGATAATCTTTTTTCTGAGATCCTCAATCTTCCAAGCACGGGCAACTGTCCGAAGCATCTCCATATTAAATCACCTCGGCCTTTCCTCCGGCAGACTCAATCTTTTCAATGGCAGATTTACTGAATTTATGAGCCTTTACGGTAATTTCCTTCTCCAAAGTACCTTCGCCGAGGACTTTAACTCCGTCGACGACCTTCTTTACCAATCCTGCTTCGATAAGAAGCTCCGGGGTAACCTCTGTACCGTCCTCAAATGCATTCAGTGCATCGATATTAACTATCTCCCATTGTTTCTTCCAAATATTTGTGAATCCTCTCTTGGGGATTCGTCTATATAAAGGCATCTGGCCGCCTTCGAAACCGAGACGTACGCCGCCTCCGCTTCTGGAATTCTGGCCTTTATGACCTCTACCTGCTGTTTTACCCAATCCGGAGCTTGTGCCTCTCCCTTTTCTCTTGGGAGCCTTCGTAGCGCCTTCCGGGGCTCTCAGTTCATGTAACTTCATGGCTGTCACCTCCCTCTTACAGTTGCTCAACCTTGACAAGATGCTTTATCTTGTCAACGGCTCCGCTGGTCTGCGGGTTGTCAGGTTTCTCAACTGCGTGATGCATCTTTCTGAGACCTAACGCTTCCAGAACTTTTCTTTGTTTTGGGGAAGCACCGATGGGGCTTTTTATTAAAGTAATTTTAACTCTCTTCTCCGCCAATTTGGTGTCCTCCTTATCCTAAGATTTCCTGCTTTGTCTTGCCTCTGAGCTTGCTGACGTTTTCCAGCGTCTTCAACATTTTGAGGCCTTCGATTGTAGCACAAGCCATATTTATCGCGTTGTTGCTGCCGATGGATTTGGCTCTCACGTCTTTAATACCGGCCAACTCAAGTACAGTACGCACAGAGCTTCCCGCGATTACACCAGTACCCGGTGCCGCCGGCATGATGAGAACCTGACCGGCTCCGAAAACGCCTAATGTTCTATGTGCTATGGTAGTTCCCAGCATGGGAACGTAAATCAGTCTTTTTTTCGCATCCTCAATGGCTTTTCTCACAGCTTCCGGAATTTCCTGGGCCTTACCCAGACCCACGCCCACGTGTCCGTTCTTGTCACCGACTACAACGGCAACACTGAACCGGAAGTTTTTGCCGCCCTTGACGACCTTTGTTACACGGCGGATACTCACGATGGATTCCTGCAGTTCAAGCTTGGATGCATCAATGGTATTTTGTCGCATTCTCTTCTCCTCCTGTTAGAATTTGAGACCGGCGGAGCGCGCACCGTCAGCCAACTCTTTCACTCTTCCGTGATATAAGAATCCGCCTCTGTCAAAGCAAACCTTTTCGATGCCTTTTTCCAGCGCTCTCTTACCTACAGCTTCTCCTACCGCCCTGGCAGCTTCCTTGTTTCCGCCGTTTGCAAACCGCTCTTTGATTTCCTTATCCAAAGAAGAAGCGGCCACCAATGTATGTCCGTTAACATCGTCGATGATCTGTGCATAGATATTGGAGAGGCTTCTATAGACGCATAGTCTCGGTTTTTCAGGAGTACCGAAAACGCTTTTTCTTACTCTCGCATGTCTTTGTAAACGCTTGTCGTTTCTACTGCTCTTTTTAGCCATTTTCTTCACTCCTTTCTACTTCTTCTTAACGCCGGCTTTGCCTTCCTTGCGGAGGACAGCCTCATCGACATAACGGAAGCCTTTGCCCTTATACGGCTCAACCGGTTTTTGTGCGCGAATAATTGCCGCATAGTTTCCTACCAGAGCTTTGTCAATGCCTCTGACAATAACTTCATTTCCGGCAACTTCTGTCTGAATTCCTTCCGGATCTTCCATCTCAATAGTATGAGAGAATCCCAGATGAAGGACCAGCTTCTTACCATTTTTCTCCGCTCTATATCCTACCCCACCGAGTTGGAGTTTTTTCTCAAACCCTGCGGTAACGCCCGTGACCATGTTGTTAATTAAGGACCTGTAAAGCCCATAGGCCTCTCTGGCTTCCTTGTCATCTCCATCCGGAGTTACGGTCAGGACGCCGTCTTTGATTTCAATTTTCAGTCTGTTGCTTATCTGTTCCTGCAATTCACCTTTGGGCCCTTTCACGGTAACCACGTTATTGCCGCTGATTTTTACCTCAACGCCGGCAGGAAGAGATACAGGCTGTTTTCCTATTCTTGACATTGTATTTCCTCCCTACCAAACATAACAGATTACTTCGCCACCAACACCCAATTTTCTTGCTTCTTTGTCACTCATGACACCGTTGGATGTGGATATAATGGCGATGCCAAGACCTCCCAATACCTTCGGTACCTCGTCGCTTTTAGCATAAACTCTTAAACCGGGTTTGGAGATCCTCTTCAGTCCGCTGATTACTTTCTGCTTATCAGCTCCGTACTTCATGTGTACCCTGATGATACCTTGTTTGCCGTCATCTATAATATTGAATCCTTTGATATAACCTTCTTTAAGCAAGATCTCCGCAATGGATTTCTTCATCTTAGACGCTGGTATATCAACGGTTGCGTGTCCGACAGTGTTGGCATTCCTGATTCTGGTCAACATGTCCGCTACAGGATCTGTCATAGTCATGTTACTGTACCTCCTTCCTTTCGGTATTACCAGCTGGCTTTCCGAACGCCGGGTATTTCACCCTTATAAGCTAGCTCTCTAAAGCAGATACGACAAACGCCGAATTTCCTCAGGTAAGCATGAGGGCGACCGCAGAGCTTGCATCTGTTGTAAGCCCGTGTTGCATACTTTGGTTTTCTCTGCTGTTTTATTATGAGAGATTTCTTTGCCACTTTCTTACCTCCTCGTTACTTTGCGAACGGCATTCCTAAGAGTTCGAGAAGGGCCTGAGCCTCTTCGTCGGTCTTTGCCGTCGTCGTAAATACAATATTCATGCCCTTTATCATATCTACCTGATCATAGATAATCTCCGGAAAGATCAGCTGCTCTTTGATACCTAAGGAGTAGTTGCCTCTTCCGTCGAAGGAATTGCGGTTGACACCTTTAAAGTCCCTCACCCTGGGAAGGGCTATGTTGAACAACTTGTCTGCAAATATATACATATTGTCTCCCCTGAGGGTTACCTTTGCGCCTACGCTCATGCCTTCTCTCAATTTGAAGTTTGCGATGGATTTCCTCGCTTTTGTTACTACAGGCCTCTGACCAGTGATGAGGGCCAGCTCCTGAACTGCGGTTTCCATGATCTTTGGATTGTCCTTCGCTTCGCCGAGACCCATATTTATTGTGATTTTCTCGAGCTTGGGCACTTCCATGACGTTCATATATTTGAACTTCTCCATCATGGCCTTGAATACTTCTGTTTTATAATGTTCTTTCAGTCTTGCTGCCAAGTTCGTTCCCTCCTTTCACTAGTCAATTATCTGGCCTGTTCTCTTGGATACTCTCTTCTTAACACCGCCTACCACCGTGTATCCGATCCGTGTCGGGGCTTTAGCCTTGCTGTCCCAGTACATCACATTTGAAATATGAATAGGACCTTCCTGGTGCTTGATTTCAGCTGGCGCTTTTCTGGTCTGCTTCTGGTGCTTGGTCTGTATATTTACCCCTTCCACGATGACCCTTTCAGTTTTAGGGAACACCTTTAGGACTTTACCTTTTTTGCCTTTATCTTTGCCGGTGATGACCAGCACTACATCGTCTTTCTTGATTCGCATCCTCAACACCTCCTACAGTACTTCCGGCGCGAGGGACACGATCTTCATAAAGCTCTTGTCTCTCAGCTCTCTCGCCACGGGTCCAAAAATACGTGTACCTACCGGGTTCTTATCTTCTTTTATGATAACGGCGGCATTTTGATCAAACTTTACATGGCTGCCGTCTGCACGCCTTACACCCTTTTTTGTCCTCACGACCACGGCTTTAACTACATCGCCCTTTTTGACGACGCCGCCGGGGGTTGCTTCTTTAACAGCACATACGATTATATCTCCAATGTTAGCATATTTACGGCTCGTTCCGCCGAGAACACGTATGCACAATAATTCTTTTGCGCCGGAATTGTCAGCAACCTTCAATCTTGTTTCTGCTTGAATCACGATAGTTGCCTCCTTCCTTACTTAGCCTTCTCGATGATTCTTACAAGTCTCCATCTTTTATCCTTGGACAGAGGCCTGGTTTCCATAATTCTCACTTTATCGCCAATCTGGCATTCGTTGTTCTCATCATGAGCTTTGAATTTCTTCGTGCGCTTGGTTGACTTTCCGTAAAGGGAATGTCTTACTAAATCTTCCACAGCTACGACGATGGTCTTATCCATTTTGTCGCTGACCACGTATCCGACCTTGGTCTTACGTCTATTTCTCTCTTCCATAATCGCTTCCTCCCTTTTTTAACCTCGCGCCGCCTTCTTAAGCTCTTTCTCTCTCAAGATGGTCTTTGCTCTCGCAATTTCTTTTTTTACATCACGCATTTTCATCGAGTTCTCAAGCTGGCCGGTCACTTGTTGAAAACGCAAATTGAACAGTTCATTCTTCAGTTTCTTCACTTCTGCTGCGAGTTCGGCTTCGCTCATTTGTCTCATTTTCTCTAGTTTCTTCTTCATTACGCTTCACCACCCTCTGCAATTTCCTGCCCCTTGACGACAAATTTGGATTTCAGTGGGAGCTTGTGGGAAGCCAGTCTCATAGCTTCTCTAGCTTTTTCTTCCGTGACTCCTGCGATTTCAAACATGACCCTGCCCGGCTTTACCACTGCTACCCAATATTCGGGAGCACCTTTACCGGAACCCATACGAACTTCAGCGGGCTTCTTGGTAACAGGTTTGTGAGGGAATATCTTAATATATACGTTTCCGCCCCTCCTGATGGAACGGGTCATTGCGATTCTGGCAGCTTCTATCTGATTCGAGGTGATCCAGCCACACTCTTGAGCAACTAAACCGTACTGCCCGTAAGTAATGGTGTTTCCTCTAGTAGCGACGCCCTTCATTCTTCCTCTATGGACACGACGACGTTTTACACGCTTCGGCATTAACATCGCTTGTTCCTCCTTTCATACTCGGTTTCTTACTCTTCAGAAACGGTCTCAGGCGCTTCTTTCGCTTCAACCGCCTCCGCCGGCTCGGCTTTGACAGGCTTTTCGGCCGGCTTGATACGTCTTCTGGGATTTACGGCTTTGACTTCGGGCTTCTCTTCCTTACGGTATCCGCCACGTCTTTCGGCACGATCCGTGTCCCTTCTGCGTCTGTCTCCGGACCTTCTGCGTCTGTCCCTGTCGTCTCTTCCGCTATCCTCAGGCAGCGGACTCTGCAACTCTTTTGACAGGACTTCTCCGTTGTTGATCCAAACCTTCACGCCGATCTTTCCGTACTGCGTATCCGCCTCTGCAAAACCGTAACTGATATCGGACCTGAGAGTATGGAGGGGAACATTTCCTTCACTGTACTTTTCGCTTCTGGCAATTTCCGCTCCGCCCAATCTTCCGGATACTACGATCTTGATTCCTTTGCATCCGGCTTTCATGGTTCGTCCGATGGCCTGTTTCATGGCCCTCCGGTATGAAATTCTTCTCTCAAGTGCCTGCGCGACGCTTTCTGCTGTGAGCTGCGCGTCCGTTTCCGCCCTTTTGGCTTCGACGATATTCATAGTCGTAGTCTTTCCGGTGAGCTTCTCAACTTCTTTTCTCAGTTCGTCGATGCCCGTTCCGGATCTTCCGATTACCATACCGGGTTTGGCGGTCAGCACGGTAACCTTAACCTGGTTATTGGCAGCCCTTTCGATTAAAATCTTTGAAACGCCGGCGGCGTAAATCCTTTTCTTGATGTGATCTCTGATTTTTTTGTCCTCAACAAGGTAGTCTGCAAAATCTTTTTTATCCGCATACCACTTGGAGTTCCAGTCTTTAATAACGCCTACTCTCAATCCGTGTGGACTTACTTTCTGACCCATTCAATAAACCTCCTAATCTCTTTCCCTAAGCGTTACGCCGATATGGCTGCTTCTCTTACGGATAATGAATGCGCGGCCATGAGAACCGGCCCTCCACCGTTTCATGGTCGGACCTTGATTAGCGTATATTTCAGCGATATAAAGCTTATCCACATTCATATTATGGTTGTTTTCTGCATTCGCTGCCGCGGATTTGACTACCTTTTCCACCAACACCGAACCTTTTCCCGGGGTGAATTTCAGTATAGTCAATGCTTCATTCAAGTCTTTTCCTCTCACCAGATCGACAATCGGTTTAAGCTTGATGGGAGACATTCTGACATACTTTGCAACTGCTTTCGCTTCCATGTTCTTCATCCTCCCTTACTTTTTCTTCACTTTCGAGGATTTGTCCGCTGCGTGTCCTCTGTAAGTTCTCGTAGGAGCAAACTCACCCAGCTTGTGCCCTACCATATCTTCTGTTATATATACCGGTACATGTTTTCTTCCGTCATGAACCGCTATTGTATGTCCCACCATCTGCGGAAAAATAGTGGATGGTCTGGACCAGGTTTTAATAACTTTCTTTTCGTTGGCCTCATTCATTTTCTCGATGGCGGCCAATAATTTCTTGTCGACAAAAGGTCCCTTTTTCAGCGATCTACCCATCTTGCTTCATCCTCCTCTCCGCTTACTTCTCTCCGCGTCTCTTCACGATATAATGATTAGAATGCTTGTTCTTCTTCCTCGTCTTGTACCCCAGCGTAGGCTTACCCCAAGGAGTAGAGGGATGTGCGCGACCGATTCCCGCTTTGCCTTCTCCACCGCCGTGGGGATGGTCGATGGGGTTCATGGCGGAACCTCTGACAGAGGGTCTGAAGCCCATATGTCTCTTCCTGCCGGCTTTACCGATATTGATATTCTCATGCTCTACATTGCCGACTTCGCCGATGGTGGCCCTGCACTCCATCCGAATCTTTCTCATTTCTCCGGAGGGCAATCTTACGGTTGCGTAATCGCCTTCTTTTGCCATGAGCTGGGCTCCGTTTCCTGCTGCCCTGACCAACTGGGCGCCCTTTCCGGCTTTCAGTTCAATGCAGTGGATCACGGTACCTACAGGAATGTTCTTCAAAGTAAGCGCGTTGCCCACCTGGATGTCTGCATCCTCTCCTGAATGTATGATATCGCCAACCTTCAGGTTATTGGGAGCGATAATATATCTTTTCTCACCGTCTGCATAGAAGATGAGAGCGATGTTAGCGCTTCTGTTGGGATCGTATTCGATGGTAGCTACCCTTCCGGGCACTCCGTCCTTATCCCGCTTGAAATCGATGATTCTATATTTATGTCTGTATCCGCCTCCCCTGTGGCGAACCGTGATTCTTCCCTGTGAGTTTCTTCCGGAATGCTTTTTCAGCGTCACTGTAAGGGACTTTTCCGGAGTCTTTGCTGTAATTTCCTCAAAAGTAGAAACCGTCATTCCCCTTAAGCCGGGCGAGGTCGGTTTATATTTCCTGATTGACATTTTCTGCGTCCCTCCTTATAGACCTTGGAAGAATTCGATTTCCTTACTTTTTTCCGTAAGGATGACGATGGCCTTTTTGGAAGCCGCCGTCCTGCCCACATTTCTTCCCATTCTCTTCATTTTGCCTTTTACGTTCATTATGTTGACTTTCTCAACTTCCACACCGAAGATCTCTTCGACCGCGTCCTTCACCTGGGTCTTGTTTGCATCAACGGCTACTTTGAACGTATATCTCTTCTTAGCCGCATCATCCATGCTTCTTTCCGTGATGACAGGCTGGAGGATAATATCGTAAGGGGTTTTCATTATGAATACACCTCCTCAATTCTGGTTACTGCATCCTTGGTCAAAATGAGACTGGTGTGGTTGACGATGTCGTACACATTCATCTCGCCCACTATAGTGGTTTTTACACCGGGAATGTTGGCCGCTGAACGAACTACATTTTCGTCCTTCACGTCCGTTACGATGAGTGCTTTCTTCGCAGCTTTCACATTCTCCAGAATCTTTGCCATTTCTTTTGTTTTAGGTTCATCCAGTTTCAGGCTGTCCAACACGATGATTTCGTTTTCCTTCACCTTTGAAGAAAGGGCGGATTTCATCGCTAAACGCCTTAGCTTCCTGGGAAGGGTGCACCTGTAACTTCTCGGTTTGGGTGCAAACGCAATTCCTCCGCCTACATGGTTGGGGGACGTGCTGCTTCCCTGCCTGGCGCGGCCTGTACCTTTTTGTCTAAAAGGCTTTCTGCCACCGCCTCTTACTTCGCCCCTGGTCTTTGCGGACTGAGTCCCCTGTCTCTGGTTTGCCAGATAGTTCACTACAACCGCATGTACGGCATATTCATTTACTTCTATTCCAAAGATTTCATCTTTTAATTCAATGCTTCCGGCCTCTGTACCGTCCATTTTCAACATTGTTACCTGAGCCATTTGACTTCCTCCTCTCTGTCAGTTTCCCTATTTATCCTGACCCTTGACTGCGTACTGGATGCGAAGCAAGCTGCCCTTGCCTCCCGGCACAGCGCCTTTGACCAGCATCAGATTTCTGTCAGCAATGATCTTGACCAGTTCCACGTTCTGGACGGTAACGGTATCTCTTCCCATTCTTCCAGCTGCTTTATTTCCTTTAAATACTCTGGAAGGATAGGTCCCGGCTGCCAGAGCACCCGCTAATCTGTGATGCTTGGAACCGTGGCTCATAGGCCCTCTTGCCTGTCCCCATCTCTTGATATGACCCTGGGTACCTTTTCCTTTTGATGTCCCGGTTATATCCAATTTTTTGCCTTCCTCAAAGTCGGCAACGGTTATGACCTGACCGGGTTTGTAGTTGTCGATGTCGTCTACGCGAACCTCACGCAAATACTTCTTGAGAGGTGCCTGCCATTTGGCGAAATGACCCTTCGCCGGTTTGTTGGCCCTGCTCTCTTTCAGGTCCTCAAAGCCGATCTGAACCGCATTATATCCATCCGTCTCCACGGTCTTGATTTGTGTAACCACATTAGGTCCGGCTTCGATAACTGTAACCGGAACTACTTCTCCGGTTTCGGTAAAAATCTGAGTCATGCCGATTTTCTTTCCTAAGATTGCTTTCATCCTATCTTTCTCCCTTCTTACAGCGGATTGCAGAAATTCCCGCAATCATACTAAGATTTTCTACGAGGTGAAAATATTCTCATTCCCTCTGTTACAGTTTGATTTCGATATCCACGCCCGCCGGCATATCCAGCTTCATCAGCGCATCGATGGTCTTGGTGGACGGGGAAAGTATATCGATTAACCTCTTGTGGGTCCTCTGTTCAAACTGTTCCCTGCTGTCCTTGTATTTGTGGACCGCTCTCAGAATCGTTATTACCTGTTTCTCTGTAGGAAGCGGGATCGGTCCGGAAACTCCCGCTCCGGTCTTCTTAGCTGTCTCTACAATCTTTGCAGCCGATTGATCCAACGCCTTATGATCGTACGCTTTAAGCTTGATTCTAATTTTTTGTGTGCTCATTTTCTTCCTCCTTGCCGTGCCTGTGTCCAGGCAGATTTCGTACGTTTTCGCTATGCATGTACGAGGAATTCGCTCAATACACCCTGCCGTGTGTTTCATTATTTTTTACACAAACAAAGAATGCGAATCCCCTCGCCCCCTTCGAGAGAGGACAATTCTCAGTAGAAATTCTCCGATAGCCCGGTAACTTTCTACCTCATCGCATTTTCTTGCACGGGCCTTTCGAAAAAAGGGCTTGTAAAAAGTGTCTCTCACCTTTACAACCATCTGCTTAATCGCGCCGTGCAATAGCAAGCTTTATCAGTATATAGTAGGATAAAACAGATTGCAAGAGGAATTTTAAATTTTCATAGAAAAAATTAAAAATTGTTATGAAGTAGTCTGATAATTTCAAGGTGTTTAGGCTTTTGACATCGAACACGTTCCCGGGTGTTTCTCTAATGTTGCTCATATTGTATTTCTTCCTTTTGTAATAGTCAATATATAGATGCATAGATTTCTTACATTAACCATTGAGCATCACGAAATAACAGCACGCACAATCTCATTATTATTTTTGAAATTGCCGCCTTGCCGGGGAAGATTTCAGAAATTTCTATCGTCTTTTTGGTTTTTGCAGAAAATTTTATTGTCAATTTTGCGTCTGAAGGTAATAAAACGAAATTATTTCGCATTACCGCTATATTCCCGCAAAAATTATTGATTTATACGTAATTGCTTTACTTTTTAATGTTATGTGCTACTATGAAAGCAAATAAACCATATCATTTAATTTGGGTAATTTATCCGGAGAAAGCCATGGATAATATTGATATCAAAATTTTAAACCTGCTGAAACAGAACGCCCGCATGAGCGCTTCAGAAATCGGCGAGAAAATCAACTTATCCGTTTCGGCAGTGCTCGAACGCATTAAAAAATTGGAGAAATCCGGAATTATAAAACAATACACTTTGATCCTTGACCCAAAACTCATCAACAAGGACGTTTCAGCATTTATTTCCATCGGTCTCGATCATCCCAAATACAAT
This sequence comes from Eubacteriales Family XIII. Incertae Sedis bacterium, assembly GCA_012521055.1. Lineage (GTDB taxonomy): Bacteria > Bacillota > Clostridia > Peptostreptococcales > Anaerovoracaceae > UBA1426. The sequence continues at coordinate 17,083 of JAAYNC010000170.1, forward strand.
GAAAGCTTTATCGAAAGCGTGCTCGATCACAAGCAAATCGTAGAGTGTCATTATATTACGGGAGACTCAGATTTTCTTCTGAAGGCGGTAATAGATTCTACGGCCTCCCTTGAAAAAGTGCTCAATGATATAAAAAGCATCCAAGGCGTATCCAGGACCAGGACCCTGGTAGTTCTTTCTACTGTTAAAAATGAATATACGGTTCTTCCGGATACCCTTTAGATTTTATAGATTGTTTTTTTCCGCAGTAGCTGTTCGTGTTTTTCTTTTTACATATTCATTCCAATAGAAGAAAACAGGAGGG
>JAAYNC010000143.1:0-3831 GCA_012521055.1 Eubacteriales Family XIII. Incertae Sedis bacterium
ATCTCATACCTCCTATACTACTATATACGCGCTAACTGAATAGACATCGTTTGTACAGTTCCCTTAATTTTTTCAATCTCTGTTCATGGTTATTAAGTTTGCTCAGACTGGCTTTCGATCCCTTGGTACGAATGGATTCAATGATTTCTTCCTCGGTTTTTATTTTATACTCGATCCATTCTTTAAGCAAGGGATCTCCATTTAAAAAGAGCAACGGACTGATCTCAAACTCTAAATCGAAAAGCTTTGTCTTCAACTCGTTTTCATTTATTACTCGCTCTTGGCGCAAAGTTGTATCTACAACGATGATCTCACAGATTTTGTTTCTTTCTCGCACGAGACGTTCATGGACTATCACATATCCATTCTTACATAACCACATGCGAAGTTTATCCTGAGCAGTACGGGGCTGCAGGATAAATTTCGGGAAGCTTCTTGTTTTCTCAGGGTTGGCAGCCATGATATCGCAGATCATATGCCCTCCCATGCCGGCAATAATTACTACGTCAACTTCGCTGTTTTTCAAAGTTTCCAATCCGCTTCCCAGACGTAAATCCGCTTCTATGCCGGGCGTATAGATAGCCAGATTTTCTTCAGCTTTTCGTAAAGGCCCTTGGCGAATATCGCTGAGGATGACTTTTGGACTTCTTTTTTGTTGAAGCAGAAAAATAGGCAGCAGACCATGGTCTGTGCCTATATCGGCTATCGTCTCTCCTTCACGCACATAATCAGCTATTGCAGCAAGCCTTTCTGAAAGTCGCAGCATATTTACACGTTCCTATTATCTTCTTGTTATTTTGATGAAAATCCCATTTGTATTTCTTCTGTCATTAACCTGATTAAATTATATCAAATTTAGTTCCGATATGCAAAATCATACACGGGAACTCAGAAACCCGAAAACCTTTCACAGAGTGTAAGCCCCTGCGCCCATATCCGAGGCAAAGATCCCTTATCAATTCTTGGAAATTCTAAGAAATCGAAATCTTGTGCAAAATATGGAGTTATGTATGAATCGAAAGTTCTAAAACTGCCCCTTTTGTACAAAATTTTGAGTTGTGTGTGGAATCTTAAAGTTGTCTCTTGTATCATTCACACAAAACTCGGTTTTTTGCTCAATTTCCTTCCCCGTCGTTTTTCACGCTTGAATTTTTTTGTGCGTCATGCGCTACGTCCTCTTTTCCTTTTTGCCAGATTACAACTGCGCCGGAAGCAATTACAACCACGCCGCCGAGAATTTGCATGAAAGAAACATATTCATGCAATAATACCCACCCGAAGAAAGTCGTTGTCACCGGGAGAAAGTTGGAATACAAAGCGCAAGGCGTAGGCCCGATAACGACGATTGCCTTGACATATATGAGAAAACCTATAAAAGAGCTTACAACGCCAAGGTATAAGACCCCCATGACGATCTGTGAATCGATAACATTTATATCGGGCAAATTGAAAACTGTATAGGGCAAAACCAGCAATATGGCACATATCTGCTGCAGTATGGTCAGATCCAGCGGTTTATACTTCTTCGATAAGCCCTTTGTTAAATAATTATATACATTCCAACTGATAACTGCAGAAAATGTCAAAATATAACCCAGATATTTCCCCTGGAAGAACTCTTGAAAATCCGCGCCTATTACCATGGAAACGCCGATGACCGAAACGAGAACACCCGCCACCACCAATCCGGAAGGTTTATTTTTATATAGTATCAGTTCAATTAATACAGACAAGCATGGAACAAAGGCAAGCAAAATCGTAATTACAGAAACAGGCAGATATGCCATGGCCCCATATTCACCGGCAAAGTACAACACCTCTCCGAACAAGGCACAAATCAGAAGAAGCGGGATATCTCTGGGTTTTAACGGGAAGCGCCTGTCTGCAATAGCCTTGGTAATAATCAAAAAAATCAGTCCCGTCAAATATTTAAAACACACCAGAGACAGTGGTTTGATTGCATCCAATGCGGCTTTAGCCGCAATAAATTCGAGTCCCCATAAAAAAACCAAAAGTGTCATCAGTATATAGATGACCTTTTTGGAACTCGTCAATTCTTTTATCTTTTCCAACAACACGATTTGCCGTCCTTTTCCCGAATTTGATACGAGCTGTATATCTGATAAAATATGCTTCACTAAAACCTCCGGTGTTTGATATTCTACCTGGCTATCGATAAGAGGTTTTTATTTCCCACGAAACATATTTTATCAGAAAAAGAACATTTACTTCAAATGGTATTTTACTTAATATTATGAAAAACTTAGAGACCGGATTACGGTCTCCAACTATTTATATTGTTTATTACTAAATATAAATTTAACTCCTACGTTTATGGCGTATTCGGAGATTTCCCGGCGGTTACTCCAGGTAATCTTTAAGCTTTTTGCTTCTGCTGGGGTGGCGGAGTTTACGCAAAGCCTTTGCTTCTATCTGGCGTATTCTCTCACGAGTAACGTCAAAACGTTTGCCAACCTCTTCCAGTGTCCTGGCCCGGCCGTCGTCGAGACCGAAACGCAACCTCAAGACTTTTTGTTCTCTCTCTGTAAGCGTGTCCAGTACTTCTACAAGCTGTTCCTTCAACATGGAAAATGCCGCGGCATCCGCCGGTGCAGGCACATCGTCATCCGGAATGAAATCGCCAAGATGGCTGTCCTCTTCCTCTCCGATGGGAGTCTCCAGGGAGACAGGTTCCTGGGCAATCTTCAATATTTCCCGAACCTTTTCCACGGAAATGTCCATTTCTTCGGCTATTTCTTCAGGCGTGGGCTCTCTCCCGTACTCCTGGAGAAGCTGTCTTGAGACTCGTATCAGCTTGTTGATAGTTTCTACCATATGCACCGGTATCCTTATGGTTCTCGCCTGGTCCGCTATGGACCGGGTGATCGCCTGTCTGATCCACCAGGTAGCATATGTACTGAATTTATATCCTTTTCTCCAGTCAAACTTATCTACCGCTTTGATCAGTCCCAGGTTGCCCTCCTGAATCAGATCCAGGAACAACATCCCTCTGCCAACATATCGTTTTGCAATACTGACTACAAGTCTGAGATTGGCCTCACAGAGTCTTCGTTTCGCTTCCTCGTCCCCCGCCTCCATCCTTTTCGCCAGCTCAATCTCTTCTTCTGCCGTCAGCAGGGCGACTTTTCCGATCTCTTTGAGATACATCCGGACCGGATCGTCTACTGCGACTCCTTTGGGAATCGAGGCTTCCAGATCCTCCGAATCTTCAGTTTCCGATTCAACCTCTGAATCTTCCTCCTGTTCCATTGCTATGATTTCGTAATCCTCGGGATCAGTCTCTGAAACAATTTCGATGCCCATGGACATGAGAGCATCGTAGAGGTCGTCCATCTGGTTTTTATCAAGTTCCACGTTCTCCAAAAGCCTGGAGATTTCCTGATATGTGATGGAACGCTTATTTTTAGCAATCTCCATCAACTCGTTTACAAATCCAAACCTTTTGTCATCAGGTTGTTCCATGTTATAACTCATTACGCGTCCCCTTGCACCTTTCCTTTTGTATATCCATCAATTCTTTACTTAGTTTCAATATCATGTTTCGATCTTTTTCATCGTCCAGTATGGAAAGAATTTTTATTAACTCCTCTTCCCTCCTCATCAATTCGGTTGCCTGAATGTGGGCAATGCACTCCTCAAAGACTTGATCGTCTCTGTCTGCGAAGTGAACCGTCTCTGAAATATTAGTCAGGATGGCATTGGCTTCCTCATCCAAACTGTCTGCCAGTTTACGCAGGTCGATCTCTTCATCCGGCTTATATAAGGAGCGAATCGTTTCAAAGATCCTGCTGCATGCTGCCGTCTCAAAAG
>JAAYNC010000053.1:0-7452 GCA_012521055.1 Eubacteriales Family XIII. Incertae Sedis bacterium
AGCTTTTTAAACTGCGAATATACGTCACTATCAACTTCAAACATTTCGCTGCTGATAGCCGGACCGATATGCACACGGAAATCAACTGCGTTGCAATCTTCATTTATTAATAAATGCTGAAAAAGTTTTAAGGTAATCTCGTTAACCGTTCCTTTCCAACCGGAATGAATTATACCCACCAGTCCCACTGCATTGTTATAAAATATTACCGGGACACAGTCTGCGGTAAAACAGCATAGCACCAAATTAGCTTCGAAGGTATAAAGGGCATCTACGTCAGGAATCGCAGTATGCAAATCCGTAGCGCCGCGGCCTCTGTCGGAGTAAGTGATTTTGTGGAAATTGGAACTATGGGTTTGATTGGGACAGACGAACATGCCGAGATCAGAACCCAAGACAGAGCTTAGCTTTTTTCTATTTGCCAAGACATTGGCAGGATTCATGCAAGCATGAAGTGCCATATTGCCGCTTTCTGGTTCTTTTTTGTCCTTTAATGTTATCCCCGCAACGATTCGGTTGGATGTCGTATCATTGCCGGTGTAAAGCCGTATTTTCATAACTTCCTCCCAGTTCCTACTATACATTACATTGTTATGAATGCATATGTCTACTCAATGAGGACAAGAACGCTGTTATAATAAATATGTTTTATCTTGCGGTTTTAAGGAAACTGTCAATTTGTATTGATTTATCTGTCGAAAAATGTATAATAAAGTTATCTAACTGAATGTTTAGAAAAACTCGCGAGCATTTATAAATTGCCAGACACATATGCTCTTTCTAAAATTATTCTTTATATACAGGAGGGTATACAATGTATTGGGGCAGTGTGCGTTTTTTCAAACACCTGTTTATAGCGGCGTTTATGCTTGTTTTGATTGGATCAATAAGCCTAGCTGTTTATTTTAAGTATGAAAATACCCAATTGGCTAAAGAATTAAAGACATTAAAATCAAGCAACTTTGCCAGTCTATTGTATGCGCAACAAATGGAGACCGAGTCTTCCTGGCAGCATGTTTCCAGCGTAACGGATGAGAATAACGTTACGCCTAATTTTGATCTCGATTATCAAAATCTCTACCCCGATCTCTATGTGGGAGACATTCCCAAACAGACCAGAGCTGCCAATATGGTGTACCTGACTTTTGATGACGGGCCTTCCAAGTTAACCGAAGATGTTTTAGACGTCTTGAAAGAAAAACAAGTTAAGGCCACCTTTTTTGTCATGGGAAAGAATTTGGAAACGGCTCAGGGGAAGGAGACTCTTAAAAGAATCGTGCGAGAGGGACATGCGGTGGGCATCCATACTTATAGCCACGTGTACAGTCGTATTTACGCATCCGTTGAAGCTTTTCTTGACGATTTTTATAAGACATATAGCAAGATTTACGATATTACTAATGTAAAACCGGAGATATTCCGTTTCCCTGGGGGGAGCATAAACGGTTATAACAGCACTATTTATAAGGAGCTTATTGCGGAAATGGCTCGCCGGGGTTTCGTATATTACGATTGGAATATCTCTTCTCAGGATGCAGCCGGAAATGTTACAAAGCAGCAGGTCTATGATAATGTAGTGTATCCATCCAAGACGAATACAAGAAACGTTGTTTTGATGCATGACAGTGCTGAAAAAGTAAGCACGCTTAAGGCTCTTCCTGAAATTATCGATGAGCTGACAGAATGCGGTTATCAGTTTGATGTTTTGACCCGTAATGTCGCGCCGATTATATTCGGATATAGCGATTGAAATAGAGGTATTTAATCAATCCGGAGGGAAAAACTATGAGTACAAGAAGTATAAGAGAAAATGCAAAACAGGCATGGAAGGAAATACTGGGCGTAGTTGGCATGGACCCTGACGCCGAGAAGGAGGATCAAGAAGAGGCTGCATTGACTGACGCGGAGTTAGAACCTGCGCAGGATTTTGAGCAGACATATACAATGCATAAGGATGTGAAAGTGTATCCGGTAAGCGTTATATCGGATGGCATGACGGTTAATGGGGATGCAAAGGTTCAGGGGGATCTTGAACTTCGTGGTGCAATGAAAGGCAACATCAAAGCCGACGGCAATGTGACGATAACCGGTAAGCTGCTGGGTGATCTTGATTGCACAAAGGACGTAATATTAATATCTGCAGCTGTACAGGGAAATATTTCCACATCAGGAGTAATCAGCCTGGATAAGGAATCAACCGTAGTAGGAGACATAAGGGCGAAGAGCGTTACAATTGATGGTAAGGTTAAAGGATCGTTGGTTTTGGAGGACTCAGCCTGTTTCCAAAAGGATGCCGTACTCATCGGTGATGTGACCGCCGGAAGCATATCTATGAGTGAAGGAGCACAAATTATCGGTTCGCTGCAGATAAATACGAGCCAGGTGCCTCATATAGAACTTACTGAACTCGAAGATATAGAACTGTAATTTCATCCTCTGTGCAGACCTGTGTCCTTGCAAAAGGAGGTGAAATTTATGAAAATACCATATAATAAGCTGGTGCGCGACAAGATCCCGCAGTTGATCGAAGAAAGCGGGAGAAAGCAGACTTCTCGTGTTCTGAACGAGGGTGAGTATTTCAATGCGCTCATTGACAAAATAATAGAAGAAATAGAGGAATTTCGCGCAAGCGGAGAAGAAGAAGAAATAGCCGACGTGTATGAAGCATTGGATTGTTTGGTGAAACTAAAGGGATACGAACCCATGCACATTGATTACATCAGACTGATAAAACGTGAGGCCAGAGGGTCTTTTAAGGAACGAATATTGTTGATAGATGTAGAGGAAGCCTAATAATGATCAATTTTGTCGTTCCTTAAAGGGATTGAAGAACAATAAACAAAAGAAATTCCGATACTTGCAAGCTGGAGAGCTGGCGAAGATCTTCAGCTTTTCTATTTACATTCATTGATAATTAATGGTAATATTATCTCCCGATCGATATACCTAGTTTTTTAATTAATCTTTATTTTATATCGGTTTATTATATCAAAACCTACATTTTGACAAGATTCGATGCCTCAGGGTGCTATTCTGAACGCACTGGTAGTGGTGAAAGAATAGGAGGATGAGGGAATGAAATCTGCTAAGCAAGATGAAATGCAAGAGTTTTTTTACTTGTGCCATGATATAAAAACTCCTCTATCCACTATTATGGGCATGGCTTCTATTACATGGGCGGAGTTGGATGACCGGGAAAAAGTGAAGGACCGGCTTGACACAATCGAAACAGCATCGAGCTATCTGCTGTCCATGATAAACGATATATTGGATTATTTTAAAATCGTTAACGGTAAGATGCATATTCGCAAAGAAACATTTAGCCTTGTAAAAAGTGTTGATTTTTTAAACAAGTTACTTGTTCCTTCGATGCAAAAAAAGCATCAAACATTTGAAATAAAGCTTAAGCATGTATACCAGGATAGTTTGATCGGCGATTCCTTGCGCATAAAGCAGATACTTACCAATCTGTTGACAAATTCCATCAAGTATACCGGTGAAGGCGGAAAAATAACCTTGGAGTTCATTCAACATTCCAAATCAGATAATTCCTTGATTCTTGAAATGCGAGTCAGTGACACAGGCATCGGCATGAGCGAAGAATTTATGAAAAGAATGTTTGAGCCCTTTGCCCATGCCGGAGATGATAATGAAGTTTCTACGGGATTAGGGCTATGTATAACTAAGCATTTAGTCGATTTGATGAACGGTGAAATACAAGCCGCCAGCAAACCGGATAAAGGAACTACTTTCACTGTACGAATCCCTTTAGATCTGCCTCCGTATCAGCAAGACCTCTCTAATAATTCCGATTCCAATTCTCAAAGTAATAAAACAGTTGCTGAACACTTAAAAGAATACGATTTCAGAGAAAAGTGTGTTCTCATAGCAGAGGATAACAAAGACATGCTTGAGATTACGGCGACAATGCTTAAACACTCGGGAATCAGCATACTGGGCGTAGAAAACGGAGCAAAAGCCTTGGAGTATTTCCGTAACTCTGCCCCGGGTTCCATTGATATGATCCTTGTGGATGTTTATATGCCTGTTATGAATGGGCTTGAAACGGCTGCGGAAATTCGCAATTCCGATCATCCGGATGCACATCAGGTGGCAATCTTCGCGGTTACAGCAAGTGACAACGAAGAGGATGAAGCCAATGCACTTCGTTGCGGAATCAATGAGTATATCAAAAAACCCATTGATAATTATCATCTGTTCAACCTAATGAACCGCTATTTGACAAAAGAAAACTAATAAGATTTTATAGCACGTATATGTTGCCGGTCTATCGCATAGAAATATACGATAGATTTATTTTGCCTGCAATTATAGGTTATGAATAATATTGAATCGGTGGGTCATGGATACGAAGGATATCATCCGGATCATTCGCAATGCGAAAAAGGTAACGCCTGTGAAAGTATATTTAAAGGAGCGGCAACCTATCGATTTTGAGAATTGCCGCTCATTTGGCTGTGGAGATAGAATAATTTTCGGAGATTGGTCCGATATCGAGCCAGTGCTCAGGCAGCAAGCAGAGAATATCATAGATTATGTAGTGGAATGCGACAGAAGGCATTCGATACTTCCGTTGGCAGATATATGTTCTTTCAATGCAAGAGTGGAACCGGGAGCAATAATACGGAGTCCAGTAACTATTGGAGATCATGCGGTTATCATGATGGGAGCGGTCATCAATATCGGCGCTTCGATAGGCAGAAACACCATGATCGACATGAATGCGGTCTTAGGTGCGAGAGCTATAGTGGGAGAAAATTGTCACATCGGTGCCGGTGCGGTTCTTGCAGGTGTTCTGGAACCCGTGAGTCAGAATCCCGTCATAATCGAAGATGATGTGTTGATTGGGGCTAATGCGGTAATATTAGAAGGCCTGCGCGTCGGAAAAGGCGCAGTTGTCGCTGCAGGAGCGGTAGTAATTTCCGATGTACCTGCGGGGACTATGGTTGCAGGGGTACCAGCTAAAGTTATAAAAAAAGTGGAGGAAATCAGTGCCGTCAAGCGAGAAATATTGCATGTACTGCGTGAGATCGAGTAGGCCATATTTGTTCTGTGGGGCTATCTAACGCAACAAACGTAGAATTTATTGCGGAAAGAATAAATTCATAACTTGTGCTACGAGGAAACAGACGGTAAGTCCACATATGGTGGGTATAAAGAAGGCTGCAGCGGTCCATTTCCAGCTTGCTGTCTCTTTTCTTACGGTTAGGCATGTAGTGCCGCATGGAAAATGAAGCAGGCAGAAAAGAAGTGTGCAGAGAGCCGTGGTGGTGTTCCATCCGTTATCCAACAGCAAGGTTTTCAATTGGAAAATATCGAGTTCAGATATGCTTCCCGCAGCCAAATAGGTCATAATAATGATTGGGACTACTATTTCATTGGCCGGGAACCCCAGTATGAAGGCCATCAGAATTACTCCGTCGAGACCAAATAGCCTTGCGAAGGGGTCGAGAGCTCCGGTAAGTGTATGTAAGAGTGTTGAATCGCCAGTATTTGTATTGGCAAGAAACCATATTATAATTCCGGCGGGGGCAGCGACGACTACCGCTCTTCCCAATACAAATATAGTTCTGTCCAATAATGAACGAACAATTACTTTGCCGATCTGTGGACGGCGATAGGGTGGTAGTTCTAATACAAAGGAAGAAGGAAATCCTTTTAATATGGTCATAGACAGAATCTGTGAAAGCAGAAGTGTAAAGAAAACGCCCAGCAAAATGATAACCAAGAGAAGGCTTATAGCGAGGACGTCCTTTTCTGGTCCCATGGTATGGCTTACAAAAAACATACTTATTAGAGCGATGAGCGTCGGAAATCTCCCGTTACAGGGCACAAAATTGTTAGTCAGAATGGCTATCAATCGCTCTCTGGGGGAATCGATGATCCGGCAGTTCATTACCGCGCAGGCATTGCAACCGAATCCCATACACATGGTAAGAACCTGTTTTCCGTGAGCCCCCACTCGTCGGAAGCAGCGATCCATGTTAAATGCTACCCTGGGCAAGTAACCCGAATCTTCCAGAAGGGTAAAGAGCGGAAAGAAAATAGCCATGGGCGGCAGCATTACGGAGACGACCCATGCTACAGTCTGATAGATTCCGAAAACCACCAGATCGACAATTTGAGCCGGCGCATTTAAGTCTGTTAACAGTAGAAACAGCCGATCTTGCATTTCAAACAAAAAATAATGTAAAAAATCTGAAATATAGTTTGCACCTCGTAACGTAATCCAAAAAACAAGCGCAAGCAAAAGTAGCATAATAGTATAACCAAATGATTTGGATGTGACGATGTTATCCAATGTCCGGTCGGGGGCGTTGTAATCCCTTCGCTTCAATCGCACGCATGCTCTATAAAGCTCGCTGGCTCGATTCAGGTAGTCCATTATCTTTTCTTCTGAAAGCTCTTTGGTTATAGGAGGTATAGGCGAGGAGCTCATAGGTTTTTTTGTTAACGCCAAAATCTGGTCTTTCAGTTTATCCAGATTCTTCTTGGATCTGGCCACCACGCCGACAACAGGAATGTTCATGCGCCGGGACAGGGAATCCAAATCTATTTCAATGCCCTTTTTATTCGCTTCGTCTAACAAATTGACGCATAAAACAACATTTTTATAGGTTTCTGCCACTTGTAATGCCAAATTCAGATTTCGTTCCATACAGGTAGCATCCACAACTACTACCACTGCGTCCGGGCTTTTATTATTCAAGTACTCGATAGCCACCTCTTCTTCGGGGGAATTTGCCGTGAGAGAATAGATACCCGGCAAATCTATAAGAGAGAAGGCCTGGCCTCTATGTACATATGTTCCAGAGGCCAGAGAAACAGTCTTACCGGGCCAGTTGCCGGTATGCTGAGAAAGTCCTGTAAGGCCGTTAAAGACCGTGCTCTTGCCTACGTTGGGGTTGCCTATCAAAGCGATATTTTTGACCGTCATACTTATACTCCGAACCGCAAATTTTCACATAAGACTTGATACCAATACTTTTTCCGCATCGCAATTGCGCAGGGCGATTACTGCCCCCATGATAAAGTAGGCGATTGGGTCACCGGCAGGACTTTTATGCAACGCTTCTACAAGAGTGCCTTGTATCAGTCCGAGATCCAGCAGTCTACGCCGTTCCGCTCCTTCTGCAGCCAGATTGACGACAATGGCCTTTTTTCCGATAAGTAATTGATCCAACGAATGTACGTCTCCCTCCATGACCTTTTCTCCGTTTCAATGATTTTAATTAAATTTTGCTAGGATATTGTATGAAGAAGCAAATTGGAATGTGAGTCGGCAACATCGAAAATGATTATTAGAGCAGATTGCAGAGTATAAGGCAAGTGAAGCAATTGAAATTTTACTTTGGGGTGAACACTATGTGATATTTGCACATCCATTTTGTTCGAGCTAAGCTATGGGCTTTATCGGCCATTAAAATCATC
>JAAYNC010000082.1:0-5315 GCA_012521055.1 Eubacteriales Family XIII. Incertae Sedis bacterium
ACTGTAGACAAAGCGTCTCAGAAAACAAGAACTTCTGAGACGCTTTTCTTTTTCAGTGATCGAATTAAATTTCTGAAAGAATTCAATAAAAAAGAAGTGTCAACAGGGTCTAATAGCCCTTTCCTTTTTTTCATCTTGGCTAGTTTTTTAAGATTCATGCATGCAAAAGTAAGCCCAACTTTCATCTCCATTAGGGCTTTGTAATTGTACCTGGTGTATCGCATCCCGTGAAACTCTTTGGCTGTCCCAAAGATTCTTTCGATGCTTTCTTTGCGTTTCTCATACCATTCTTTCATCCCCACGGTATGTCGAATCTCTTCACAGATTTCAAGGTACGGTTCCCCAATATGTCTCGTGACTGTTTTTTTGACGGCTTTTACTCTCTGTGCACTGGGATAGATAAGGGCAGTTCACGCAAAAGGATGGATCGCTTTTGTATTCTCTGTATCCTTCCCGATTCGTGGTGGCATAACAAAGGACTTGATTATTAGGGCACAGATAAACATATTCATGCTTCTTAAAAAACCCTTTTTTCGTCATGGGTCTACGATATGGATAAACCGGCTTGATTCCGTCATCGGGCAATGTCTTGGCTCTGGCAGGTGTCTTGTAACCTGCATCCAACACCATCAATGCCGGATCATACTTTTTTAACCTTTCGCAGATTGCAGGAAATGTTCTGCTATCATGCTCATTCCCTGGATGAATTGTGTATCCTGGCACACATCCATTTTGCATAAGAAAAGCCGCAGAAGAGATTCTCTTTCTTCTGCGACTTTGTCTACGGTCTGTAGCCACGGTTTTCCCATGGCTTTTTAGTTATTTGTGTTTTGACTTACATTACCTTTTGGTTTCAAAGGACTCACAATCTATGCATCTCACATCTGTGGGATTCTTTTCGTGTGTACCTACTTGAATTTGACTTAGAGCACAATAATCTCCGCCTTCAGCATGATTAGCGCATTGGGTTACGGTGCACTTGATGCTGTGATTGAAATTCGATTTATCCATAATTCGACCTCCTGTTCTGTTTGTTGTTAGTATGTCACTGAAGAGAAAAAATTATAAATAGAAAAATATTTTAAGTTGAATTTGGTGTCAGACACAAATGCAAGGAAGATAATAAAGCTTGTGTCCTGTACAAAAGTATCAAATTGCAATAAAATAAAAATAAAGGTACGTGACAACAGTTCAGTTAAAACAGTTGATATTTGTTTGATTAAATTACAGTATGCCGATGAATCTCTGTAAAGTGCAAAATTTACAATACCGCAGTTCGCACAACAAAATCCCGCATTTCACATAGGATCCAAACAATTTTTAATATACACAATGAATAAAGGAGGAAGAGCCATGTCAGTGTTGATCAAGAACGGAACCATCGTTACTTCGGAAGGCGAGTTCCAAGGCGATATTTATGTGGAGGGTGAATCCATAAAAGCCATTGGTAAAGACGTGGAATACCAGGCGGACGAGACGGTGGATGCTACGGGCAAGTACATATTGCCGGGAGGTGTGGACCAGCATGTTCATTTTTCCTTTACTTATAAAGGAAGCAAAGTGCGCGGGTTTGAGACTTCCAATGCTGCGGCTGTGGGCGGGACCACGACGGTCATAGAATTTGTAAATCAGGAGCAAGGCAAAGGGCTTGTGGAATCCATTGACGAGTACCGTAAGAAAGAAGCCGAAGGAATAGCAATGGTCGACTATTCTTTTCATAGCGTTATGACAGACCCGCGGCCGGAGGTTATCGAGGAGATTCCCAGGCTGGCGGAAGCCGGATATCCTACCATGAAATTGTTCATGGCCTACAAAGGAATGTTTTTCCATGCTGATGACGATGCCATCCTGCAGGCGCTTTACAAGGGCAAAGAGGCCGGCGTAACAATAATGGTTCATGCGGAAAATGCGGATATGATCGATGTGCTGACGAAAAAACTGATTGCTGAAGGTAAGACGGCGCCTTATTTCCATGCGGTTTCCAGGCCGCCGGTGGTGGAAGCGGAAGCGACAAGGCGGGCAATTTATCTGGCGGAGCTTGCGGATGCACCTCTTTATGTGGTTCATGTATCGGCAAAGGAAGCAATAGAGGAGATCAAACAAGCTTACAATAGAGGGCAGGCTGTTTACGGCGAGACCTGCTCGCATTATCTGGTTCTGGATATGGAAGATCTGGGGCGGCCCGGCTTTGAAGGGGCGAAATACGTTTGCTCGCCGGCTCTGAGGACGAAAGAACATCGGGATGCCTTGTGGCAGGCGATTAACCGGAAATGGCTCAACGCAGTAAGCTCCGACCATTGCGGCTTTGATTACGAAGTGCAGAAGCACATGGGTGCTGGAGAGGGGAAATCCTTTGCGGACATTCCGAACGGGGCTCCCAGCCTTCAAAATCGGTTGAATATTCTCTGGACCTACGGCGTTTGCGAGGGGCGGATTTCTATGAGCCGTTTGGTGGATCTTTTTGCAACCATGCCGGCGAAGATCAACGGGTTGGACAAAAAAGGCCAGTTAGCAATAGGATATGATGCGGATATTGTGATTTTCGATCCATCTTATAAAGGGAAGATTAGCGTTGCGAACAATTTAGAGGGCGTTGATTACTGCCCGTTTGAGGGATTTGAACAGAAAGGAAGGCCGGAGACTGTATATCTGCGCGGCAACAAGATTGTCGAAAACGGTAAGTATGTGGGTAACAAGGGCCAGGGGAGGTTTATACCCGGCAAACCGTACGGATTGGCATATAGTGAATAACTTAATCAAGGTTGTTTTTAGGGTAGTTGTGTTTGATTAGTTGTATTTGGTGTCAGACACTTTTTACAACTGGTTGTATTCGGTGTCTGACACCTTTTGCAAGTCTCCGTGTTTTTTGGTGATAAATTAATGACTAATAATTTTGTTATTTTTTGTTTTAGACAAAAACTTTAGTTTTGTGTTGAGTTAGAGTTGTATTTGGTGCCAGACACCTTTTACAACTGGTTGCATTTGGTGTCTGATACTTTTTACAGCATTTGGTGTCTGGCACTTTTTACAAGTTGCTGATTATGGAGGGCGACGATGAAAATTAATGGAGATAGGATGCTTTCCGATATGAAGGCGTTGAGGGAAATCACAGATACCCCGGGGGCAGGAGTGACGCGCTTTTCTTACAGCCAAAAGGACCAGGAAGCCAGAGCGTATATAACTCGAACTGCCGAGTCGGCAGGATTTACGGTTCGCACAGACGCCATTGGCAACATGTTCATTCGATTTGCAGAAACGGCGCGACAAACAGGCGAGGGGACTTCTGCGACAGTGAAGAACGTATATGACGGAACCAAGAGAATAGTGGTTGGATCTCATATTGATACGGTAAGAAATGGGGGATGGCTGGACGGAGTTTATGGAGTAGTGGCCGGATTGGAGACCATGCGAACATTGTCTGAGGACGGTACGGCGGCTTTGCCTTTGGAGCTGGTTATTTTTGCGGAAGAAGAAGGATCCAATTTTGGTTCAACTATGACCGGAAGCAAGTTTATCACCGGTATTTACGGTGAGGAAGAATTGGATAAATTGCAAAATGATCAAGGCGTGTCTCTTCGCGAAATGCTGCAACGATGCGGATTTCCAGAATATAAGAGGGAAGAAATGGTTTGGGATTTCGAGCAGGTGCGGGCCATGCTGGAGTTGCACATCGAACAGGGGCCGGTGCTGGAGCGGAAAGGTTTGTCCATTGGCATCGTGGATGTGGTTTATGGGATGTCCGTTTTGGAGGTTACGCTTAAGGGTGTAGGCAATCATGCGGGGGCAACTCCGATGATAGATCGCCGGGATGCGTTGACGGCGGCCGCTGTTTGCATTGGCGAGGCGGAGCGAATCGCCAAAGAGGATCCCGAGAGGATAACGGTAGCTACAGTCGGCAAAATCAGCGTTTTGCCTAACTGTTCCAACGTAATTCCGGAGGAGGTTGTGTTCACTGTAGAAGTGAGAGATAAAAATGAAGAAAAGATTCATCGCACCATGGACGAGATAAGGGATGCGATTGTTTCAATTGCAAAACAGCGGGGTGTCCGTTGCGAAACCAGGAGACTGGCCTACTCTGTTCCGGTAAAAATGGACAAGAGAATAATTGAAAGGATTGAGGAACTGGCTTCTCGGAAAGGGCTTAGCTATACGATCATGAGCAGTGGAGCCGTTCACGATACTTGTCTGATTGCTGCCCATGCCCCGGGCGGGATGATATTTGTGTCGAGCAAAGGTGGCAGGAGCCATGTTCCTTTTGAAGATACGGACGAGAAGGATCTTGTTTTAGGAGCGCAGTTGTTGCTGGATACGATATTAACTATTTAATTTGGCTAAATTGAGGCATTTGCGGAGTTTATTCGGAAATTAACATTAGGAGAGTTATGTTCGCAAAGTTGTATTTGGTGTCAGACACCAAATACAACTACTAGTAAAAAGTGCCAGACACCAAATACACAACACAACATACTAATTAGAAAATAACACAGAGAGATAAACCAGAAAGAAAAAAGCACTCATCTGATTAATCCTATGAGTGCTTATTGTGACTGGATTTAGCTTTCGGCCGAATAAGCCACCAGTATCACTTTGTTACCGTTGATAGAAGTTATTTTGCTTTCGGCTTCAGAGATAATTGCCAAAGCCTCCTGTGAAAGATCTGCGATATTGTTTTTCTGCATTTTTGACACCTCCCATTATAGGATTTGCCTAAATTAGCATTTTATTCCCTGCAAACAGCAAAAGTTGTATTTGGTGTCAGACACCAAATACAACTACTAGTAAAAAGTGTCAGACACCAAATACAAGACATCAAATGCAAGTTAGGTTCGATCCAGGTTGCCTTCCCAGAGATATTTTCTGGTTTCTTTGACGATGACCCCGCTTAATAGCAACAGAGAAATCAGATTGGGGATGGCCATCATAGCGTTCATTGTATCCGAAAGGTCCCAAACAAGCGGCATTGAGGCTACGGAGCCAAGGAAAACGAAAAGGGTAAACAGATATCGATAGGGAGGAATCCCTTTTTTCCCCGTCAAATACTCCACTGCTCGCTCGCCGTAGTAAGACCACCCCAGTATTGTGGAATAAACAAATGTAAAAAGGCCCACCGTCAATACAAAAGGCCCGACAACAGGTATCTGATTGAAGGCAGCATTGGTTAATTCTGCGCCGTTCAGCCCCTCTGATATTTCCGGAAACTTCATAATTGTGCTTACCAGCACTAATCCGGTCATCAGACAAATCACCACCGTATCCCAGAAAGTGCCGGTGGCGGAGACCAAAGCCTGGCGAACCGGGTTTTTCGTTTGCGCGGC
>JAAYNC010000015.1:0-1679 GCA_012521055.1 Eubacteriales Family XIII. Incertae Sedis bacterium
AGACGGTGTCAAGTTGTTGTGGAGTTTTTGCTTGACAACTCTCCCGATGTTATGCAACCAAACTCCGTTGCCGACCATAAGACCGGATCAGGATCTGTGTTGCAGTATTGACCGCCGGATTGTATTGTTCTTTTTCGAATATACTCCAGTCCCAACAACCATGAATTGCATTTTGTAGCCGTTTTTTCCCATACTCCTTTAGAATACTCCTGTTTTTTTCGTCTTCAGGTCGTCTGAAATCCTTTCCTGAAACGCTGCAACCGTTTCTTGTATAGACTCTAAGTTCTGCCATCTTGCTTAGGCCAGCTTCGCTCCAACCCATAGGATTTCTGCTTAATCTTTCCGAATACACATGACTTACTAAACCTTCTGTGCAGCTACCTATGATATCTTTTGTATATCTTCGCACAATTCCGTCCCAATTGTTTACAACATAACGGAGGAAGTTTCGAACCCGCTTCTCTTGCTTTGGTCCCTTGCAAAGAGACAGCATTTCTCGAATGAGGCTTGTCACTTTTTCCAGGCTCTTCTCTTGAACCGCCTGCCTTATACGGTGTCGGTAATTTTGTTTCGGAAAGGCCGCTGTCGCTTGTTTTAAGTGCTTCTCAAAGTGAAATCCATCCATAACATAGTGACAGTCGGCAAGCTCCTCCATTCCTTGCTTGATCCATGGAGCCCCATCACCATGAAGATAGATTCTCTCGATTTGATTTTCTTCATAAGCTTGTGAGATGTACCCGCCTACCGTTTCCCAAGCCTCTTTTGTTTGATGAATGGTGGAGGTAAAGTGTACCGGATTCATCAGGACATTTCGCCCTTTATGGACGGCTTGGATTCCTTCACTTAACGTAATCAATGGAACCATGCGGTTTTTACCTTCCTGTAGATGAACGTGGTCTTCATCGGCAAAAATATGTAGTTCCGATGCGACTCGCTTTTCTTTAGGGGCTGCCTTTTCCAGTTTTCCCACTGCTCTCAACTTATTCTTTACCGTCTGGCGGCTCACTTCACCGTTGGTTACTATCTTCGTACTCTTTTCATAGGAAACCTCTGCCGATTGTTCCACTAGGCGGGCGCTCACATTGGCACTCACTCGTTCATAGGCGTATATACCAATTATGAAATCCAACGGATATACATAGGCACCTTTTGCCTTTTCGTAATAGTAGTCTCGTTCTATGTCGATTCGACCTACCTCCGTCAGAAGACTCCTTTGCCGGTCTTTTTCTTTTAGAATAAGCCCCTGCTCTTTTCGAAATGCCTTGTCCGCTCTAAGTTCTTCATTCAATTGCTTCACGATTCCCGATATCAGGGCTCGAACGCTTTCTTTGCAAAGACCCAGGGCATCAGATGCAAACTGATCTATATCGGATATGCCTCCTTCTTCAATCCGTTTGCAAATATTTCTTCCCAATTCCGCAATGATTTGTTGTACAATAGTTTCCACAGAGATCTTCCCTCCTTGTTTGTGTTTTGTTGCTGAAACTATTTTAACACAGGAGAGTTGATCTCTGTTTCTTTCCTTTAAAAACTCCACAACTATTTTACACTATCTTTTCAACCCGAACTGAAACCGAAAACCAAATCTGTCTATTTCCACTCCCCAAAAATAGTCAACAATAAAAATTCTAGCTGATTGTTGTCTACTATCAAATCGCCAGATAAACAAAACTCTTGAT
>JAAYNC010000163.1:0-2641 GCA_012521055.1 Eubacteriales Family XIII. Incertae Sedis bacterium
CCATCCTTGCCGGCCACCGTGCAGGCGCCGCATATACCCTCACCGCAACATATGCGAAAATTGTTGCTGACAGCCAGCTCAGCACGGGGCAAACGCTTTCTCACCATATTCCCTATTTGCTCAAGAAAATAATCCGACGTAAGCAGAACCACTATGTCGTATTGCTCTTTTTCCAGGATATCCCCCATATCTTCTCGATAACCTTCTTCGTTCAACTGCATGAAACGAATAGTCCCCTCGCCTTCGCCCAGATAGTCAGCTATCAGATCTTCGCTGATCTTTTCCATGTCGATGATCAGATCTACGCGGTTTTTGCTCCACAGGTAATTTACCGTAAGAATCGCGGGAGCAAGCCCAATTCCCTTTGCCACAACCAGAATTTTCTTGTCCTTTACGTGTTTGGATGTAATGGAATCGATTCCGAGCACTCCGTTTCTGTAGATCCCTCTGATCATTAAGCTTCCCTCCGCTTTTGCAAGGGTCTTGGTCTTAGCGGATATGATCTTTATGGCAACGGCGATGATTCCGTCCTCAATATTCGCTTCCATTACGCAAAGCGGAGTTGCATAGTAAGATTCGCTGTTTTTCTCACGCAAAAAAACGTAGGATCCGGGACGGCTGGCCTTTATAGCGAATCCCTTTCCTACCCTGAGGCCCAAAACAATCAAATCGTCCAAATAATTTTTCCTATATACGATCTCTGTGGCAAAATCAGTCCTTGGATTATTGACTCTCCTGTTTCCCTGAATGAATTCATTGTAGACGCATACGCCTTTCCAATTGCAGTCGCAGCCTTCCCGGCCCTGAAGCCTGCTGCAGATAAGACAATCGTTAGTTAGTGCCAAATAACATGGGCAGTTCTCACTACCCACATCTATACAATCAACGCTGTGATTACTCACTACCTGCACCTTCTCTCAAATCGTAGGCCCCAGCCCGAATTGTATTCGGTGTCTGTATTCGGTGTCTGACACTTTTTACAACTCCTTGCATTTGGTGTCTGGCACCAAATACAACTTTCGGCAAAACCAACTCCGAATTTGCTGCATCGATTACAAGCAGCGCTGACGCCCAATTACTATAAAAGTATGCATTAAAACTGTAATGAGTGACGAAGGGAAGGTGTCCTGTTTTTAGCTATATTGTCGCTCCATCGATATCTTCAAGATAATACAAAGGATAAGAGCACAAATATTCGCCGCTCACATAGAGCTCCAAAGTACCCGCTTCCTGCCAACGACGGACGGAAGCGCGAACATTTGTCGGCAAGCGATACACCACTTCAAGCTTTTCCGTTTCTCCTTTCCGAACAGGCAGCACAATCGGATCTTTCGGGCCAACGAAGACATGGCCTTTGTTTCCGGAGTTTACAGGAATGGCTTTCAGCGCCCTCTGCCCTTCAATGATTTTGCTCATTTCAAAGCATTCGAAGGCGTAATCCATTAGCTTATAACTGTCATTGAACCAATTCGGAGCATTCATGACCACGCATATCAGCTCCATCCCGTTTCGCTCAGACGAAGCTACCAAAGTCCGCCCCGACCTTTTTGTATAACCAATCTTTATTCCTGTTCCGCCAGAGTATTCAAAAACAACCTTGTTTTTGTTATAAAAATGCCTGTACTTACCCTCCTCCCGGTCGGCAACCCAGGATTTGGCTCCCGCAATCGCTTTGAATTCATGATTCTTCATGGCTTCACGAGCGATGATAGCCATATCGTAGGCCGTTGTGTAATGGTTTTCATCAAACAGACCGCTGGGGTTCACAAAATGAGTATCCATAGCCCCCATCGACCGAACCCGCTCGTTCATTTTCTGAACAAACGCTTCCGTCGATCGATCGATAAGGCAGGAAATTGCCTTGGCAGCATCGTTACCCGACCGGAGCATCAGCCCGTATACCAGATCCCGGAGAGAAATTTTTTCTCCCGCGGCAAGGTAAATGGAAGATCCCTCCACTCCCACCGCCGACCCCGGAACCGGAAAGACCCGATCCAAACTCCCGGATTCAATAGCTAAAAGCGCCGTGACGATCTTTGTAGTGCTGGCAGGATAGACCTTTTGCCTGCCGTTTTTCTCATAAAGGATTTTCCCCGTAACCTGTTCGATTACAATGGCGCTCTGCGCTGAAACATCCGGGGGAAGAACCCGGGGCACACCATTCAATGGTTGAGATTCTGCAAAGCTCTCCGGCGGAACCAGCAAGCACGCTGCTATAATAAAAAATATTGCAAAAGCGGTGAACAGTCGCAAATATGGATTATTAATCATACATTCTCCTTTCGTTTGTATTTGGTGTCTGACACTTTTTACAACTTGTTGTATTTGGTGTCAGACACCGAATACAAAACGCAAGTTTTGTCAAATAAAAAAACTCCTCTCTGCTATGATTTGCAGCAGAAGAGGAGTTTATACTTGTAAAAAGTGTCAGAGACCGAACGCAACTGCAAAGTCGTAAAAATATTCGATGCCAGATATTACCAAAAAAAGGAATGTGACTTCGGCTATTTGTTCGGAATCTCCAAGGTGATCTGCAGGGGATCCGCTGCTTCTCCTTCATCGGATTCCCGGATTACATCGCTGATATCCTCCATCCTGGGCAGATCATTAAGATTTTTAAAACCGAAATTTTTCAAGAAAG
>JAAYNC010000185.1:0-22237 GCA_012521055.1 Eubacteriales Family XIII. Incertae Sedis bacterium
TTTTAACACAGGAGAGTTGATCTCTGTTTCTTTCCTTTAAAAACTCCACAACTATTTTACACTATCATTCCATCGAAAATACATTATCTGCTTGGCAGCTGAAACAGACAAAAATAACAGGGTAAAAAAAGTAGACATCATTCATTTTCCTGTTTTTGTCTACTCCGAAAACAAAAAGTAGACAACATTTGTTCTATGATTTGCTTGTTGTCTACTTTAGGCTTTAATAATAGACAAGTTTAGATTAATACTTGAATCCTTGTCTACTTTAGCGGTTGTATGTAGACAGTAATTTGAAATATAATTAATTTTTGTCTATTAATGAAGCCCAAAATAGACAGAAAACCCCTGCAGCTATAATAATTGTCTACTTAGAAGTTGAAAATAGCCAGGATACGTTTTCCAATCGTGATTATTTTCTATCTTTGAAGTGACGGTAAATGTCTGCGCAAATTACAAAGTAGATCATAATAAATGGCGCCGCCAATTACATGGCACACTCTAATACATGACATCAAATAAAATGACACTAAATACAACATGTGGTACAATAAAAGCCAAAATAAAAAAGGTGTCCATCGGACGAATAGAAAATAGCAAAGGAGAGCCAGATGATACTTATAAAACTGATAATACAATCGGGAGAAAATCCTATAGATATTGAAGTGGAAGAATGCACCACCATAGAAGAAATTGTCAAAGAATATCAGGGCAAACTGCCTTACAGGGTGTTGGCAGCTAAAGTGAATCATCGTATTCGTGAGCTTACACGGGAAATAACGGAGCCCTGCACTATTACATTTCTGGATATGCGAAATGCCACTGTTTCGAGGATATACCAGAACAGCGTATCCTTTGTGTATTTAAAGGCTATAAATGAGGTGTTAGGGAATGTCAGGGTGGAAATTCAAAATTCGCTAAACAAGGGAATTTATACCGAAATCAAAACCCGGAGGCCTCTGACGCTGGATGATGTTGCGAAGATCGAGGAGAAAATGAGAGAGCTGGTTGAGGCTGACATTCCCTTTGAACGCAAAATACTGACCAGAG
The DNA here is from genome assembly GCA_012521055.1 of Eubacteriales Family XIII. Incertae Sedis bacterium. Classification (GTDB taxonomy): domain Bacteria; phylum Bacillota; class Clostridia; order Peptostreptococcales; family Anaerovoracaceae; genus UBA1426. The sequence goes on from JAAYNC010000185.1 coordinate 1,051, forward strand.
AAGAGGCTTTCAGACTTTTTTCCGATCACAACCATGAGGAGAAGCGAAGGATCTTAAAGAGCATGCCTCATGTGGAAAAAGTTCCTGTCTATTCCTGTGACGGTTTTCTAAATTTCTTTTACGGGCAGATGGTGCCGTCAACCGGTTATGTTGAATATTTCGAACTGAGGAAGTATAGAAATGGCGTAATTGTTCGCTTTCCTGAACCGGCGGCGCCCGACAAGATCCCCGAATTCAGGAATGGATCAAAGTTGTACCGGGCTTTCGGAGAGGCAAAGAGATGGGGGAATCTCATGGGGATTTCCTATGTTGAAGATCTCAATAAAGCCATCGGAACAGGTGAGTATAAAGAGATCATTCAGATATCCGAAGCCCTTCATGAGAAGAAGATCGCCTATATAGCAGATGATATCGTGCGGAAGAGGAAAAGGATTATACTCATTTGCGGACCCTCTTCTTCCGGAAAGACCTCTTTTGCAAAGCGACTCATCATACAGCTGAGAGTTCACGGTGAAAGACCTCTTTACATCGGCACCGACGATTATTTTGTAGAAAGGCACGAGACACCGCTGCTGCCTGACGGTACGCCCAATTTTGAAGATATTGAAGCCCTGGACCTGGAACTGTTCAACCGGAACATGAATGACCTGCTGGCCGGCAAAGAAGTGGATCTTCCGGTTTTCGATTTCTATACGGGTCGAAAGATATTCGGGACCAGGATCACCAAAATAAGCAAAGATCAGCCTATAATAATCGAAGGCATACATGTATTGAACAGAAAGCTTACAGAGAAAATCGACGATAAATCCAAGTATAAAATATATATCAGCCCATTGACACAGCTGAATATTGACAACCACAACCGTATTCCCATTACGGATGCCAGGTTGCTTCGCCGCATCGTTCGCGACCATCAGTTCCGCGGCTATGATGCTAGCAAGACCCTTGAACAATGGCCAAAGGTACGGGCAGGAGAAGACAAGAACATTTTCCCCTACAACGGAGAAGCCGACATGCTTTTTAATTCAGCTCATATTTACGAGCTTGGAGTATTAAAAAAGTATGCGGAACCCATGCTTGAAGCCATCGGACCCGAGGAAGAAATCTACAGTGAGGCTGTTAGGCTGCTGCGCTTTTTACGCTATTTTCGTACGATTGAGGATGATTCCGTCATCCCGAACAACTCCATCCTTCGCGAGTTTATAGGCGGCAGTATTCTCTTTTAACATATGGATTCTATTGAGAACTGTTGCCTGCTTTGGGTCGAAGCGGCTCCACGAATTTTCTTTTACCGTATGGACAGTATTAGGTGTGTCTTTCTACAAATTTTAATAAAGAAAAGGATGAACACATTATGAGCGAAGCAAAGAATAAAGTAGTTATAATAGGCGGCATCACTGTAGATATCGAGGGTCATCCATACGGCCGGCTGATTTACGCAGATTCCAATCCGGGAAAAATCTCCGTGGCATATGGCGGAGTGGGTAGAAATATCGCCGAAAACCTGGGAAGAATGGGCATTCCTGTGAGCTTTTTTTCCGTGGCAGGCGATGATTTGATGGGAAGGACTGCTATAAGAGAACTGTCAGATCTTGGAGTGGATGTATCGGGGGTGCGATTGCTTCCTGACGAAAATACCGCCATGTATATATCCATACTCAACCTGGTAGGCGACATAGAAATTGGATTGAGCAATATGGATGCACTTGAGCGCATATCCCGCGAAGTTATCGACGATGCGGTAGGGGCGGCTGCCGATGCAAAAATGGTCGTACTGGACACCAATCTTACGGAAGATACCCTTGCATACACTATCGAACGATTTAAGGGTAAACCTCTTTTCCTGGATCCCGTGTCCACAACCAAAGCGAAACGGGCGAAAGACCATATCGGAGAATTCCATACGATAAAGCCTAACCGGATGGAAGCAGAGGTATTGCTGGATATGGAAATACGTGACCCGAAGGCTTTAGAGGAAGCGGGCAAGAGATTCATCGAAAAAGGCGTCAAACAGGTGTTTATCAGCCTGTCGGCAGGGGGTGTCTATTTTACAGACGGAGTGCATTCGGAGCTTTTCAGACCTTTGAGAGAGCTGAAGAGCGAGGGTTCGGCTACGGGAGCCGGCGATGCTTTTTCGGCTGCTGTGATTTACAGTTTCATACATGGGTATGATATGGTAAAGACCGCTCGTTTCTCTTTAGCGGCGGCCTCGTTGGCAATGGAATCAAAGACGGCGGTCAATCCCGATCTAACCGTCGAAGAAATCGAAAGGAGATCCAGATGAAAAAGTATATGGATATCGATCCGGGAGTAAAATACGCCCTGGAACAGGGGAAAATTGTAATTGCTCTTGAATCCACCATCATTGCCCACGGCATGCCATTTCCCCAAAATGTCGAAACGGCCATGGCGGCGGAGGAGACCATTCGAAGCAAAGGAGCGGTGCCGGCTACCATCGGTATCATAAAGGGCAGAATCAAGGTGGGGTTAACAGCCGAGGAAATCGAGTATCTTGCCAAAGCGGAAAATGTGGTAAAGGTGAGCCGGAGGGATTTTCCCTTTGTTATTGCCAAAAAGCTGGACGGGGCAACTACGGTGGCGGGAACCATGATAGTAGCCCATCAAGCGGGTATCCCTCTGTTTGTTACCGGAGGTATAGGCGGTGTTCACCGGGGAGCGGCAGAAGATTTCGATATTTCCGCCGACCTGGAAGAGCTGAAACAGACCGATGTGGTTGTAATCTGTGCAGGAGTGAAATCCGTGCTCGATATCGGCAGTACGCTGGAGTATTTGGAAACGGGAGGCGTTCCTGTAATTACCTACGGCAGCGACGAATTCCCGGCATTTTACAGCAGGCGGAGCGGTTTCCCTGCAGAATGCCGGATGGACGGCCCTGCAGAGATAGCGGAATTGATCCGCACAAAGGCCGAAATGGGTCTAAAGGGAGGCATGTTAGTAGCTTGTCCTATTCCTGCCGAACATGAGATCGATTTTGAAACCATAGATCGGACAATTCAAAAAGCCCTTGTAGAGTGTAAGGAAAAAGGCATTACAGGTAAGAGGGTTACACCTTTTCTCCTGGATAGGATTAAGGAGCTAACCGGAGGGCGCAGCCTTGAAGCAAACATTCGCCTGGTCATAAACAATGCAGAAGTCGGAGGTGAAATTGCAGCCGCACTTGTGAATATGCAGGTTTAAGCAGGCGGTAAAGGTGGTATAAGTGAACAGGAATAATATAATCTTTGATGCATTTTAGTCATCTAAAGTGTATCAAGTTAACATGCCTAACAGGAAGAACAGGAGGAAATAAAAAATGAAAGATCTCAAGGGCACGAAGACATTGGAAAACTTGTTGACCGCCTTTGCGGGCGAGTCAGAGGCGAGAAACAAGTACACCTTCTATGCTGAAAAAGCCAAGAAAGATGGTTACGAGCAAATTGCGAACATCTTCTTGGAAACTGCGGCAAATGAAAAGGAACACGCGGAGCTTTGGTTTAAGCTTGCTTACGGCATCGGAACAACGGAAGAAAACCTGCTTGATGCAGCTGCAGGCGAGCACTATGAGTGGTCGCAGATGTACAAAGAGATGGCTGAGGTTGCAAGAGAAGAAGGGTTTAGCGACATCGCATTTCTTATGGAAGGCGTGGCAAAAATCGAGAAGGAGCACGAGGAGAGATACAGGATATTGGCTGAAAATGTCAAGAACGGTAAAGTGTTCGAGAAGGATGAAGAAGTTGTTTGGCAGTGCGCCAATTGCGGCCACCAGTTTGTAGGAAAGAAAGCTCCGGAACTCTGTCCTGTTTGCAAGCACTCCAAGGCTTATTTCCAGGTGAAGCCCGAGAACTATAAATAAGAAACAATAACAGCAATTACTTATACATTACGACATGACGACAAAAACGACTGCGGAAATCAACCCGCCGCAGTCGTTTTCTTAAATGTAAAGCTATGAATAGTAGGTTTTTAATGCTTTCTTTGTGCGGTTGTGCCGGATTTTATCCGGTGAAAGCTTGCGGCGTGTGATGATAACGAGCGCAGAGTTTTCTATCAGCTTTACCAATTCTTTGGCATACTCTTTGAACGGGACATAAATATTAAATGAAATAGAAATTAGAGCGAGCTTATCGTATATTTTAGAAATATCTTCAAAAAGTTGCTTTTTAAAAGTCAGTGCTTCAATGAGTTCCTGCTGGCTTTCCTCAAGGTATGTCATAGTTCCGGTACCCTCAGGGTCTGCCGGTGGCAAATAAAGGTAATGCTTGTCTTTGCCGTACCCGGTTATAGTGCGCAGGTATCCTTCTGGAAGAGCGTCTCTGATCGCTTCCAGTTTCTTAAGGCAAGACTTGCAATACTCGTAGTCGATTTGCATTACGGACACCATATCTATCATATCGGGGATTTCATTTATTAAGTCGTCTGCAAAACCTTTAACCATTCCCATTACCTCTTTTCTATGTATGGTTTGATTAGTGTATTCTTTAATCATCGCATTTCAATCTGTAACTTAATCATCACATTTCTGCAATCTGTAACTTAATCATCACATTTCTGCAATCTGTGACTTGCTCGCCGCATTGCTGTACTCTGACCCGCGGGATTTATCGTCAACTCGCAACCTGACGGCATATCTCTGCAACTTGGTCGCAACATTTTGTAACCCGCCTGTCGTATCTTTGTGACTTGATTGTCGTATTTTGAAGCTGACCCGGCATATCTAAGCGACTTGATTGCCATCGGGCAGCAGAAAGGCTTTGATTATTCTTCGAACATTTTGAGCGCTTAGCGGGTGTGCTCTTGTTTCATATGTTGTAATGAGGTTTTTCCCTTGCAAAATCCCGCGCTTCCTGTATTCTGTCAGTTTGTTGTCCATTTGCCTTGCGTATTCCGGGTCGTCCACCATGCCGAAGTGCTCCCAATAAATAACTTGATTATCCTGGGGGTTAAGGATTGTGAAGTCGGGATAGTAAATCTGACCTTCTAATTGGAGCAATGCCTCATATCGAAAGGGAATGTTGTATCTTTCCAACTGACTGGCTATTATCGATTCGGATTTCGATCTAACAGATAGACCATATTCGGATCTGCATGTCAGTCCTTCCGGATTTATCGGATTTTTTTCATATGGCTCGCTTGCCCATTTGGAAGGATTTCTTGCTTCCAAAAGACCAAAAGCAGTGCTGCAGTTTGTTCCTTTATAAGGTTTAGGGAGTTCCAGAATGATTGCTTCCGGGTCGTAGGTTGTGTATTCATTCAACAGCGCTTTGAGGATTTTAATATTTTTCTCCAATAGACGGAGGCTCTTTTCTATAAATTTTCTGCGTGCCAGAGCTTCTACCAGATGTTCCTGGCTTTTGTTAATGTAGACTTCTCGAGCGGGAACTCCCGGAGCGGGAGACGGTATGTAGTGATAGTAACGAGTTTTACCTTTGTTAACCCTGGAATGCAAGGTACCGATTGGCAGTGTTGCAAGCTCCCCTCTGAATTGTTCAATAAGTTGCAAATGTTGTTCATAATCATCTTCGATGGCCGCAATTACACTGTTTCTAATCATAGCACTGTCCTTTCTTACATAATTACAATTTATGGATATATTTACATTATAAACAAAACATTATTTCCGTCAAGCATATTTCAATATATTGTAAATATTTGAATATAATTGATGCCTACATTAAGGCTTGGTAAACACTTTTACTAAGGATCCTATTTTAAATAGCAACAGAAAAATAGCAGCTTCTTAATCGGAACATTGGCCAGATCCTTGAAGGTAGGTATCGGTTGTAGTTTACACCAGCACTAAAAGGAGACAAGATTTTGCTCCGGCTCCCAATTGTAGCTCTAAGCCGAAAAATAAACAAAACTGTTTCGGTTTCGAATTATTGTATACGAGAAAACCGGCTGAGTAGGCAATAATGTATGTCGCTCCGTTAAGTTCTATTTCAGGACCGAAAAGTAGACAACAATTTCATTGAATCACTTATGTTGTCTATCTTCAAATTGAATGGTAGATAAGAACATGTACGGCTATTAATTGTTGTCTACATTAAGGATTTAAAATAGACATGAATCTGTTTAGGTGTCAGATTCTTGTCTATGTCAGAATCGAGAGGTAGACAGGTATTGTTTGTGATTCTGAAAAGTTGTCTATTTCAGGACCGAAAAGTAGACAACAATTTCATTAAATCACTTATGTTGTCTATCTTCAAATTGAATGGTAGACAAGAATCTATGACGGCTCTTGATTGTTGTCTACATTTTGGCCATAAAATAGACAAGAATTTGTGGCGGTCCTTGATTGTTGTCTACATTAGGGTTTGGAAATAGACAGAAATCTGTTGAGGCTTAGGATTATTGTCTACCACAGCGAAAAAAGGTAGATAAGATCCCGCGCCGGTGGTGGAATCTTGTCTATTTATTGTGGTACATGAATATCCGGAATAAGGCGGTAAACGCTAGCTTGCCCTGGTGGCAGCCACAGGCGGTTTCGTATTTTCAAAAGCGGGCCAGTATGGTAAACTGTTAACGTGATAGGGAAAGAAACGGGGATCTTTTGACATATTAATAGGAGACTTATAGGAGTTTTTTTATGGAAAATAATTTAGATTACTTAAAGCAACTTAACCCGGAACAGAGGGAGGCCGTTCTGCACAAAGAGGGCCCCCTGCTCATCTTGGCGGGTGCCGGAAGCGGCAAGACTAGCACCATGACCCATCGTATCGCCCGCCTGATCCGAGAAGAGGGAGTTTCACCATACGAAATTCTGGCCGTTACATTTACCAACAAAGCGGCAAAAGAAATGAGGGATAGAGTGGAAGCCCTGATCGGAGAGGCACAGGGAATGTGGATCCTCACCTTTCATTCCGCTTGTCTGCGAATTCTTCGCATGTATGCGGATCGCTTGGGATACAGCAGAGATTTCGTAGTTTACGATCCGGCAGATCAGAAGACTATCATAAAAAATTGCATGAAAGAGCTTGGTGTTGATGAAAAAAGGTATACTGTAGAATATTTTCTTTCGATTATCAGCGATTGCAAGGAAAAAGGGATAAATCCAACGGAGTTTGCTGAGGAGAATGCAGGCAACCCCAGAGGCAAGATTGCCGCTGAAATTTTCAATGCATATGAAAAAACGCTGCGAGCCAATCAGGCCATGGATTTCGATGACCTTCTGCTTCAGACCGTCAGACTGTTTGAACAGGACGAGGAAGTGCTCGGCCGTTTTCAACAGAGGTTCAGATATATAATGGTAGATGAATACCAGGACACAAACTATATGCAATATCGATTCATCCGGTTGCTGGCACAAGTTCATAACAACATCTGCGTAGTAGGCGACGATGACCAGTGTATCTATCAATGGCGCGGGGCTGACATAAACAACATATTGAATTTCGAGAAAGATTTTCGAGGGGCAAAGGTTGTCAAGCTGGAGAGAAATTATCGATCCTATGGCAATATACTTTCCGCTGCACACTCCGTCATCCGGAACAACCAGGGAAGGAAGCCGAAAAAGCTTTGGACGGAGAAGGATGAAGGTGAAAAGGTACATTATTTCCGTGCAGAGGATGATAAAGACGAGGCTCGCTACGTGGCCTACGAAGTAGATAAGCTATGTGGCCGGGGACGCAAGTATTCGGATTTTGCTGTGCTCTATCGTACCAATGTGCAGTCCCGGCTCTTTGAAGAGGCTTTCCGCTCCAGGGGAATTCCCTACCGGATATTAGGCGGATTCCGGTACTACGACCGCAAGGAAGTAAAGGATATGGTAGCCTATATGCGGCTGGTGCAAAATCCCGCCGACGATCTCTCTTTGGAACGGATAATCAACGAGCCGAAACGGGGAATCGGGCAAAAGACGCTGGACAAGCTCAGAATGCTTGCTGCGGTCCAAAACCAGAGTCTCTTTCAAATCCTGATGGATCCGGAGATCATGCAAGGATTGCCGGGCAAAGCGGGAGAAAACCTGTTTCAGCTGGCGGAAACCATAAGCCGGCTTTCCCAGGAACAGGATAATCTCAAAATATCCGATATTTATGATGTACTTTTGGTGCGAACCGGGTATCTACAAGCATTAGAGAGACAAAATACTGTAGAGGCGGAAACGCGAATTGAAAACCTCCTGGAATTTAAATCGGTAATCTATGATTACGAAAAAACCAAAGAGGACGCCGGCGAGCCGGGCAGCCTGAGCGAATTCATGGAGTCCATCGCCCTTATGGCAGAAGTGGACAATTTGGATCCTGAAGAGAATGCGGTGGCCATGATGACGCTGCATAGCGCCAAGGGACTGGAATTTCCGGTGGTTTTCATGGTAGGAATGGAGGACGGCCTTTTTCCGAGCTGGCGGTCATTTGAACGCAATGACGGATTGGAAGAGGAGAGGCGCCTCTGTTATGTCGGGATGACCCGGGCGATGGAGAAACTTTATCTGACAAGCGCGGGGATACGAACGATTTACGGGAAAACAGATTATACGAGAGAGTCCATGTTCTTAAGGGAGATCGACAGAAAAGTGCTTGAGGGCGATGCGATCTTTACGGGAAGCGGCTTCGACAGGTACAGCGGAACCGTGTCCAAGTCTTCTTATACGGATGAGGAGGAAATTTTCCGTCCCTTTGCACAGATACGGGCAATCAAGCAGAGCAGCGCTGCCAAACCCAGGCTGACCGCTGCCGATCTGGAACCGGGGAGCATGGTAAAGCATACGAAATTTGGAGAGGGCCAGGTAATTGCAGTAGAGGGCAATGCGGTTACGGTGATCTTTGAAAGCGTGGGGACGAAAAAACTGGCAATCGATGTTGCCCCGCTTACCAAGCTTTAATTGTTATTTGAGGGGCTTAAAAGGAGGCATCATGGACGACAAGTTTCAGCTCATGCGGGAAAAGATTCAGATCTTGAATCGGGCGGCGAAAGCATATTACGATGAAAATCGGGAAATCATGTCTAATTTGGAGTACGACAGGCTATACGATGAACTGTTGGAACTGGAGAAGGAAACGGGCGTGGTGTTGTCCGGCAGCCCCACGGTTCGTGTAGGCTACGAGTCGGTCAACAGCCTGCCGAAAGAAAGACATGAAAGGCCTATGCTTTCTTTGGATAAGACGAAGGACGTGGAAGCACTGAAACAGTGGTTGGGGGAGCAGAAAGGATTGCTCTCCTGGAAGCTGGACGGACTTACCATCGTATTAACCTATCGAGACGGCAAGCTGGTAAAAGCCGTTACCCGCGGCAACGGCGAGGTGGGCGAGGTGGTCACCAATAATGCCAAAGTTTTTGTGAATATCCCATTGGAGATTCCTTATCGGGGAGAGCTTATCCTCCGAGGTGAGGCCGTGATAAGCTACGACGATTTCAACGAGCTTAATAATCGTCTCGCAGAAATTGAGACCAAGTACAAAAATCCCCGCAATCTCTGCAGCGGTTCCGTGAGGCAGCTGAACAACAAGATCACCGCGGAAAGAAATGTTCACTTCGTCGCCTTCGGCGTTGTGAAAGCCGAAGGGGTAGACTTTGACAATTCCAGAAAGGTTCAGATGAACTGGCTTTCGAAACAGGGTTTTGATGTGATTCCTTACAGTGAAGTGGACCTGGACAATTTGGAGGAAACCGTAAATTGGTTCAGCGAACAGGTGGCGGACTACGGATTTCCTTCCGACGGACTTGTTCTCATTTATGATGACATTCAATACGGGGAAAGCCTGGGAACCACCGCTAAATTTCCCAGGGATTCCATCGCTTTTAAATGGCGGGACGAGATCAAGGAGACGAAGCTGTTGCAAGTGGAATGGAGCGCCTCAAGAACGGGGCTCATCAATCCCATCGCCATATTTGAACCCGTTGAACTGGAAGGCACTACGGTGAGCCGGGCCAGCCTTCACAATATCAGCATCACGGAAGGCCTGGAACTGGGCTTCGGCGACGAAATTCGCGTTTACAAGGCAAACATGATCATTCCACAAGTGGCGGAAAACCTTACGAGAAGCGGGACTGTCCCTATCCCCGAAAACTGTCCCGTATGCAGAGAGCCTGCGCGCATCAGTCAGGAAAACGATGTCAAAGTACTGTACTGTGCTAACGAAGAATGCCCTGCCAAACATGTAAAAGCTTACACCCACTTTGTGGGCAGAGATGCCATGAACATAGACGGTCTTTCCGAGGCCACTATTGAGAAGTTCATGGCAAAGGGATTAATTCATGGACCTGCAGATATTTTCCGCATCGAGGGGCATAAAGCAGAGATAGTTGACATGGAAGGCTTTGGAGAAAAGTCCTTTCAGAACCTGGTAGACTCCGTCAACAGGGCAAGGAACACCAACTCTGTCAGATTGCTCTACAGCTTGGGGATTCCCAATATAGGGCTTTCCAACGCGAAGGCCATCTGCAAGCATTTCAACTACGATTGGCAGGCCATACAATCGGCAACATATGACGACCTTATTAAAATATACGGCATCGGTGATGTTATGGCGAAGGCTTATGTGAAGTTTTTCGAGAATGAAAAGAACATCAGGATGGTAGAGGATATCCTGTCGGAAATCCGGCTTGAAGAGGTTGAAATTCCGTCCGGCGAGCTGCTTTTCGAAAATCTCACCTTTGTCATGACCGGTTCGTTGGAACATTACAAAAACCGCAATGAGCTGAAAACGGCCATTGAAGAAAAGGGCGGGAAGGTAACGGATTCCGTCACCCAAAATACGGATTACCTGATCAACAACGACATCCTTTCCACCTCATCGAAAAACAAGAAGGCAAAGCAACTGGGCATTCCCATCATAACCGAGGAACAACTTATTCAATGGATGGAAAGCGGATCAAATATAAAATAACAAAAAATAATTGAAGTATATCGGAGGCAATTGGAGACACTATGAAAACGGGAAAATTGGAGAGCGGGCTGCTGGAAGAGATGGTTTTAAAGCATTTCAAATACAGGAGGCCGGAAGTCATTACCGGACCCGGCATCGGTGAAGATTGCGCTGTGGTGGATTTCGGAGAATACGACTGTGTATTGTCAACAGACCCTATAACGGGAGCGGTAGCCGACATCGGCCGTTTGGCAGTCCAGATTTCCTGCAACGATATTGCCTCAAACGGCGTGGAACCCCTGGGCATTCTGTTGGCTTGCATGCTGCCTGAGGGGACTACCGTTGAAGAAATCGATGAAATAATGCGACAGGCGGCAGAAACTGGTGAAGCTCTCGGAGTTATGATCATCGGAGGGCATACGGAAATAACGAAAGCCGTCAATACTCCCGTCATCGTATCCACCGCATTGGGACGGGCTGTGAAAGGTAAATCACAGAGCGCGACAAATATGCGGCCCGGAGATTGGATCCTGATTACCAAGCAGGGAGGACTTGAAGGAACGGGCATTATAGCCAGCGACCATGAGTCCAGGCTGAAAGGTATCCTTACAGAGGAGGAAATTTCAGAAGCCAAAGCCATGCTCGACCAGGTTTCCGTTGTGAAAGAAGGTGTCATTGCAGGAAGGATCGGCACGGCGGGCATGCACGATATTACGGAAGGGGGAGTATTGGGTGCCGTCTGGGAAATGTGTGAGAGATCAGGAACCGGAGCGGAAGTTTGGGCAGACGAGATTCCGTTGGCTCACGTAACGAAAAAGATCTGTGCTCACTTCGGCATAGATCCTCTTCGATTGATTTCCAGCGGCAGCATGATGATTATGGCCCATTCCGAGCAAAAAGATGAACTGATGCGGGAGATCCGATCGGCAGGTATTGCCATTACCTGCATCGGCAGGATAACGGAAGCCTCGCAGGGACGGGTGCTGATCAGCGGGAACCGGCGGATTCCCATTGAGGCTCCCAAAAGCGATGAGCTTTATAAGGTGGTATTCGGTTGATTTCTGCCGGAATTATCGTCGACCCGGTGGAGTACGTCATCCATTTTGTCCAGCAGATCTTCCGCCGTGTCCTCCACTTTATCTCCGACTCGGTTCATCAGCCCTTCGGCTTTGCCGGCTGTTCTTTCGATCCTGTTCTCAGCCTTGTTTTTTAGGCTTTTGGCTCTGTGGCGAACCTGGTCCGCAGTATCCTTCATTTCATCCCACGCGTCGTCTGCAGCATCCTTAACATCGTCCCACACATTGTCCGCAGCATCTTTAACTTCATTCCACGCGCTGCTAACTGCATCTTTCATTTCATTTCGCGCTCTATTTGATTGATTGTTCATACGGTTCATTCTTCTTCTCCTCTTTCATGTTGTTATAGATTTTATGACCTTATTTTGCCAAAGATTTATTAATTTATTCAGTTCATGATTGCAATTCAAACAATAATGTGGAGCCTGAGCCAAAGCGCCGGCCTTATCAATGCATTGACTCAACTGCCCGCATCCTATATAATTAGAATAAATAAATTGCCTTTTGGCAGCTTCGCCTGGCATGGCCCGGGTCCTGCGCAATAAGAATCTGTGAACCTCGTCAGGTCCGGAAGGAAGCAGCGATAAACGGAACCTCTTATGTGTCGCAGTTAAGCCTGGTCCATATCCATGCGAGGCTGGCAAAGGGCAATTTATTATAGCTAATTATGCATTTCAAAGGGTAGATTTCACAAAGCATTCTTTAATCAAAAATTGAGGAGCAGTCATGCACCAAGCTTTGTATCGGAGTTTTCGTCCGGAGACCTTTGACGGGATCCTGGGACAAGAGCACATAGTTAAGATATTAAGCAACCAAATCCGAAGCGGAACCACTGGCCACGCATACCTTTTTTGCGGTACAAGAGGAACAGGCAAGACTACTACTGCAAGAATTCTGGCAAAAGGCGTTAACTGCACGGCGCCGCAGGAGGATAGGCCATGCGGGGTTTGCGAGAATTGTATTGCCATCAGGGACGGTGTTTTTCTCGATGTGATCGAAATTGACGCCGCATCCAATAACGGAGTAGATAACATACGTGAACTTCGTGAAAGCGTAAAATATCCGCCGGCTGCCGGAAGGTGTAAAGTATATATAATCGATGAAGTCCATATGCTGACTTCCGGAGCTTTCAACGCCTTGCTCAAAACCTTGGAAGAACCGCCGACTTATGTCTTGTTTATCCTTGCTACTACCGAACCGCAGAAGCTGCCTGCCACAATACTCTCTCGTTGTCTGAGGCTGGATTTTCACAGAGTGCCTGAAAAACTGCTGCGAGAGGGAATGCGTGAGATCTGTGAAAGTTTGGGTGTTAATATTTCCGACAGCGCCTTGGGAATTATAGCTGCCAACGGAGATGGCTCGGTGCGGGACAGCCTTTCCATCCTGGACCAATGCATAGCAGCTGCGGGGAAAGAAGTGGCCCGGCAGGACGTACTTGATGTGCTTGGGACTTCGGGTGAGGAAGTATTCATCCAGTTGACAGATATGGTGGACCAGGGAAGAGCTGCCGATGCATTGCTCTTGTTAGATCGCATCCTTTCCGAAGGAAAAGAAGTCAGGCAGTTGATGAAGGATTGGATCGCTCATTATCGAAGTCTCATGTTGACAAAGTTCATTCGAAATCCGGAAGACATGTTAAACGTATCGGAGGAGAACGTGGAGCGAATTCGCGAACAGAGCACGCGGATCCCCATGTCTTCGATCAACGATAGTATTCTCGATTTGGCTCGCACTCTTTCGGAGGCGAAATGGTCCACACAACCGCGGATTTTGTTGGAGCTCTGCATACTTAGATTAGCTTCAGGCGGAAATTTCGGAAATCTTTCCGCGGACTCCGTACTTCAAGATAAAAATATGATTGCCGTAAAAAAGACAGAAGAGAAAAAGGAAGAGTTCGAGGCGGCAGAAAGGCAGCCCGCAATGACCGATACGGTTCCTGATGTTGTACAGGTTTCGGATATAGACATGGATGCTGAACAAGTTGCGGGCACTGACGTTGATGTGGGACAAGTTCCGGACGCGGGTATTGATGCTGGCCAGGTTGCAGACACGGGCATTGATGTGGAAAAAATCTGGGACAAGGTCCTTGAAGAAGGGGAGTCCCAGAAGACGACATTTAATGTTCTGAGAAGGGGTGCCCGGTTGGTTGCCATCGAGGAGAACTGCTTCCGATTGGAAGTGGGCAATGAAGTAACGTTACGTTATGCTAAAGGCAACGCCGATTATATATCACAACTCTTAGAAAAGTATACAGGCAGAGCCTTGAAAATGGATTGTGTATTGGTTAATCAGGATAGAAGAGCTCAAGAAGAAAAAAGCGCAGAAGAGCTCGCTTATGAGTTGGGGAACTGCCTCAATATCAACATTGAGGTTAAATAAGGAGGAAAAGAATGGGTAGAGGAATGCGTGCGGGCAAGAAGCCCGGCGGCGGCGGACAGGCCGCAATGCAGAAGCAGCTGCAGCAAATGCAGGTCATGCAGAAAAAGATGGAAGAGCTGCAGTCCAAGCTTGAAGAGCAGGAGGTAACGGCGACTGCCGGAGGAGGAGCGGTCAGTGTCACCGTAAACGGCAAGAGAGAGCTTACGAACATAGTGATACAACCGGAAGCGGTAGATCCGGATGATGTAGAAATGCTGCAAGATTTAATTATGGCTGCCGTAAACGAAGGAATGCGTCAGATCGAAGAAATGTCCGCCAGTGAGATGCAGAAACTTACCGGCGGATTGGGCATCCCGGGTCTATAGAGAGGAGATGTCCGGGTACATGAAATATTATGCGAAGCCTTTGAACAACTTGATCAATCAACTATCCAAGTTGCCGGGAATCGGTGGAAAGACAGCTCAGCGGTTGGCTTTCCATATTTTGTCCATGGATGAGAAGGACGCAATAGCGATAGCAGATGCTATCGTGGAAGGGAAGCGGTCCATGAAATACTGTTCCGTCTGCGGGAATCTTACGGATCAGGATCCCTGCAGCATCTGTTTCGATGCGACCAGGGACCGAAAGGTGGTATGCGTGGTGGAAAGCGCAAAGGATGTGGCCGCTATGGAACGCATTCGCGAATACAACGGGCTTTATCATGTACTTCACGGAGCCATTTCCCCGATGGAAGGAATCGGGCCGGAGGACATAAATCTAAAATCTTTGATTGTTCGACTGCGGGAAAATGATATCGAGGAAGTGATCTTGGCGACGAATCCCAATATAGAAGGTGAGGCTACGGCCATGTATATTGCCCGACTCATCAAGCCGTCGGGCATAAAGACAACCCGTATAGCCCACGGGATTCCGGTAGGAGGAGATCTGGAATATACGGATGAAATTACACTGACGAAAGCAATCGAAGGCAGACGGGAACTATGATCATACTCCCATCTGCCTTTTTGCCATTTTAAGAAGATATTCATATTTGGATCTCGCCGCCATAATATCGTATGCGGCGTAATCGATCAGATCCGGATCTGTAACTTCGTTGAAACGCTTTTCTGCCAGCTTCAACTGGATTTCGGCATCGCGAATGGATGCGTAGAGTTTTTCTTCTTCGGTTTGATTCTGGGGCAGGTTCAGAAAGTGTCGATACATTTTATCTGCAACTCCCTTCACTCCGATAAAACTACTATCCATAACCTCACAGATCCTTTCTTCTTTTGTTATAAACTTCTATTGTTATTCAATTCTATTCTATGCATATTCAGCATATTTTATACAAAATATGGACAAAACTGTTCTCAAGAGGTGAATAGGTTATGGAAATGAGCACGGAAATCGGCATTTTGCTTGCGTATGGTTTTGGCATCCTGGTCTTGTATATTTTGGGCTATCTTCTTCTGGTACCTCTCAAATTTCTGCTTAAACTGATAGGAAACAGCATATTAGGCGGGTTGTTTATTTTAGCTATCAATTGGGTCGGCGGCCATTGGGATCTTCATATTCCGCTGAATTTCTTTTCGGCGCTCTTTGTGGGTGTTTTAGGACTTCCCGGTGCGGTTTTGTTACTGATATTGAACAATATTTGATACTAAATGCAACTCTTATCGGATATTGTATTAGATTAAATGCTGATACCACCTGAACATAGCAAATTAATTTATTTTAATATCGCAAATATTAAGTTGCTTATTTTATGAAAATTAGGTAAAATTAATTATCAAATTATCTGTCTATTGGGTTGCTTTATTTGCTCAATTAATTGATGTAGGGAAACATGAAATGAAAAAAGTTCAAATGAGGGAGGGAATGCATAGGAACAACGAATATAAACGTTGACGGATCGCGCTCATCCTTTATCTGATCTTCAACAAGTTTGGAACTGAAACAATGGAATCGGAAGGAGATGAAAAATAATGATATGGGATTCGGGTTGGGATGTTAGCTGTAATATATTTAGTTTAATAGCGATTATAGGACCTCTGTGTTTGGTTGGATGGTATTTCAAGGATGCTAAAGAAAGGTTCCAGAAATTGAATCAGGAAGGCAAGGAAAAGGAGTAAAGGGAGTCAACGGCTTAAAAGGGACCATGTTAATTGGATTCAATGTCAATTGTTGGGGTTAAACCTGTAAGACTAAAAAGAGACATCACTTCACTTTTGGCGCAGAGTGGGGCAATCTACCCTGCGTATCTTTGTCTGTAAAAGACTATCAACGCATTGACTCGTTTGGTGTGGTCATTGCCGGAGGCCTGCCCTATTAATATAAAGTAATAAAATATTGATACAACGGAAGCACGGCAAATTAATAAACATAATACCGCAAATATGTAGTTGCTTGTTTTCTGAAAATTAGATAAGATTAGTTATCGTTAAATTGTCTATCAATTGTGATTATTTTATTTGTTCTATTAAAGGAGGGAAACTTGAAATGGACGTAGTTAATAAGAGGGAGGGAATGGTATAGGAATACGGCTTAAACAACATTGATTGACTGGAATGGACTGGCAAAAAGCTTCTTTACCAGTTGCAGGTATAAGCTAGAAAACCTAAAGGAGGTAATGTCGTTGGATACAAATGTTATTGTTCAGATCCATGCAATAGACTGGATTCTTTTAGCTGCTTACGTCGCCCTTATACTGTACATAGGTTATTATTTTTCTAAAAGATCCAAAGGTTTTGACGATTATTTCATGGCGGGAAGAGACCTTAACGCCCCTATTCTTGTAGGTACTCTGGTTTCCACTTTCTATGGCCTTGATACATTGTTCGGCACATCGGAAGTCGGTTTCTATGAAGGTATTTCAGGTTTCTTCGCTTATTCTCTACCCTACACTTTACTGTATGCGATCATGGCAATTTTGTCCCCGGTTTTCAAGGAGAAATTCCCTGAAGGGACCACGATGCAGGAAATTACATTCAGAAAATATGGAAAGACAGCCGGTATAGCTTCATCCATAGCGTCATTTATATACTCTACAAATACCATGGAAATGATGGGTATCGGATTCCTGCTTCGCCTTATCACAGGTATGCCTTTCTGGGTAGGAGTTTTGATCGGGGCCATCTTCATTACCGCATTTACATGGATGGGCGGTCTCTGGGCGGTAACGATTACGGACTTCATTCAGTTCATAGTCATGATGGTATGCGTAGGTGTCGCTCTGGTTATCGGCTGGAATGCCATCGGCGGATTTGAAAACATTGTGATCGGCCTCGAAAACTTTGTCGGAGAAGACGCAGCGTATTACTTTACTGTAGGAGCGGGGTATCTCACTCCATGGACACTATTTGCATATTCGATTACCGCGTTTGCGGTGCTGGCCGAGCCCGCATTCTTCCAGAGAATTTTTGCTTCATCGGGACCGAAGGAAATCCAAAAAGCTTTCGCAGCAGGTATTCCCATGTGGCTGTCCTTCGACTGGGCAGTAACATTCTTAGGAATCATGGGAGCGGCCGCAATCGGCCTTGCTATCATTCCTGAAGATGTAGCGGCTAACGAAGCATTGTTCGCCGTCGCCGGACAATACCTGCCCGTAGGATTATTAGGAATCTTTATCGCCGGTGTTTTCTCCTGCGCTATGTCGACAGCCGACTCTTATTTCCTGGTAGCCGGCGGCGTCATCGGATACGACATTTACAAAGGCGTTATTAATCCCGATGCAGATCAAAAGCAGACAGAGAGGATGACTAAAATCGGTGTATTGATTTCAGCAGTCTTATCCCTTGCTCTGGCCTTCTTCTTTGAGCGCATAATGGAAGTTTGGGTGTTCCAGGCTACGGTAATTATTACAACATGTATAATACCTGTATACTTCGGAACCTTCTCCAAGAAGCCTCCGAAGAAAATTGCAGGAACAGTGGCCACCATTTTCGGTTTGGTTTCATCTGTTATCTGGTATATCTGGACCAATTTCTTCGGAGTTTACGACGAAGATATGGAGATCTACGTTGTCAAAATTGGCGATGTGGAGTTGTGGCAAGAGTACGGTATACTGATAATAACACCGATAGTGCTCATCCTTTATCTGATCTTCAATAAGCTTGGCAAGGAAACAATGGAATCGGAAGGAGTTGAGTAATGATGTTATGGGATACAGGTTGGGATGTTAGTTGCAATATATTCGCTTTGATATCGATTATAGGGCCTATGTGTCTGGTTGGATGGTATTTCAAGGATGCCAAAGAGAGATTCAAGAAGTTGAACGAGCAGTAATTTAGCTATTATCAGTAATGTAGAGCATGAGCCTATGGAGGCGTAAAGTAGTATTCGTTTTTCGCAGGGTGGAGAAATCCGCCCTGCGCTTTTTTGAGAGAAATTGCTTGATTGCAATTCTGTCCGGTGGAGGATTGTCGAAGGTTTACACACAGATTATATATTTATGAAAACCGTATCGGAGTCTATCCATGTGTGTAAAAATGAAGTATAATGTTTCATGTCGATGATAAATACCTTTTGTGACGGAAGGAAAAAGTATGAGCAAGATCGTTGGAATAATCGCATTTCTTTTGCTGGCCCCCCTCTTGGCAGGTTTTTTTCAAGGAGTGGGATCCATTATTTCCGCTATATTGCTGAAAGAGGATCCGTCCCATGTTTTTAACAGATTTCGGGATTTATATCAATTGTACCGTGAACCATGGGATGTGACAGACCGAAAGGAAAAGCTTGGCGCAATACTTTTTTTGATTCTCATCCTCCTTGGAGGAGCCATCTTCTTTGCCGGCGGCAACCTGGCTTTATGTTTCCTCTTGTTGGTCTTTGCCCATGGTATAAGGATTTATACCGGTTGCTTTTCTGAAGCGTTGGAACCTGTTCTTAAGATACCCGAAATGCAAAGGGACATAATTTCTTCAACGTTCTTTGCAAGTCAACTGCTGCTTGCAGCGGCGGGCTTCCACTGCTTCGTGGGCTTGTTCCAGTATGTGGGTAGTTTTATGACGGCAGATATTGCGGCTGTCGATACTGCACCGGCGCTTTATATGCCCGCAATGCTTATCGGTTTGATCTGGATGTTGCTTTATGGGATCAATGCCGACCTTCCGTTGCATTGCGATTCGGAAAAAACCTCCGGCAAATCGAAATTTTTCTTCGAGATAGGGCTTTGGTATAAAAGAGTGATTCTCTACGCGGTTCTGTTTCTGTTCAATTATGCGGGAACTGCCTTTTCTGTGGTGATTGCAATAGCCATCTGTCTCTTAGTATGGTTGCTGGAACTGCTTCTCCGCAAGCCTCATACCAAACTGCCGGAGCCGGTTGTCCTTTTAACTGTATCCGCAATTCTTTTGGTCGCTTCCTTTGTAAATTTGCTGATTCTATTGCCGTAATATTGTGCTACTGAAAAAGAACGGCACAGAAAAACTGCCGCCTTTCAACAAAGGCGGCAGTGATTATATATGAGATATTAGGCTGGTATGTGGTTAAGCGGTAGGATATTTATCCTCTTTCGGAAATAGGCACGTATTCCTGCTTTGATTGTACGTTTATATAAGCGGGACGAACCAGTTTGCTGCCGTTCACCAGTTCTTCGAGCCTGTGTGCACACCAGCCGGATATTCTCGAAGCGGCAAACACTGCGGTGGCGATATCTAAAGGAATGTTTAAAGCGCTGTATACAAATCCCGAGTAGAGATCCACGTTGGCAGGCATTGGTTTTTTTACACCTTTAATCTTTTCGTACAGTTTAGGCCCTTGTTCTTCAATGAAATCGTAGAGCCTGAAATCATCCATAAGCCCCTGCTCTTCGGCGAGTTTTTTCGCCATTTTCTTTAAGAGAACAGCACGAGGATCGGATAATGTATATACGGCATGCCCGAGCCCGTAGATCAGCCCCGAACCGTCGAAGGTTTCGCCTTTCAACAGTTTTACAAGGTATTTCTCTACCTCCTTATAGTCTGTAATGTCTTTTACGTTGGCTTTCAAATCATTTATCATGCCGATCACTTCCACATTGGCACCGCCGTGTCTGGGCCCTTTTAGAGACCCGACTGCGGCTGCGATGGCAGAATATGTATCAGTAGCCGTAGAGGTGACCACGTGGGTGACAAAGGACGAGTTGTTTCCGCCTCCGTGCTCTGCATGGAGGATCATGCTCAGATCCAGCGACTTGGCTTCAATATCGGAGTATTCCCCGGTGGGACGGATCATCCGAAGGATGTTTTCCGCAGTGCTCTTCTCCGGATCCGGATAATGGAGGTGGAGGCTTTCTCCATGATAGTGGGATCGTTTTGCTTGAAAACCATAAGCTATCAAGGAGGGAAAATATCCGATCAGGTCGATGGATTGCCTCAAAACATTGGGAATGGACAGATTATCCGGGTCTTCGTCATAGGAATACAGGGCGAGAACGCTTCTCGCCAGCTTGTTCATCACGTTTCTGCTAGGGGCAACCAGGATCATGTCTCTTGCAAATCCCGGAGGGAGTTCGCGCCGGGCAGCCAGGGTGGCGCAGTACGCGTCCAGTTGTTTTTGGGTGGGCAACTCTCCGAAGAGAAGCAGGTAGCTGGCTTCTTCGTAGCCGAAACGGTTCTCTTTAGTTACGTTTTCCACCAGGTTATTGACATCAATGCCTCTGTAATACAGCTTACCTTCCGCGGGCACTTTTTCATTGTTTTCGTTGATGGTGTATCCGACAACCTCTCCTACTTTGGTAAGGCCCACAACCACACCTGTGCCATTGGCATTTCTCAAGCCCCTTTTTACATCGTATTTTCCATATAGGCTATTATCGATATTGTTATTCTTTATGAGATGCCCGGCCATGGCAGCGACAAAATCCTTTTCAGGATAGGAATTGCGAGTTTTATCCGCTGAATGGCGTCCGTTTGATTTTTTCAAAGTCGTTGACCTCCTGCATAGATTCAGCGTGAAAATCCGTAAAAA
>JAAYNC010000220.1:0-4028 GCA_012521055.1 Eubacteriales Family XIII. Incertae Sedis bacterium
AAAGCCGGCTTTCATTAAATTATAGAGGGTATTTACGGTGAGATTGCTCTCTTCCGCTGCCCGCAGGCCCTGTCCCATGCCGTCGCTCAATGCGATGAGGAAATTTACATTATCGATGGGCGTGCAGAGACAACTGTCCCCGGAAATCTTACCTTCCTTCGCGTAGGTTGCCGTAGCGATTTGCAGATCGTATCTCTTTTTCATCACCCGCAGGGGTTGGTGCTCTGTCGAAAGATCCGTCGCTATTTTGTTTAGGGACTTGGCCATTCCTTTGAATTGTTGGGTCATGACATCCCTTGCCGGATGGTATCCATCTGCAGCCACACTGCCGCTGCATAGTGCCAACCTTTCAAACAAATCTGCGTATTCTTTGACCTGTTCTTTTACCTTCCGCTTGGCCATCAGTTCGTAATAATTGTCATCCTGACGGAGCAGCGAAAGCAGCTTTACGAACTGGTCCATTATCCTTCTAGGAACCAACACGAATATGGCAGCGGCCGCTACCGGCGCGTAAATTGAAATATATAATTCCGGGAAACCTTTCAGCATTCCGAAAGCTAATGCCAGCCCCACGTAGCAAATACCCACCACCAATCTATGTTTACCGCGAAACAGCCCGGAAATCGCCCCGCAGCTTCCCAAAATTCCGGCCAATGCGGGAGTATCGTAGGTCATCAGCATAATCAGGAAACCGCAAATAATACCGACAAGCCCACCTTCCGCAGGCCCCATGCCATAGCCTATCGCCAACGCGATGAGAAAAGCCATTACATGCAGCACAGAAACGGAGCTGATCTGCATGACGGCCAGGCCGCCAACGGAGAGCAATACAATAATTGAAAAAACCATTACTGTCTCGAGGGAATTTCTTCCGGCGCCAATTCCTTTGCTGAGGACATGGAAAAACAACCAAAAGACATATATGAACGCCAACAGGATCAGCAAATCCACCGCCATGGTCATACCGTCGTACAGGAACAAAAGCCCCGCCCAAAGATAATAAAGCACCTTTACGGAAACCATCACAGCGGAAGCCGCCAGCGCCCGGAGGGCCAGCGGGAATTTGCGAATCACCGGCAACAGGAAGAGAACGGCACATACGAAAAACGCTGCCAAATCGCCCAGATAAGCATAGCTTGTCCCCCTGACGGAAAGCATCCCTATTAAAATGAAGGGCAGGGTGTAAATGTTGGCTTTGCTTCGCATCAAAAGAACGGTAATCAGCGCAATGGCCACCGGCTCTATGGAATAAGCAAAAGCAGCCCTGCCTGCCAGCAATGCCACGCTTAATGTGGCCACCACCTGAACCAGCAAATGCTTGTCCGGTAAAGCAACGTCCCTGGTCTTCCCGTGTTTGCCTTTGAAGAATGCGTTTCTAAGGTTGTCCAACAGCAGTTCCACAAAAAATCCCCCCTTTTGCTAATCATAAGCAGGGGGATATGCGAAAACTGTAAAAGAGTGTCACCGCGGCGAATAAAGTTTCGACAAACCACGTGGAGCTGATTTACCTTATGTTGAAGAAACGCTTCGCGTTTTCACATGTGATGCGCGCTGTTTCTTCGTAGGTAAGCCCCTTGATTTCCGCAATTTTCCGGGCCACGTGTTCCACATAAGGGGATTTGTTGGGACGGCCCCGCGAAGGTTCCGGCGTCAGATAAGGAGCGTCCGTTTCTATGAGAAGGTGCTCGATGGGGATTGCCTGAGCCACTTCCACTAGCTTCCTCGCATTCTTATATGTCACCGGTCCGGCAATTGAAATAGTGGCGCCCAGTTTCACGTACTGTTCTGCCATCTCCCTGCTGCCCGAATAACAATGCATGAGCAGCCTGGCATCGGGGAGCCCGTCACTCTGTTTTGGGAACTGGTCCGTCCTCGCCTTGCTGAAGACTCCTTCTTCTTTAAGGATCTGCATCACGTCGTGATTGGCGTCCCTGTCGTGGATTACGATAGGCATTGAAAGCTCCAATGCCAGTTGAATCTGCTTGCGGAACCAGTGACGCTGAATTTCCGGATCGGAAAGGTTGCGGTAATAATCCAGACCAATCTCGCCGATGGCCTGCACTTTAGGTTTCTTGGCCAATCCTTTTAACAGAACCAGATCCTCTTCGCCCATTTTCTTTGCATAATGGGGATGGAATCCTACCGCGGCATAGCACCAATCGTATTTCTGCGCGTGGTTGCAAGCCATGAAGGAACTTTCCAGGTCAAATCCCACGTCCATCACATAGGAAACATCAGAATTTTCAATATCCCGGGCCAGTTTTTCCCTTTCCTTATCGTTGTAAGTTTCATTATTAATATGTGTATGTGAATCGAACAGCATTATAATCACCTTTTTCACATTGGGTTTAGGTATTCTGTGCAAAATTTCAGATTGTACGTAAATTTGCCTATTAGAATTCCCATTTTTTATGATGTTCTGTGCAAATTTTTAGATCATTAGATCATACGTAGATTTATAGTGATGTTTTTGCTCCCTACGTACGTATAATCTAAATTTTTGCACACCAGAAGGCGGATTTTTATGGGAATATACGTATAATCGAATTTTCTGCACAAATTGTAATAAGTTGTACCGAGTGTCTAAAACCTACTACAAGTATTTAAAACACTATTTCACAACTTGGGACTTGTATTTTGGTTGACACCAGGTACAAGTCGACGCCAAATACAAGTCCCGCTATATGCAAGTCTTCAACTTTATGATACGACTTCGCCGTCGGGGGCCGCAGTTGTCAGGTATTCGTAACGGTCTCCGTTATCCGCAAACAGGAGCATGCCGTTTGACTCCACGCCCCTTAACTTTCTCGGCTTCAGGTTGGCCAACACAATAACTTTCTTGCCCATCAGTTCCTCCGGCTTATAGCAATCCGCCACACCCGAAACGATCTGGCGCACTTCGTTGCCCATTTTAATCTGGAACACCAAAAGTTTGTCCGCGTTTGGATGTTTTTCGCAGCTCTGCACCAAACCGACCCGCATATCCAGCTTCGCAAAATCCTCGTAGTCGATGGGGTCCTTTATGGGAGGGTATTCCTTTTGGGGAGTTTCCGGCTTGTTCATCGCTTCCAATTCAGCCAGTTCCTTTTCGATATCCATTCTCGGGAACAAGGCCTCGCCTTTCTTCACCTGCTCCCCGTCCATCATATCGAAAACCTGTGTGTCCGACCATTCGGGATCGGCGTACCACAGGCCCAGCTGCTTACGGATCCTCGAAGAAGTGGTGTGCATAAAAGGTTGAATGAGCACGGAAACGATCCGAAGCGCCTCTGCCAGGTTATGGAGTACCGTGTTGAGCCGACCTTTATTGGCTTCATCCTTTGCGAGCAGCCAAGGCGTTGTCTCATCGATGTATTTGTTGGTCCGGCGGATGAGAGTCCAGATTTCCTCCAGGGCGACGCTGAAGTTGAACTTGTCCATGTGAGCCTCTACCTTTGCGGCGGTGCCCAGGGCAAGCTGCTTCAGTTCGCTGTCGTGGCCCTCATCTTCTCCTGCAGGCGGAACTACTCCATCGTTGTATTTTTCTATCATGGTGATGGTGCGGCTGACCAGGTTGCCCAGGTCGTTGGCCAGATCGGAATTCATGCGGTTGAGCATGACTTCGTTTGTAAACAGTCCGTCATTCCCGAAGGTGTACTCTCTCAACAGGAAATATTTCAAGGCGTCCACGCCGTAACGCTCGATGAGTTTAACCGGATCTACAATATTCCCTCTGGATTTGGACATCTTTCCGCCCTCCAGGAGGATCCAACCATGGCCCAGGACCTTTTTAGGAAGCGGAAGCTCCAAGGACATGAGCATTGCCGGCCAAATGATGGTGTGGAACCGAACAATTTCCTTCCCGACGAGATGCACGTCCGCCGGCCAATAATGGTTGTATTTCACCGGATCATCCGGATAACCGAGAGCGGTGATATAGTTGGAAAGCGCATCCAGCCACACGTAAATTACATGCTTTTCGTCGATGGGAACGGGAATGCCCCAGTCGAAGGAGGACCTGGAAATACACAGATCTTCCAACCCCTGCC
>JAAYNC010000078.1:0-2642 GCA_012521055.1 Eubacteriales Family XIII. Incertae Sedis bacterium
AAGAAAAGGCTATTCGGGGACGGCCATCTTTACGCTTAAAGAGCCCCTGTCCGTTCAGTATGACATCGATGCACCCGGTCATGATACGGAGGGTAGGGCTATCACTCTGGAGTACGAAGATTTTTACATAATAAACCAATATGCTCCCAATGCCCAGGACGGATTGGCGAGGATTGACTATCGAATGGAATGGGAGGAT
Organism: Eubacteriales Family XIII. Incertae Sedis bacterium; assembly: GCA_012521055.1. Lineage (GTDB taxonomy): Bacteria > Bacillota > Clostridia > Peptostreptococcales > Anaerovoracaceae > UBA1426. Next base: position 200 of record JAAYNC010000078.1, read on the forward strand.
GCTTTTCGCAACTACGCAAAAAAGCTGGACGAAAAAAAACCGGTTATAATATGCGGAGATCTAAATGTAGCGCATCAGGAAATTGATTTGAAAAACCCAAAAACAAACCGTGGAAATGCGGGGTTTTCCGATCAGGAAAGAGCTAAATTTACCGAACTGCTTGCATCGGGATTTACGGACACTTTCCGCTATCTTTATCCGGATTTGGAAGGCGCTTATACATGGTGGTCGTATCGTTTCAATGCCCGTGCCAACAATGCAGGGTGGAGGATTGATTATTTTTTAGTTTCTGACCGTATTAAGCATAAGGTTAACGATGTAATTTTGCGCAATGATATCTACGGCAGCGACCACTGCCCCGTCGTCATGCACATTGATCTATAGTGTTTTCTCAATATAGTTATTACAAGTGTAGTTGTATTTGGTGTCAGCCACTATTTACAACTACTTTTTTTATATTTGAACTTGTTCATCCATTGGGAAATCCGGAACTTTTTTTCTTCATTTCCGTCTTATTAAATTAGTAATTACTTCTGTTTATATTTGACGGGAAAGAACTGTGAAAGGGGAGGAAGAGATGAAGATACGTTTATGCCTCGCGCTGATTATATGCCTTATGCTTTCTTTGGCCATTCCGGTCCATGCAGGCGAAGAGGATGGAAAAGGGTTGGAACAGGCCATTCTTGCTGTAAAAACCATCGTTGAAATACCGCAAGATTACAAAGATTTTTCATATTACACCCATGACCAGGAGACGGAGTGGGGATCCGGCACCGTTTGGAACCTCAATTGGGCAAGCGCGGATAGCAATGCGGCAATCTACGCTTCCATAGACTGGAAGGGCAACCTGCTTTATTTTGAACACTATCGGAAAACAGATGAGTCCGGATTAGCCAAGGTAACCAGAGAGCAGGCGGCCGCCACATCGAAAGAATTTCTGCAAAAAGCAGTACCGAATCTCGCTTCACATATGAGGGAAGTGAATTTGCAAAACAGTCTCCGCGACAACTACAGCCACGTTTTTGCGTACCGGTATCATGTTGAAAGCATACCCGTTTCGTTTATAAATATTTCAATAAGAGTAAATAAATATACAGGCATTGTTGAATCCTATTCCGGACTGGAAGCGGGTTTTGAACTGCCGAATTTTCCTGCGGCAGAAGGGATCATCGGAGTGGATGAAGCAAAGGCAGCTTTTTTGGAAAGCATTGGAATGGAATTGATATATAGATCCTATTATGATTATAAAGACAAGCAATTGACCGTTTTCCCGGCATATAGAATAGCAGGCAGCGCAAAGGCCATAGATGCCCATACAGGTGAAGCTGTAGATCTTTATGGCTATGGCAGAGTATTCTATCCGCTTGCCGATGAAGCCAAGGGCGCAGGCGGCATGGGGGGCATAGATGAGCGGAATTTGACTAAGGAGGAGCTGGAAGCCATTGAAAAATTAGGCAAGCTTCTTACAAAGGATGATGCGATTGTGAAATTGACCGAACAAATTCCGTTAAGTATTAAATCCATGGATATGACGCGGACCTCATTGCGGAAAGATGCGGTTGATGGTGAAAAATACATTTGGGAAATCTTTTTCGATAAACTCTACGGTGCCGTTGATGCCCGAACCGGCGAACTCCTGAACTACAGTTATTACGGCGATGATACGGACGGAAAACGCGACCTTACAAAAGATGTCGCAAGGAAGATCGCGGAAAGTTTCCTTCAAAAGGTTGCAGCCGATAAGTTTTCGCAGAGTGTATACGTTCCCGATTATATGGAGGATATAGTATTTGTCCGGGAAGAAGAAAAACCCGAAGCATATTCGTTCCGCTATCATCGGTCTGTCAATGGCGCAGCGTTCATTGATAACGGCTTCGCTGTAACCGTAGACCGCAAAACGGGCAATATTACCTACTACAATTGCAACTGGTTTGAAAAAGCAGTCTTTCCGTCCATCGCAGATGTGCTCACGGATGCGGAAATGATGAACGAGATGACGAAGGAATACTCTTTCGATATTGTATACGAAAAAACAGGGAAAGACGGCAATCCGGACTTAGTATATGGTTTTGATGAAACTGCCAGAACGGCGATTTTCGAACCATTTACAGGCAAAAGGATTATGTCAAACGGAAAACTATATGAAAGCGGTGAGAGACCGCAATACCAGGATATTCGGGGGCATTGGAGTGAAAAGATCGTAAGGGAATTGATGGAAAACGGCTATTATTTGACCTCCGACTTCTTCAAACCGGACAATGCCATTACACAAATAGATTTCTTCCGCTATCTGTTCGCGCCGGAAATGAAATACTACGATGACGAAGATCTTTATGATATGCTTGAAAACAGAGGCATCATAAAAGAAGGGGAGAAAGCGCCCGAATCACCGCTGGCAAGACAGGATGGGGCAAAATTCCTGATCCGGTATCTGGGTCTGGGG
>JAAYNC010000213.1:0-24214 GCA_012521055.1 Eubacteriales Family XIII. Incertae Sedis bacterium
CCGTCAGCTCCGGCTTATCCAAACCGTATTTCGTCAAATCCTCAGCTGTCGCTTTATACGTCACATAATCGGTCAGATCCAGATATTTAATGTTCCGCAAATAATCGTTCACCCTGGTAGTATCAAGGGGCAGGCTCTTTCCGCTCAACTGTGCGAAATAAACATCACCGTCGCGATAAGTGTTTTCGCTGTCCTCTTCGTATATAATCCTGTAGGTTTCGGCGCCTGCAAAATGAATCTCCTCTACATCCTTAAACTTTGGAGGATCATCATTGTCAATTAAATCTTTCAGTTCCGCTTTATAGTAATTCAGCGGATCATCTTTCACCAGATATACATTTCCGTCACCGATAGACACATATCGCTGTGCATCCATCTCGCTGTAATTACCCAGCAAGATTTCATAAGATTGATTCGCAGTTGACAAATTGATAGTGCAAATAGGATCTTCCAAGCCATACTGGCCATAGTCCTTTACATCTTCGATGATAAAAGATGCGCCGAATTCCTCAAAGGGCTTCAATAGCTCATCCATCTTTTCTTCATCTACAGGGAATTCCTCGTCTTCGTTATAAATCCATTTTTCTTCTCTATTGAACGTGAGAGTCCGCGACTCATATTCCCATGATAATGACTTCACCGAATCGCTGGGTATCTCAAGAATTATCTCATCGCTGCTTCTGATCTTCTCCTTATGCTCCTCATATCGGATAACGGCAAAGGTTGCAATGCATGCGACAACCAGAACGCCCAGCAACATATAAATCTTTTTAGATCGTTTCATTCCGCATCCTCCTTTTTCCCAGAATCACAAAAATGCCGAACCCAAGATACAAGAGCGGGAATACACCGATCATCAGCACCTTCAATAAAGAAGAAGTAGAATCGCTTACGGTCAGGTACTCGTAATCCAGCGACTTGCTGCGGATTGCTATGGCCTCTCTTTCCCCTATCAGCGATGACAGCGCATTCATAACCATATCCACATTTGCGCCGGAAGAATAGGCATTGTACGTATCATCCAACAGATTCGACGACGTAAACCATACAATCTCGCCGTCCATGTAGTTTTTAATCGCTACTGCAAGTGCAAAGGGCCCGTCGATATCCCCTTCTTCCCTTTTAAAGTTTGTAAGACTGTATCCGGCAATCTTGCTGAAAGAAGAATCGGAGGTTGTAAGCAGCTCAGTCACTTCTGCCCCATATGTCCTTTCCACGGTCAACCCTGAAGCAATAGGCATGATCGGGTAGTATTTCTCCTCGATTAGGGAATCCGTAATTTCATGGCTTTCCATACCGGGAAGCAGCATATAAGGAGCCCGGAACGCATAATGCTCCCTGTCACCTTCCACCACAATACCTTCATTGACCTTTATACCGTACTCAGACAATATGCCGTACAGATTTTCCAGAAGGCCTTCTTCCGTAGGTCCGGCCATCACCAGGAGCTTGCCGCCGTCCTTTACATACTCCTCCAGCACATCCCTTTCTTCTCCTGAAATGTCGCTGCTCGGCCCATAAATCATCACCGCGTCTGCATCCTCCGGAATGGCGTCCACCTTTAACAACGAAATTGATTCAACCTCTATATTTTCCCTTTCAATTTTATCGCTGAAGGTCTCCGGCAGTTCAGCCTCGCCATGACCCTCTAAAGCGTACAGCTTGGGTAGTTCCTCGCTGGTTACATAATCGATTGCAGAGGTGATGGCACCTTCACCATCAAAGGATCTGCTGCTGGAAAATGAGTACATGTTCGTTTTCTGAAGATATATATCATCGTAACTTATGAACCGGCTGCGGTCTCCGCACTCCACCACCAGACTGTTGTTTTTCACCGTTTCATCCGTATACTGCTTTGCAAAAGTCGGGTAAATATCCGGATTCTTTTTAACTATTTCAATCCGATCCGAAAGGCTGTCATATTTTCCAAGCAGGTTTTCGAAAACCTGATCCTCCTCCCCAGCCTGCACGATCCAATAAATCGTAACATCTTCTTTCAGTGCGTTAACCACCGCTTTCGTGTTGCTGGTGATAGAATAGAGTTTCGAAGAACTCATATCATATTTGGTTAATGTGGTAGGCAGGGCGGAAACGAAAACATTCGCAACGGTCAGAATTGCCAAAACGATGGCCGTCATAATCAGCGAATAGGATCCGCCGCGGAAAGCGATTCTGTTCTTTTCCGTTCTCCAGGAAGATTTATAGTTTTCCAATGACGATTTAAGGAGTTCAGACACTTTCATCAGTTATACCTCCTTTTCTCAAGAGACTGCACGGACAGGAACAAGAAAAATACGATGACGGTCAAGTAGTAGACGATGGAAATCATGTCGAAAACCCCGTTCACAAAGGCATTAAACCGTTCGAACAAAGACAATTTCTTCATGATGTCCGGGAACAGCCCCTCAAGTTTCGTCATGTCGACAAAGTAAGTAATAAGGATTATGGCGATAAACAAGGAACTGAATCCGTATGCCAGGTTTGTATTCTTTGTCAAGTAGCGGATTATGGCTCCCAATGCAACGATGATGAGACACATGGCTATGACCGATCCCATAGCAGTGGAAGATACGTATTCCGACAAGCTGACACTATAGTAATTCAGCAGAATAACCGCAATTCCAATGCCTGCCGCAAACCCCTGGTTTTCAGTCAGGGAAGAAATAAACACGCCAACGGCAATCAAAGCGCTGCCCATTATAAAGAAAGCTAAAATAGAACCGTAGGATGTGGGTAAATAAACATCGCCGAAGCGCGAGAAAATCAATGGATACAGGCTTATAATGCACAGCGGAATCAGATAGACCGCCAGCAGCGCAATATATTTACCAAGAACCACTTGGGTGGTAGTGATCGGAAGGGAATAAAGAAGCTGGTCGGTTTTTTGCTTCCGTTCCTCCGCGATGACCCGCATGGTCAAAATCGGCACGATCACTACGAAGATCATGCTGCCGAAGCTGAGCACAAATTCAAAATTGCTGACAGCCGCCTGCAGGTTGTAGAGCATGGCGCCGAGCCCCACAAAGGCCAGTAGGAAGGCTCCGAAAACATAAGCCGTTAACGAATTGAAATAGATTCGCAATTCATGTTTTAACACCGCCATCAATTGTCAGCCACCTCCCTTTCCCCTGTTTCTGCTTTCATGTCTGCTGCCCTTTTTGGGGTTTTGGTTTCAACATTATCGGCGCTGCTTTCCGTAAGTTCGATGAAGATATCTTCAAGATCCGCTTTTTCCAGGGTCATCTCAAGCAGCGCTTTCCCTTCTGCGGCAAATGCAGAAAAGATTGCGCGGGAAACGGCATAGATGTCGTCATGGTCGGTTTTTATATTGGCCACTACATATTTTGACTCCTTTTCTTCAATGCTCGTATCGACAATATGGTCGACGTCGGCTAAAATATCCTTTACTTCGTCCGCCGTCAGGTCGCTGGTAATGGTGATTTCGTTGGGTGTCAGCAATAATTTCTCCAGATTTTCAGGTTTATCAAAAGCCACAAGCCTTCCTTTGGAAATAATCATTACCTGGTCGCAAATGACCTGCACTTCGGAAAGAATGTGAGAGCTGAAAATAACCGTATGGGTCTGGCCAAGTTCTTTGATCAGGTCGCGAATTTCGATAATCTGAATCGGGTCCAGACCGACGGTGGGTTCATCGAGAATGATGACTTTCGGATTTCCGAGAAGGGCCTGCGCAATACCCACTCTCTGCTTGTAGCCTTTAGAAAGGGCTGAAATAGGGCGATTTTCCACATCTGCAATTTTCGTTTTCTCTATTACCTGCTCAATCTGTTGTGCAAGCTCCGCCCCCCGCAATCCTTTGGCTTCACCCACAAATCGCAAATATTCAAAAGGAGTGTCGCTCATGTACAGCGGAGGTTGCTCAGGAAGAAAGCCGATGAGCTTTTTAGCTTCGTAAGGTTCTTCAAAAATATCATGGCCGCCGATCAGAACACGTCCCTCCGTAGCCGAAAGACAACCGGTCATGATGTTCAACGTGGTGGTTTTCCCCGCACCGTTAGGGCCGAGAAAACCGTATACATGACCCTCCTTGATCTCGAAACTCAGGTCATCAACGGCCGTAATATCACCATAACGTTTCGTCAAGTGCTCAACCGTTATCATATTTATTTGCCTCCTATCCTTGCTTTTTATGACAAACTATCGCGATTATCAATTATAGAATCGATTGCTGAAATGAACCTGAAAATGCAAAAAATCAAAAGGGACTGTCCTTTTGATTTTTTGTCTATGCCAGCAGTTCTACATGGAAACGGTTGATTCCGTCGCTGCTTTCTACCCAAACTTTCCCTCGATGCCTTGTCACAATGGCCTCTGCAATGGATAATCCCAGTCCAAAGCTGCCTGTTCTGCTTCTGGCCTGATCACCGCGATAAAATCGCTTGAATATATTTTGGGCTTCCTCCGGAGAAATGCCCTTGCCTTCGTTTGCCACCGTCAGCAGGCAACGGCCTTTCCCTTGCTTTTTCAAGGTTACCCATGTGGTTCCTCTTTCTTTGGAATACTTCTGCGCATTATCCAACAGTACATCCAGCACCTGGCGCAGCTCCGCCTCTTCGCCCTCAACTCTAATGTTCTCATCGATCTCCGCCTTTAATTCCAACCCCTTCTCGAAGAATACCGGTTCAAATGGAAGCAACGAGTCAGAAACCAGTTTGCTGAAGTTCACAACTCTCATATTTGCCTTTGTTTCGGAACTGTCCACCCTTGCAAGCTCCAGCATCCGCTCAATTAGGCCCCTCATTTGCCGCGACATGGTCAATATACTGCCTATAAATCTCTGTTTCTTTTCATCGTCATATTCCGGACTCTGAGCAAGCTCCGCATTTGTCATAATAACCGTCAGAGGGGTTTTCAGTTCGTGGGAAGCATCAGCCACAAACTGCCGCTGCTCTTTCCATGCCAACTCTACCGGCTCCACAGCCCATTTTGACAGCAATATGCTTATGCCTAAAAACGTTAGAAAACTTATTCCGCCGATTATAAAACTGGATTTTATCAGGTTGTCCAACGTGGCCAGCTCGCTGGTAATGTCCGCAAATACAAGGTAACGGCTCATGGGCGTATCCACGCGGTAATACCTTAATTTATATTCTTTTATCACTCCAAATGTTTTAGGAGAAGTATAGATTACCTCCACAAGGTCTCCTAAGAATTCATCGTCGGAAAGGTCGTAATACCCCCCTTCCCTTGAAATCATTTCGCCGCGAACACCGATCTGGATCACAAAATACGGCAACCGGACATCTTCCCCCAGCTCATTAGGTATTACCAATTGAAAGGGCTGGCCGGCAATGTTCTGCATCATATTGATGCTCTCCTGTTCCAGATCTGCCTTGGTGAAATGAAAGATCAGACCAAATATAACGCAGAGCATAATCGTCACAATACTCATATTTATTATGACGAACTTAATTCGCAGCTTTTTTATCATGTTGACCATGTTCGCTTACCTCCAAATGATACCCCAACCTGCGTTTCGACTCGATTCGAACATCGGAGCCGATACTCGCAAGCTTTTTCCGCAAAAAGCCGATATACACCTCCACATGATTTTCCACCGCATCGGAATCGTAACCCCATACTTTGGCAAGAATCGCCTCTTTGGAAAGAATCTTCCCTCCCGCCTGAAACAGGAAACGCATAATATCAAATTCCCTGGCTGAAAGGCGAATACTATTAGCGCCGCAGACCAGCGTTGCCGTAGAAAGATCCAGCGATGTGTTCCCAAATCTTATCTCGTCCACCTGGGCGCCCTGCCTGCGCAATAACGCATTGACACAGGCCAATAGCTCCCTCGTATCGAAAGGCTTTGTCAGGTAATAATCTGCACCGGCATTCAAACCTGTGATGCGATCCTCCACTTCCGATTTGGCGGTCAACATCAAAATGGGCGTCCCCAAACGCTTGGCCCGTATTCTTTTGGACACTTCATAACCGTTCATTTCGGGCATCATTATATCCAAAATCACCAGATCGTAAATTCCAAGCTCCGCATATTCCAAGCCGGATTCTCCGTCGTATGCCACGTCAACCTCAAACCCTTTTTTAGTCAGCAACGACCGAATCGAATCAGCCAGCAACTTCTCATCCTCGACAATCAGAACCTTCAAGGCATTTCACCTCCAAAATCTCTGCCGCAATTATTATAATAATTTAAATTGCTGAATTGAAGCTGAAAGTTGATTCAACCGCCGCAGGCTGATAGAAAGTAAATTATTAAGATTTAAGATTATAGTTCTGAAGTTAGTTGAAATGAAATCTTAAGAGACCGTATCTCAAATCATTGTCAAACCTGAAACCCATAGTTTAATATATATTATATGAAAACAAAGCCATACTGCAAAGGCGGTTTAAGAACCCGCTTGGGCACCCGATTCCTGGTAAGTTGAGTCTTTGGCACTTAATTCCCGAACAGCGTAACTGAGAGGAGAACGAAATGGAGTACGATTTTGACCGGATAATAGATCGAAGAAACACTGACTCTGTAAAGTGGTCTGAAAAAATATTGCAGAATATATTTGGAAATAAAGAATCCATTCCCATGTGGGTTGCCGATATGGATTTTATGGTGGCAGAACCCATCCGCAAGGCGTTAATAGAAAGAGCCCGGCACGGGATATTTGGCTACGGACATAAGAGCGACGACTTCCTGGAAGCCGCCGTAAACTGGCAGAGAAAAAGAAACGATTGGGTAATTGAAAAGGAGTGGATCCTATTTACGCCCGGAGTCATCCCTGCTCTCAATTATATAGTCGAAACATTCTGCAACCGGGGAGATAAAGTCATCATCCAGAGCCCGGTCTATTATCCTTTTGCGAGGATTATCAAAAATAACGGCTGCCATATTGCCAACAACCCTTTAGTCCTGACCAACGGAAAATACGAAATGGACTTCTTCAAATTGGAAGAATTGGTCTGCAACAGCAGGACGAAGCTAATGATTCTTTGCAGCCCTCACAATCCGGTAGGACGCGTATGGACCGAAACCGAGCTCAAACAGTTGGGAGAAATTTGTATAAAAAACAACGTACTGGTGGTCTCAGATGAAATCCATTCGGATCTTGTGTACCCACCCAACAAACATATACCTTTCGGTAAGATATCCCAGGAATTTGCCATGAACTCAATCATCTGCACTTCCCCCTCAAAGACATTCAACCTTGCGGGACTGCAGCTTTCCAACATCATCGTGCCGAATGAAAGGATAAGACAGGAACTGAACAATAAACTTCAGACCATAGGCATAGATCCTAATTCTTTCGCAGCCGTAGCACAGGTTGTAGCCTATAACCATGGGGAAGAATGGCTTGAACAGCTTCTTGCATATCTTCAGGATAACCTCCAATTCATAGAAGGTTTCATCAATGAACGAATGCAAAGGGTGAAGCTGGTCAAACCGGAAGCCACCTACCTGGCATGGCTCGATTTCAGTGATTACGGTCTCACACCGCAGGAACTCCAGAAAGTGATGCGGGAAAAAGCCAAAGTCGCACTGAATGACGGATATATCTTCGGTCCCGGCGGAGAGCAATTCCAGAGAATCAACTTCGCCTGCCCCAGAGTCATTTTAGAAGAAGCCCTGGAGCGCATCGCAAACAGCTTTAACGATATTCAATAAAACTTGTATCCGGTGCCCGGCACTTTTTACAGCTAGTTGCATTTGGCGCCAGACACTATCCCTCATACTATTCTACACGCTCCGAAATCAGAGGTGATACTATGAACAAAAGAGAGCTTAACAGAGAACTTGCTGAAAACTTTGACCTTATTATGGATGCCATACATGATGATATCCTAATAACGGATGGAAACGGTATAGTTATCCGTGTTAGCCCAACTTTCGAAGCATTTTATGGATTAAGTGAAGAAAAGGCGTTGGGAAAAAGTGTTTACGAACTTGAACGCGAGGGGTATTTCAAGCCTTCGATTATAGCTAAAGTGATAGCTTCCGGCGAGAAAATCACGATGCGCCAGAAAACAAAAGGTAACAGGGAAGTTGTTGTTACAGCCACTCCCATCATGGATTCAAATAAGAAAATTAAGTTCGTAGTCAGTTTCTCAAGAGATATTACAGAAATGCAGGAACTTCAGGAGCAGTATTATCGCCTTGAGAATGAGATAGAGAAATATAAAGCGGAGATAATAAAATTACGAGGCGCGAACACACTAACTTATAATATTGTGGGGAAATCGCCGGCATTTATCAAGATACTTGAGACCATTAGCCGTGTCGCAGATTTTGATGTCAATATTTTGCTTCTTGGTCCATCCGGCGTAGGGAAAACCACCTTTGCTAAAATTATTCACCAGAGTAGCAGCCGAAGAGAAGGTCCATTTATTGATATAAACTGCGCGGCAATACCAGATAATCTTCTTGAATCTGAATTATTTGGATACGAAAAAGGGGCCTTCACAGGCGCGAACAACACCGGAAAAATCGGGCTGATTGAATTGGCCAACAGAGGAACACTGCTTCTTGATGAAATATCTGAAATGCCGCTTAACCTACAAGCAAAATTACTTAAAACGATTCAAGACAAAGCAATCAGAAGAATAGGAGGCACCAAGCAGATTTGTGTGGACTTCAGGCTGATAGCAGCTTCAAATCGCGATCTTGCAGGTCTTGTCGATGCCAGAAAATTCAGAGAGGACCTGTTTTACAGGCTCAATGTAGTAAATATTACCATCCCCCCATTAAAAGACAGGAGGGAGGATATTCTTCCTCTCTGCGATTACTTTCTTGATAAAATTAATAAAAAATACAGTATCCGAAAAGGATTGACCCCAAAGGCGAGAGAAGCATTGATGAATTACTCCTGGCCTGGAAACGTAAGAGAACTGTCAAACATTTTGGAGAGAGCAGCTGTAACATGCATAGGCGAACATATAACAAAAGAGGATTTGTATTTTGAAAAACATAAATCGGGATGTAATGAAATAACTTCAATTGAATCATACAACAGCCTTAAAGAAGCTGTTGAAACGATTGAAAAGAAACTGATATGCGATGCCTATCAAAAATTAGGAAGCAGCATTAAAGTCGCTGAAGCTCTTAAGATCAGCCAACCAACCGCGTCAAGAAAAATTAATAAATATTTTGATAAATAGCAGACACTCTATTCAACCGTGAATATACTATTCATTTGTGTATAATATGTCAAAGGTCCAAAACCCCTTCTCTTTCACCAAAGAAGGCGGCTCATTATTCATTATTGAATACCCCAGTCTTGTAATACAGTCCCAATGGTTTGAGAATTAACCATTTTCACCTTGGCATATCTCTTGCAATTTAAATTATTGAACTATTCTCAATGTTTTATTTCTAAATAACCGGTTGTCAAATAGTAATTTGAAAGGATGGTTGCTATGGAAAAAAACGCTACAGTTGTGCGCCAAAATGAAAAGCTACCTTTTAAAGTCAAGTTGGCGTATGGTTTGTCAGGCTACTACAGTTTTATTACATGGACGGCTTTCAGTTATTATGGATTGTACTTCTTTACAGATGTAGTAGGTCTAACGGCAGCATTTGCAGGTGCAATTATCTCATTAGGTACTTTATGGGATGCTATTACCGACCCCCTGATTGGAAGTATCTCCGATAATCTCAAATGTAAATACGGGAGAAGACGCCCTCTTATTATTGGTGCCGCAGTACCATTTGTTATCATTAGTATACTTCTTTTCACAAACTGGGGATTTGGAGAATCTGCTGCTAAAGTCTATTTTGTAATCATGATATTGCTCTATTATACAGCTCAGACCGTACTTGATATTTCCTCGTCTGCTCTAGGATCGGAAATGACACTTGACTACGACGAACGCTCTACATTGGCTACATATAAGAATTATTTTGGTCTGTTGGCAACAGTTGCTATCAGCCCAACACTCGTACTGGTAGCATATTTCGGCGGATGGTTTGAAAACCCGGACTACGGATGGAGCTGTACCCTGGCAGTTTACACCATTGTCGCTCTTATTTTCATTATTATCCTTTGGAGAACAACAAGAGGTTATGAAAGACACAGAGGAGAAAGCGGATTTAAACTTTCGTTTTACGATATTAAAGTGCTATTCAAAAATAGGGCTACCAGAATTGTCGCACTTATTTTCGGGATCGGTATTTTCTCAAACACCATCAATTATTCTATCCAAGTATATTATTACACGAACTATGTAGAGATGACAGAAGCTCAAATTGCAGCAGTCACCATGGTGTTTGGTGTGACAAGCATCATAGGAGCCTGGGTTACCGACGTACTCATGAAGAAGTTTGGTAAAAAGATGGCATGGATCATCGGTGTTGGATCTGAGGGTATCTTTTTAGCCGTTATGGTTGGCCTGTTAATTAATCCGGGACAGATTGGGTTGATCTATGCTTTGGTAGTTCTTATGGCTGTAGGCAATGCCGCAATTTACCAAGTGCCTTGGGCAATGATCCCCGACTGTGTCGATGTTACTGAGCTGTCTACAGGGAAGAGAATGGACGGAGTTATATTTGGAACCGTTGCCTTTATCCAGAAGGCCTCCGGAGCTTTAGGTGCAGCATTGCTTGGTGTTCTGCTCACGACAGTAGGATACTCCGATACAGCTGTACTGGCACCCGAAACCCTTGCGGGAATTAAGAATATATTCGGTTTCCTGGTCGGAGGACTTTACATCGTTACCATTCTTATCGTATTGAAATATCCTCTTAGCAAGGAAAAACACGATCGGGTCCGTGAGGCAATCATAGAGAGAAGGCAAGGCAAACCGATTAACATGTCCGAATTCAAGGATCTTATTTAAAACTAGTGTCTGGTAAGAAAAGAGGAGAGAAAAATGAAGATAAAAAAGTTTGTGGATTTGAGTTGGGATATTACAGAGCAAACACCGATTTATCCCGGAGATCCCGAGCCGAAAATCTCAGTTGCGACTACTTTGGAAAGTGATGGCTATAACCTTTCTTCTGTCTATATAGGAACCCAGACGGGTACTCATGTAGATGCGCCTTATCACTTCAGCAATGAAGGAGATACCATAGAAAAAATGGAATTGGATTTTTTCTTCGGCGAAGCGGTGGTTATTAGAGTAACTGACAAAAAACCGAATGAAAAGATCACCATGAATGATGTAATGCCCTATGATGAAAAGATTAGGAAAGGAACGATTGTTCTCTTCAATACCAACTGGTATAAGAAAGTGGGCACTGAAGAGTTCTTCAAACATCCATATGTATCTCTTGAAGTGGCAGAATATCTGGTAAACAAAGGAGTTCGGTTTCTTTGTATCGATACGATTAATGCGGATCAGACTGGCGGGACGGAATTCCCAGTACACGATCTCTTCGCAGAAAAGAGACTGATGATCGGGGAAAATTGGGCGTACTTTGACCGCATAGATTTTGACAATGTTTTCGTCGCCGCATTTCCTCTGAAAATTGTTGGGACGGATGGTTCTCCGGTTCGCGCAGTAGCAATGGAAATCGAACTGTAAATAAAATACTTGTTTCTTTACTACCGGGTTAATTCTGAAAGCATTCAGAGCCATCTCGGTATGCCATGGAAGAGATGGCTTAGAATGCTTTTGTTGTCAACAATATTTAAATATACTAATATTCAGAGTAGCCAGAAAGGAGAATGTATTATATATGGAATATCGCATGCAGGAACATTTGCATTATGCAGGCATTTTAAGCTGGAATCGTACTCCTATGACTCAAGATGTGGAGGGTGCGGATATAGTTGTTATGGGGGTGCCTTTTGACAACGGTGTAACATTTCGCCCGGGAGCAAGATTTGGACCGAGGGCGATCAGAGAGCAGAGTCTTATCGCATGTTGCTTTAAATATCCGTGGAAGAATAAATTAAGCGACGTTGCCAAGGTGATTGACTACGGTGATGTTGGTTACTGGGCGGGTGCTAAAGCCACATCATTCATGATTGAAGATTTATACAAACACGCGAAGAAAATTCTCGACGCGGGCTGCAAGTTGATGACTCTGGGTGGAGATCATACCATACCTTACGGGCCCATTCGCGCAGCTGCTGAAAAATATGGTAAACTTGCTCTGATTCATTTTGATTCACACCAAGACAGCACAAAGAGTGAAGTCAATCCCGATGGCACAAGAAATATGACTCATGCCAACTTCGCATATGATCTCCAGGAAGAAGGATGTATCGACCCGGCTCATTCTGTACAGGTGTTTATTAGAACAGAGATGACTGAGTGCGGGTACAATATTATACATTCCATGGATGCCATCGACATGGGACACAAAGCTTTAGCCGATGAAATAAAGAAAATTGCAGCCGATATGCCTGTTTACATATCATTTGATATAGATGCTCTCGACCCGTCAGCAGCACCAGGAACAGGAACCCCGGTAATCGGGGGCCCCTCAACGGATTTCGTAAGAAAATTATTGCAAGGTCTCAGAGGTATTAATGTTGTTGCAGCTGATATGGTAGAAGTACTCCCCGACAAGGATCCCAGCAACATCACCGCCATTGCAGCAGCAACACTTACACAAGATATCATGTATATAATGATGGGTGAATAAATCATTTATACTTGGAAACCACTGGGGACGGTTCTGAATTTCGTTGTAATGAAACCGTCCCTAATGATTTCCCTGGCAATTTCTTTACTAAAAATCTTGCAATTTGTTAGAAGATTTACTATAATACTTATCAGCAGCATATAGCGACAAGTGCTAACGCTTTTTTCTGAAGGTCCGAATTGTCCGGACTAATTCTATCAATATTAATAATCTTAATAAATTTTGACTGATTAATTGGAAGTATTATCACTATTGGCGAGCACTTCCAATTAGGAAGTGCTTTTTATGTGCAAAGCAATCATTTAATGCAGCAAAACCTCAACAATTAAGATAATATTCATACATTTAAGACTAACTCTCTATTTGAGTTAAATAAATTTATGTCAGGAGGTATTTTTATGTCGAGAATTAACATTGCTATCGTAGGTGTGAGTAACTGCGCAAGTGCCCTGTTGCAAGGACTCGAGATGTATAAAGTATCTCCGGAAAACACTATAGGGCTCATCGACTACAATCTGGGCGGTTACACACCTGCTGATGTAAACGTTGTTGCAGCCTTTGACGTGGACAAGCGCAAGGTAGGCAAGGGTCTCAAAGAAGCGGTTTTTGCAAAGCCCAACTGCGCTAAAGTTTTTTATGAAAAACTCCCGGATTATCCTGTAAAGGTACAGATGGGGGAAGTTCTGGACGGTGTCTCGGATCATATGACCGATGAAAGCCAGGATAAGAACTTCCTCATAGCCGATGAAAAACCTTGTGATGTGGTAAAAGTCCTGAAAGAAAGTGGAGCTGACATCCTCATTAACTATTTGCCCGTCGGATCAGAAAAAGCCGCAAGGTTTTATGCTGAAGCATGTCTTGAAGCAAATGTAGGCTTCATCAATGCTATGCCTGTTTTTATCGCTTCGGACGAGGAATGGGCAAAGAAGTTCCAGGATAAAAACATCCCCATCATAGGTGACGATGTTAAAAGCCAGGTAGGTGCAACCATTATCCACCGAACCCTGACCAAGCTGTTTGAAAATCGTGGCGTCAGCGTAGATCGTACATATCAGCTGAACTTCGGTGGAAATACTGACTTCATGAACATGCTTAACCGCAACAGACTTGAATCAAAGAAAAAATCCAAGACCCAGTCGGTACAGTCCGAGCTGAAGGTAGCTATGCCCAGTGAAAACATACATATTGGCCCCAGCGATTACGTGCCCTGGCTGAACGATAACAAAATCTGCTTCATAAGACTCGAAGGAAGAGGTTTTGGCAACGTTCCTCTGACAGTAGATGTAAAACTATCCGTAGAAGACTCTCCGAACAGCGGCGGCGTGATGATCGACGCCATTCGCTGCATGAAGCTGGCATTGGATCGTAAAATCGGTGGCCCCCTGTACTCCATCTCAGCCTTTACAATGAAATCCCCGCCGATTCAGTACACGGATACCGAAGCCAAAAAGATGGTTGCAGAGTTTGTTGAAGGTAGGAAGGAACGGTAATGAGAGCTGTTTTATTAGCTGCAGGAGCAGGCGAGAGGCTGCGGCCGCAATTCAAGCGGCCCAAGCCTCTTGTACGCTTATTGGGACTATCCCTCATAGAGCGTAATATTTTGTCCCTTCGCCAATGTGGAGTAAATGAATTCGTAATTATCACCGGTTGTTATGACGATGAGATTCAGAATCATTTGGGAAACGGGGACAGACTCGGGGTACAAATTAAATATTTGCACAATCCCGACTGGAAGCTGGGCAATGGTGTGTCGGCCCATACCTTCCTCAAGGAATACCAGCAGGGTGAAAAATTTATATTGATGATGTCCGACCATATTTTTGAACTGGATGCGCTGAAATCTTTCATAGCTGCTGCGGAAGATATCAACGACGACGAGCTGCTTCTCGCTTCGGACAAACGCTTGAACCAAGTATATGACCTTGAGGAGTGCACCAAGGTAAAAGCCGGAGACAACCTTGCCATCAAGCTCGGAAAAGGGCTGGAGGATTTTAATGCGGTAGATTGCGGCCTTTTCATGGGTACCGGCGCATTATTGGAAGCCCTCTCTAAATCCATTAATAAAGGAGCCTTCACCCTCACTGATTCGGTAAACCTCATGGCAGAGCAAGGCAAGGTCAAGCTGCATTTCATAGAAAACAACTGGATAGATGTAGATGATTATCAAAGCTACAAACAGTGTGAAAAGATGCTCTTAAAATCGCTGATACCGCCTAAAGACGGCATTATTTCACGAATTATCAATCGAAAAGTTTCCCTCAGGATAACAAAGCTTTTAGCTCCCACAAGAATAACGCCGAATCAAATCACATTTATATCACTCTTGGTTTCAGCAGCCTCGGCGATTTTCTTCGCCGTCTCAAGTCCCATTGCGGGAGGATTGTTGGCCCAATTCACTTCCATTCTCGACGGCGTTGACGGCGAAATCGCGCGATTGAAGTTCTTAAAAAGTAAATTCGGCGAGTTATTTGACTCTATTCTCGACCGCTACGGAGATTACCTGATTGTAATGGGAATGACCTATTCATGGTATTCCTACACCGGCCATATCGCAACACTGTTGGTGGGCGCTACGGCTCTCGCCGGTTTTCCCACGTCCATGCTTTTCAAAGAAAAATACCGCAACGTTTACGGTCAGCCTTTTATTTCCGGAATGCACGACGGCCCGCTTCGTTATTTCGCCGCAAATCGCGACGTAAGATTGTTTATTATCATGTTGGGAGGTATTATTAATTTAGTGCCCGCAGCTCTGATAGTCCTTGCGGTTATCACTCACCTACAAACCTTCTATCGATTATACAATGTGCGTAAGCTATATTAAAAAGAGACCGCGTCTGTTCATTTCCGCGGTCTTTATTATTTAGCAAATGCTCATATCAATCATCATTAGAAAGGAGTGGCTTTCCTCCGGGTAAAAACGTGATTTCGCAGATTGCGTTCTTTGAGTATTTCCAGGGCTTCATCTATGTAACATCCCAGGATATCAAGGGAATGGGCATCCGAACCCACCGTATAAACTTCAATCCCCGACTTCACAGCCAGATCGAGTATCTCCCCGGTAGGATGGAATTCCTCCAACCCCCTATGGCGGCTGGAAGTATTGATTTCCAGCCCCATCCCCCTGCGGGCCATTTCCTCAAAAACCGGTTCCGCGGCACCGCGATGAACGGTAAATATATCAGACCCGTAAACCCTGATTCCATACCTAATATACAGGTCCACGTGGGCAACGCAATCAAATAATCCTGTCTTCACCATCTCCATCAGCATGGCGAAATACTCATTCCGCAATTCCCCCAAACTCTTGTTTTTAAAAAAGCGAAGGCTCTCTTTCATGGAAGAAATTGCAATATGGTCGAGGCAATGGATGGCACCCATTACAAAATCAAAGGGGTAGTTGTTTACAATGTATTCGACATGCTTCTCGCATCCCGGATTGTACCCTATTTCGATTCCGGCCTTCACTTTAAGACCCGCTTGTTCGAACTCATCCTGCGCCCGGGCAATCTCTTCAAAATAGTTGTCCAGCCAAACATAATTGTAAACGGACGCCTTCTCGCCATTTAAATAGACGAAATTATCTATTTCCCTGCGCGCCGGATCCAACTCCACATGGGTCGTAAAACATAGTTCCTTTATGTCTAATTCTAAAGCCTTCTCGCAATACTCCCTGATCTTGACGGGAGTGCCATCGATTGAATAATCCGGATGCACATGATAATCCGTCCTCAAATACTCCATAAACTATTAGCTCCTTTTTGCACCTTTCAAGTCCTCACTAAAACCTGGTCAATACCTGGTTTCATAGCCATGGTACCTCCTGCCTGGCTGATAACTTGCAGGATGAACTCGGGTTTTTTAACTACGCTTCCAGCAAGAAGCGTGATGTTGTACTTCTTAAACACCTCAGGACAAAGAGGTGTGGACGGTCCCACAATACATGCTTCCCTGGCGTTTTTTATGTGAGGAACGATATCGTCAATAGTGTGATTAATAATGCTGGTGGCAGTTAACACAACCACATCGCATTTGGGGAGATGTTGAGGAATAGATTCTGAAGGATATAAATCGCTTCCCTCCGGTACTTTCCGCTCAAAGACATATATGTTCTTCGTCATGGCTTTAATTCTGGGTATGATCGGGTGAAAAGCGCCCACCATGCCGAAGGTTTCCGATTCGTTCAGGGTAAAAGCCTCCAATACATTTCCTTTATCCCAATCCTTTCGAGGATCGTTTAACACTGCGTTAATAGCAGCAAGCCCCACCGCAGCTTTCAGCCTATGGTTATCTTTTGCCCAGGGTATAATTGTGTCAGCGCCGGTTCCGATCAGACCGCCTGCCACATTCAAAACCCCGCAGCAATCTCCCAGATTCTCCCGAAAAGTAAGAGCCAACCCACAATTGTCATCCTCCAACATAACACAAGTATATCCAAGTCCCACTCGAACATCCTTAATCTTTCGGCGGCCTGCCCTGTCTAAAGCCTCATAGATCAGCTCATCAACAATCATACTCTCACCCCTTTCAAAAAATCAAAAGGTAAAATCAAAAGGGACAGTCCCTTTTGATCGCTCCATCAATTATTTTAGTCCTATTATCCACATATATCAAGAAATCAAAATGTACTGTCCTTTTTAATTTTTTGCTTTAGTACTATTGCGACAGGGTCGAGCCAGTCGGCTTCAAGGAACTCTATCGCACCCTTGTCGCAGGCTTCTGAAATTTTCGGATCAATTGGCAATTTAGCAAGGACCTGCAGATTATGATTGTCGGCTATCTCTTCAATGTGGCTGTCACCGAAAATTCTGTAGTCTTTACCGTTATCAGGACATTTGAAATATGACATATTCTCTACCAGGCCGATGATTGGGACATCCATTATTTCAGCCATCTTAACCGCCTTTGATACAATCATGGAGACCAGTTCCTGAGGCGAAGTAACTACAATAATCCCATCCACTGCAATGGATTGAAATACCGTAAGAGGAACATCGCCGGTTCCGGGCGGCATGTCGATGAACATAATATCCACATCGCCCCAGATGACGTCAGTCCAGAATTGTTTCACCGTACCGGAAATAATCGGCCCTCTAAATACCACCGGATCCGTATCGTCTTCCAAAAGCAGGTTGACGGACATAATATCGATGCCGGTCCGGGTTGTAACGGGGAGTATGCCGGATTCATATCCCTTGGCCTTTTCCATGATACCAAATGTTTTGGGAATAGAAGGCCCGGTAACATCCGCATCCAGAATGGCCGTGTGATAGCCCCTCCTGTTCATGGCAACTGCAAGCATGGAGGTTACCAGGGATTTGCCGACTCCCCCTTTCCCGCTGACAACGCCGATAACCTTTTTGATGCTGCTCATCTCATGAGGTTTTGCGATAAAGTCACTTGTATTTACCGTTCTTTCCCTACAGTCCTCCGAACAACTGCTACAATTTTGATTGCAATTTTGGCTCATAATCTTGGCTCCTTATCTTTGCATTGTTTAGATTGTTATTTCACTGCCTGTTGCCAGGTATTCGATGCTATCGCCCATAACAGCCTTTAGCCTGTTATAGGGTTCCATGCCTGTGCAGTGGCAGGTATAATACTTTGCATTTGTCGAAAGCAAGTACTTGCCTATTTCATCGATTTTCTCAAAACTTTCGCTCGTGTCCGACGTGGGGCTGGAAAGATGGAAACCGCCTATTACATAATCAGGCATCCGCCCCGTAAAGTCATGAAAATGTTCCAGAATATTAACGATTCCATTGTGGGCACAGCCCGTTACCAAAAGCGTTTTCCCAGCCTCCTCGATTATGAGAACCTGCTCGTGGTTAAAAGTATCCTGCATCCTTTCCCCGTTTGTCTCCATGAGCAAAACGCGATTTGACGCCGGTATGGGTTCTTTTTGAACGATGTTTGTGAAGACATGAATCCCTCTGCTGATAAAAAACCGATCCGTCACAAACACCATTTGCCTGTTCTTTTTCAGCTTTTCATCAAGACCGATATATGACAATTCATTATTCGGCCGTATGGCGTAATATTTCCCGAAAGCAAGGCGTTGCAAGAACACCTCGGCTTTTTTGTTTTCCTGTAAAAAGACCTCTAACCCGCCGCCGTGGTCATAATGCCCGTGGGAAATTACCAGATAATCTACGTCTGAAATATCCGCGTCCAACTTCTTGGCGTTTTCAAAAAACAGCTCACTGGCCCCTACATCGAATAAGATCTTTCGGCCGTTTGCCTCAATATAAAGGCTGAGCCCATGTTCGCTGCCCAAATCCTTCGATATCGACGTGTTCTCCACTAAAGTTTTAATAATCATGATTTTGGCCCACCGCCTTCTTTTAATAGCAATTGCATCGTTTTTCTACCGCCTGTGCCTATGTCTGTGGCAGCCTCTTCCGCAGCCGGTTCCCATGCCTTCGCAAAGACGGTATTCCCCGCCTTCAATCAAAAGCACCTTGCCGTTGACAAGGGATTCTGCTATTTTTTTTCTCGCTCTCGAATAAATCCCTTGAACGGTGGTGCGTCCCACGCCCATTTTGTTTGCGCACTCTTCCTGTGTGAACCCTTCCAAATCGATGAGTCTTATAGTTTCATACTCATCTACTGTCATATTCACGAAATCTCTAGAATCAGCATGTGAATCAAGAGCCCCGAATCTACTGCTTTCAGGTAGGCAGCATACTTTTCTCCATTTCACCGGTCTAGGCATAAACTTAACACCTCTCCGCATCATTTTATTTTCACAAGAATCAGAGATAACCGGAGCCTGCGGTTTCTGACATATGTCATATTCATTTTCTATTGTGCACATTTTTCCGACAAATGTCAATAATAAAAAATCAAAGGAACAGTCTCTTTTGCAAAAAATCAAAAGGGACTGTCCCTGTTGATTTTTTGTATTTAATTGAGTTGCGGCCGGGAAAAAGGAACCTTGAACGAGTTCTTTTTATTACCTAATAGGAAATAATTCTTATATTTTTCTCATTTTTCTGTGGGCAACAAAAACATAAACAGACCATCAACGTAACCATGCAATTTTTTTTCGATCCAATCCTTCAAAACAACCGCATGATTATATATCGGACTACGCTGTCTCCGGCCGCAAAACAGGGCATTTCTACAGATACTAGCAACAATATAGCAATAATGATTGAACTCAAAAATGTACGCCCTGAATTGGCCATAAACACACCTCTTTTCCGGCTTGTGCCTCATATGCAACAGATCTTGTTTTATGACTTTATGCCTGACAATGCAACTTTCCGGTGTATTCAGTGGTCACTACTTAGATACGCGCACCGACCAATAAAACCAATTTCTAAATAAAGCATAACTCAGTGCCGCTTCCAATTCAAGGCAAACTTGTATTTGCGAACTTGAAGGCATGACGAAGTTCCATGTTCTTGTCTTCTTAGCAAATCCAATGCAGCCAATAACCGACCAAATAGACAAGAATAGACAATATCAGTTTGTTTCCATGATAGTTGTCTAACTCAAAAATGAAAAGTAGACAAGAACCGGCCGGCAGTCCTAATTGTTGTCTACTTTGCAGAGTGAAAGTAGACAAGGCCTTGCCACCAATCCTAATTCTTGTCTACTTTGCAGGCTAATAATAGACAATATCAGTTTGTTTCCATGATAGTTGTCTAACTCAAAAATGAAAAGTAGACAAGAACCGGCCGGCAGTCCTAATTCTTGTCTACCTTGCAAACTAAAAATAGACAAAACCATCTTGGACTTTTGTTTTTTTGTCTTCTTCAAGGGTTAATAATAGACAAAGACCATCTTGCAATTTTGATTTCTGTCTACTTTGCAAGTTAAAAATAGACGAGTATAAGGCCGCATCTCTAATTCTTGTTTACTGCGAGGGTTAAAAGTAGACAAAACATTGAATAGAAAAGTAGACAAGGAGTAATTTTTGATTTGGTTTTATCTTTCATAACAGATTGAAAGTAAACAAAGTATCCACTAACTGATTTTCGATCTAGAACATACATCAGTAACACTATAGCATACATTAGTAACCCCATGTTTGCAGTGTCCATTCCTGATTGTCTTTGCGTGTTAAAATCCATTTCCAATCATCATAAGTAGTATTAGGATTCAAGCTGCCATCCCCGCCTGAAGAATCTACATCAAAAGATGATATAAGTATAATTGCCTGTTCTGCATCGTACTGTTCAGCCCATTCTTCGAATTCTTTATAGGAATCATCTCCCGCATATTGAATCTCTCTTAGTGTGCACCCTTTAAAATAATCCTTAAAATGCTTTAGAACTATATCAATGGCGTCATTTATCTCAGATTTCGAATATATTTCAGAATCAACATCAATGATATTTACTCTGCTAACATTTCCCTCACAGCCACTCAAAGACAATATAAGGACAACCATTAATAATATTGCAATCGTCTTCTTCATTTTTATTTCTCTCTCCTCATATTCACAGAACTACATTCACTTTTAAAACTACCGCCACAACAAGAATAGCGCCGCACAGTATCCATTTCAAGGCATGCTTGCATCTGCCAACTTGTTTTGACGTCAATTTGTATTTGATGTCCATGCATTAGGTGTCTTGTTTTGGGCCAAGTTGTAAAAAGCGCCGGATACCAAATACAAGGTTCTCATCAAATTCAAGTCTCCATAAAACGCAAAGGCATTGCCGGAGCGACAATGCCTTTTGCTTAGTATTATCTAAGGATGAGGTCTGTTAATTGCAGAGCAGGCTATACAACACCTGCGCTATCTCCGCCCTTGTGGTTGAACTTATCGGATTGAGTTTGCCGTTTGAACCGTAGACCACGCCGCTTTCCACAAAGTCGGACATAGCATCCTTGGCCCAAGGAGCAACCTCTGCAGCATCATTGAAATCTATCAAGGTCTTGCCGGAACTACCTTGCGGCAGTTGATCAATAAGATTCAGGGCATTATGCAGCAGGGTAATCATTTCCTGACGGGTAATTTGCTTCTTAGGCGCAAACATATTTTCCCCCACACCGGAGGTAATACCGAGGCGTTTCGCCGCCGCAAGGTAGCCTGTGTAATAGGTGTCTCCCGCATCGGAGAAGTTATCAACCGGATTCTCATCCGGAGCCATACCGTAAGCTCTCATCATCAATACTATGAATTCACCGCGCGTCAGATTGGATTCGGGGCTGTAATTACCGTTGCCCGTACCTTTTGAAATCTCCCTCGCCGCAATGAAGCATACCGCTTTATGACACCATACATCCTCCGACACATCATAAAATTCCACCGGATTATATGCCACAGCGAAATCACTTAAATGGGTGGTTGTGAATGTTACGGCCCCGGCAGCTGAATCATAACGCCCATTGGGTACCGAGACCACATTTCCGGAGCCGTCGATGTACCATATTACAATGCTTTCCGGGTTGGCAAGCTCTTCCGCAGTTGGAGTATAGGGAATAGATACAGTGACTGGCGCGTTAGGATTGCCCCAATTTATCTTCTTTCCATCAACGGACAAGTTTATGCTTATCAGAGGCCTGTCACCGATGAGAGTTTTCACTTCCTCCGGCAGATTCCCCTTATCTCCCTGACCGATTGCAATCTCCGCCTTACTTCCAATGATGCCAGGTACACCTGCCAGCATATTGGATGGAACCGTAACGCTTCCCACACCTGTATTGATAGTCATCCTTCCCAGGCCATCATCTTTTGACAGCCCCGCCATCGGCAAGCCAAGAGAATATTCGTTCACGCCGGGTATTGATGGAATCGTAACCTCCGTTTTGTCTTGAGGTCTAGTATGCCAGGGATCCTCTTCAAGAAAGACGGTCCCCACATCCCTGCCAACATTCATCTGGATCGCCTTTTCCGCGCCGTCTTCTGTCTTTACCGTCGCTTGATACGCGGGAACCTGACTTGCACGTCTGCCGCTGCTGCTGCCGCTGCTACCGTTTCCACTGTCGGGGATAGGCGTCCATTTTGCGTACAAGTCAACATCGTTATTTACAATAGTAGAACTTGTATATTGTGTTCCCGTTCCGTCCTCTCCGGCGAACCAGCCCTCAAAATTGTATCCGGTCCTCGTCGGATCCTCCGGCCAGTTAATCCCAAGCGCGAAACCACCGACTACACTTTTACTGTCGTAGAGCGAGCCGTCACTGTAGAAACCTACGGTATAAGTAGAAATTTGATTACCTGCACTCCCGATCCAAACGGTGTTATTGCCATCCGTGTAAGTGAGAAAGTCTTCTTTCGTGGTAGGTACGGTGGTTTCCTCAGGAGTTTTTTCTGTGGACTCAATTACTATAAACAGAGTTCCTGCAGAAAGGCTGCCGTGGATTATCACTACGCCATTGGAAATCGGATAAGCAGGGCCCCGCTCTGCCTTGACACCTATGTCGGATGACACCACATCTCCTCTCACCTCAACAAATCCGCCTTGTGCATGAATACCAGTATAGCCGGTCCCCTGGCCAATCACATCGCCGGTAACCGTAACTGTGGTTTGCCAAGCGGCAAAAACTCCCGCACCGTTCGGATATTTTCCTATCACGGTGATATTGCCGTTTACAGTAACCTCTGTGCCACGATTTGCCGCAGCCTGCACGCCCGTATATCCGGCAGTAATATCCCCGTTTACAATAACACTGCCGTTCTCCGCATTAACCTCTACTCCTCTGTCGCCGGCAATTATATTGCCGTTCACAGTGATACTGACGCTTTGGGGATAGGAACCGGAAACTGACATGCTTACACCGATGCCACCTGGCACTTCTATGTTGTTCACTGTGACTTCCGAGTTGGCGCCTTCCACTCGCACACCGTAACTAATCTCATCGAAAGTACTCCTTATGTTGAACTCCCCAGCTCCGGATCCTTTAAGGCCTATCTTGCCTCCATTTTCTACTTTGAGCACATACTGCGCACCCGGATTATCGCTGGTATCCACCAAAAGATCATAATTCCCCAGCTCGAAGTAGATAGTCTTGCCATCTATCTGAATGGGGGAGGTGTGGGTAATATTGTTAAACAGTTTGATGGTCTGTCCGCTTGTTACTGCTTCCAGTGCAGCATCCAATGTGAAGTATCCCATGCCGGTCCCTGTAATTTCACACACAAGTACTGTCGGTGTGGCTGTCACAGTTGCCTCGGCTCCCGCACCGACGCCATTGACCGCCCGTACTTTAAATGTATACTCCGTGTCGTTGGTTAAGCCGGTGAAAGTGTAGGAAGTATTCAGCCCCACATCTATCCAGTTTTCACCGTCATCTTTAGCAACCTGGTATTTTCTGATCGCGCTACCCCCGTTGTTGTCAGGTGGAATCCAGCTTAACATCACTTGTCCGTCGCCCGGCGTAGCGATGAAGTCCTGCGGCGCAGTAGGCGCAACAGGTATTACCCCTTCCACCTTTACTAAATCACCGTCACCCGGCACTTGTGCCGGATTCCAGTTACCGGCAGTATGCCATAGTCCGTCACCAGCATCTCCGGTCCATGTTATGGTCTCCCCAGCCGAGAATACGGGTTCAGTAAAGGCAAATGAAATAATTAATAAAAAACATAACGCCAATGGAATAATCCGTTTCATTCTCATACTCCTCCAATCACTTGTTTTATAAATACCCCCGATAATGCTTTTGTTCGTTCTGATTCTTGGAATAGAAATAATGAGG
>JAAYNC010000145.1:0-18040 GCA_012521055.1 Eubacteriales Family XIII. Incertae Sedis bacterium
TCTTTACCGGACAGATCATATTCCTTTTCGCTGATATAGCAGAACGCCCCCCTATCCACAGCTTCCTGCAAATAGCGGGGGAGGAAATGAGTTCCTTTGCAGATGAACAACCCTCCCGGCTTCATATCCCTTGAATCATAGGAAAGATGTTCCACCTCGCGCTCCAATGCATTTTGATCTGCTTGTATATACTGAATCAATTGCTGCTCATCAAGCAGATGAATATATTGTTGTAAATCATATCTGCGCAAGGACATGCTTATAATGCTCCTTCCTTCTCTTTAAGCTTTCTGCCGCATACCTGTATGGATTTGGCCGCCAAAACTTCCATGGCATCGATATAATAGTCGGGAAGCCGATACATTTCCTTAAAGCATGAAAGCTCCGTACATGCCATGATGGCGGCTTCGCAGCCGTTGGCTGCCAATTCTCCTTCAATTTTTATGAAATCGTTGTAATCTATGGGGTTGCCGCCCTTGACCCCCTCATAGATAATCTTCATCACGAGCCTTTGACCCGTTTCAGACGGAACGAAAGGCTGGATCCCCGCCTCGGTGCACGCTTTTTGATAGAGATCGCTGGCTATTGTCCCGTCCGTGGCCAGGATGCCCACACGCTTGATCCCCGCCCGACGCTCTTTTATAGATTTAACCGTTTCTCGGATCATATGGATAATAGGCACATTTATTTCCGCCTGCAGTCGATCTGCAAGCAAATGAGATGTGTTGCAGGGGATGGCAATGGCCGTCACTCCGCTTTCTTCCAGTTTTTTTACGTCTTTCAGCAGAGCCTGAAATAGTTCCTCCGTACGGCCCAAGCGGATCATTTCCGTCCGATCCGGCATGGAAGCGTGATTCAGAATGATCATGTCCAGATGATCCTGGTCACGGGAAGCTTCCGTCATATCGATGAGCATCCTGTAAAACAGCTGCGTCGCCAGCGGGCCCATGCCGCCCACTACGCCTAACACCTTATCTTCTTGCCCCCACATGTGTGCTCTCCTTCTGTAATAAAATAGCGGGAATTGCCCCGTTTTGATCTTGCCATCACAGGGACCTTCCCCGCGGCATCACATATATTTTCTGTATTTAAAATAATGTGCAAGCTGGGTCTTCCAAAGCGTTAATTTCCTGAAGAAGCCCTTGTCCGCATGATAGTACAGGGGGTTCATCACTTTTCCTTCACGGATCAGACTTTTCATCTTCTGCCTGTACTCCTCAGGCTTGATATATTTGAAAGCAACACCCCTTGGAACCACCATCCAGAGGAATTCCTTGTCCACCCGGCGAAAATCTATGGGATGATTGTAGATCCAGTCTTCAACTACGTATTGTGCCAGGTTCGCTCCGGCAGCCGTCACATAGTAATTGCTCCTGCCCTGCCGGGTGTTGATTTCAAACACCTTGTATTTTCCATCTCTCTGATCGTACTTGATGTCAAAATTGGAAAACCCCACATAGTTCATTCCTTCAAGAAGTTTACGAAACCGGTCTTCCAACTCCTCATTGCTTTCCGTAATGATGACCGCATGGTTGCCGATCCCATGGGGGGTGTGTTCTTCCAGCAGCACGTGGCCCAGGCACATGAGCTTTACCTCGCCTCTCTGATCGGAATAGTTGGTCAACACCCGCATATAAGTATCATCTCCGGGAATAAAGTCCTGGATGATGACGCTGTCGTCGTAACCGGATTCATAAATGGCATCCAATACTTTTTCCAGTTCTTCCCGAGTTTCCGCTTTAAAAACCTTTTTCTGCCCGGGGAAGGGATGCTTCCAGTATTCAACACCGTTTGAAGGCTTGATTATATAAGGAGCATCAAAAGGCAACCGGAACCCGTTGCCCATCTCCTTCCGATGAACGAAGGTGGCGGGATAGTCCACTCCCGCCTTCTCGCACATGGCGTAAAATTTTTCCTTATGCGTGAGATCCCTCATCATGTCGATGGGGATATAGGGCGCGATTACGTTGTCCGGCAGCCTGTCAAGGTTTGCGCTGATCAACTGTACGTAGCTGTCACCGCAACCCAGAAGCAACACTTTCTTATCCTGATGCTCCTTTGCAAATCCCGTTACCAGAGAGAAGAAAGTATCCTGCTCGTCCGCCCTGCTGTTCGCCGTATAATGCATGATCCTGCTTCTATGGCATGGCCATGCAGGGTATTTTCCGTACACGTAAGGCCGTATTCCATAGAGTTCATGGAAAGCCCTGGCCATGCTGTACACGTTGATATCTCCTGCAAATAGCAACGGTACAAAGGGCTGGTTTGGAGATATGTTGTATGGGACCCGGTTCATTGCTTGATCTCCAGCCGCACGTATCTTGATCCTGTCAGGAAGACCATAGTGGAGTAGCGCAGGTCGAACTCCAGAATATCGCCTACTTTAAGTTCTTCCTTGCAATCCTGAATATCCACGATCAGATGGTCGCTGCTGCTTCCGAGAACCTCCACACCCGGCAGTCTGGGCTCCAACTGGCTGTCGAGACAAAAATCCACTTTCCCAATACCCAGAATCGCCCTTCTGCGGATTCCTCTGTCCTCATAGACACCTTTGTTGCCGAAGCAATCCACGAAGATTTCCCCTACGGGGTAGCTGGGCTTGTCCTTTATCTCGATAATCTGAGCCCGCAGTGTAAACACATCCTTATGGAGGAAGCTCATATCCAGTCCCCAGAGATCCGCCAGATCTTTACCCAGCGCAATGCCTTCTCCCATGCGCAGGTGGTTGATCCTTTCCGGCATTGTGCGGTTAATGACCAACGGGAATGATGTGGTTCCGCCTCCGGAAATGATATTCAACTGTCTTCCGATGGCTTTTTCTATAGCTTCTGCTCTTTGGATCAGTTCTTCCATTTTCTCGGGTGTGGCGACTATGGAACCGTAACAACCCAAGTTAGTTCCGATTCCTTCCAATATGAGGTGATCCAGCTCTTTTTCAACCAAAACCGCAGCGTTCACCAGATCGTCCACGTCCCAGAAACCTTCTCTCAGATCGCCCAGATCCGCCATGAGGATCACCTTATGAGTTTTGCCTTGTTTTTTACATTCCTCGTTGATGGCGCGGAGCACTTCCACCTCGCTGTTAAGGCTAATGTCCGCCAGGCGTACAAGATCGGGCACTTCACTTAACATGGGAATCCGTATAAGCATGAAAGGACCCTCAAGGCCTAAATTTCTCGCATCTTCAATGTGCTCCAGCCTGGAGCTTGCTATGGATGTGCATCCTGACTCCTGATAAAGAGGCAGTGTTTCGGGGATACCGTTAAATCCCTTGACAACACCCGCAATGCTTATGCCCTGTTCTTTACATATATTCACCACCGCATCGATGTTGTGACGAAGTTTTTTCAAGTCCACTTCAACGTAAGGATATTTCTTTTCCAAGCTGCTCATAAATAAAACTCCTTTTTCTTTTTATTCACATTCTGCAGTTAATTATACACGCGGGTTTTTTAAATAGCAATGATGCAGTTGCTGCGACTACATACTGATTACTGCAAGAAAAACTATAGACAATCAATCAGGTTAATAAGGTCGATTAATATGCCGTATCCCGTCTGCTCTATTTCCGGCGCATGCTCCACAATCGAAACCTTGCCCATTAAATCCGTGGTTATAGACACATAGGAAGATGTTCCGTCAATGGTGGCAGGCAAACTGGTTATGGGCACCTCCACCGGCTTTACCGAACCCACCACCTTTCCATTTTCAATGGTGCCACGGCATATCAGCTTGATTACGTTGTTTCTTGCCCGTGCCTCGCGGATCTGCTCTTTCGTAATGCCTCCGATTCCTGTCCGATCAATCTCTCCGGGGGTTATCCCCGCATCCATCAGGACGTTAAGCAAAGCAGCAACTTTGGCCGCCGCATCCCACCCATCGATATCAATAGACGGATCAGCTTCAATAAATCCGCGGCACTTGCCCTCCGCGATTACGCTGTCATATTCTTTACCCTTGGCCAGTTCTTCAAGGATAAAATTGGTGGTGGAGTTGAGAATTCCTTCAACTTCCGTCACCCTGCACAGCTTCAGCGTCTCCCGTACCAGGTTGAAAACTGGGGTCCCGTCCATTACCGTAGTTTCATAGAAAAACAAGGAACCTTGTTCCTGTGCCATTTCTTTCAGTTCTCTGAAAGCCCAGGCCACGGGCCCCTTGTTTGCAGTTATCACATGCTTCCCACGAGAAAACGCCGTCTTAATATGATCAATGGCGGGCTGCCCGGTAAAAATATCCAGGGCAGTCAATTCGACAAGAACATCGTATTCCAGGCCTTTCGCCGCTTCCATGGAAGTAATCTGCGTAAAACCTTTCTGCCCATTATCAAATTTCCCCTTTGTCCAGACATCGCCCAAGGCTTTTTTTAAATCTATGCCTTGCTGATTTACCAGGCAACCGCGACTCTTTGTAACGATTCCTACAACAGATACTTCATAGCCGAATTGATCGGCTATTTCAGTTTCTTTGTCTATTAGAAGATCAGCAAAGGCCTGAGCCGCATTGCCAAAACCTAGCAAAAGCAATTTTAAAGTCTTCATTTCACAAAATCCTTCACTGCTTCGATAACGCCGTCAATTTCACTCTGCAGGTTATAAGGAGCAAGTCCAATTCTGACAAATCCGCCTTTATCCTCGAGTTTTAATACGTTGTTAATGGTTTCGATGGCATAAAAGTCACCGTCCCAAACGAAGAGGCCCCTTTCTGCAAAGAACTTCCCAATCTCCGCCGAGTGCACATTGTCGATGGTAAAGGAAACTGTAGAAGTCCTTTGATGTCCCTCTTCAGGTCCGTATACTTTAAGTCCCGGAATCTTTGGCAGCTCTCTTCGCAGCTGAGCCGCAAGACTCTCTTCATACTCTTCGATGGCTAGCATTCCGGCTACGATGTTCTTCCTTCTTCCTGATAAATGCTTTACTCTTTCCTCCATCTGGTCCATGTGTACTGCACCGATATCGGCTATGAACTCTACGGCTTCCGCCGCTCCGGCAGCCAGCTCCATAGCCGGAGTCCCCGTTTCGAACTTATAAGGCATTTCAGTATTGTCATTTGCCAGGACTCTTATGGATTTGATCTTCTCTCCCACTCTCTTATGCACGTACATAACACCGAGATGAGGGCCGAAGAACTTATAAGCCGAACATAAGAGAACGTCCGTGTCGATGTCCTTTACATCGATGACTTTATGGGGAGCATAATGAACCGCGTCCACAACGGTAACGGCTCCCACCTTGTGGGCTTCTGCTATGTATTTCTTTACATCGGTTACGGTCCCGCAGGAATTTGCGGCCCAATTGATGGCAACGACCTTGGTTTTATCCGAGAGTTTGTCCATGAAATCATCGAAATCAAGGGTGATGTCTTCGATGTTGATCCTTACACTCTTGACGACGATACCGAAATCCTCAAGGATTCTCCATGGCGATCTATTCCCTTCGTGATCGATATCCGTTACGATCACTTCGTCTCCGGGTTTCATGGATCTGAGAAGGCCGAAAGCGAGCAGGAAATTGTTTGTGGAGGTGCTGGCTCCGAAAGCAACTTCTTCGGGAGAGCAATTCAGAAAATCTGCCAAGGTCTCTCTCGCTTGCCAATAAAGTGCATCGCTTTCTACGGATGTGATAAACTGGCCGTGAGAATTTGCGTTGTGGTAGTATAAATATTCATTTATCTTATCCACAACTCTTCTCGGCACCTGTGTTCCGCCGGGCCCGTCAAGAAATGCAGCCGGCACACCGTTCACCGTTTTGGAAAGACAGGGGAATTGTTCTCTCACATAGTCAACTTTAAAAACCATCTCTCTTTCTCCTTGTTTTATATTTATATCTCTCTATAACTTGATTGTTGTATTAATCTAAGTTTACACCCGTCCTAAAATTGTTTCAACCGCACAAAGATAAAAAGCAAGTCCGGTTACTCTTGCCGGACCTGCCGAATCTGATTTTCGATATCCTTTCTGAACTCTTCAATTGCTGCAAAATCCATATGGGGAATGTAATAGGATTCCAGCTGGTCGTGTTCCGCTTTGGCTTTGCTTAAGTAAAAGACCGCTTTTTTAAGCAGTTCTTCCATGCAGCGACTACTGTCTGCGGCAATTTCACTTTCAATCGACGAATCCATTGCGCCGCTCTTTATGCTCAGGTCCACCTCTACCCTCTCCTGCATGCCGCTGCCCGGACCGGGTTCATGATAGGGATTGGATGTGACAACGGCCAATGACAGTTGAGGAATCAGCAGATGCTCCAGCTTTTTCCCCGGCTTCAACGGGCAATAAAAAGCTTCTACATCCAAACCTCTGCTCACGGCTGCTTCCATAATCATAGCCGTAACCGCTTCCACCCCTCCGCCGATTTTCGATTTTAATACATATACCTTTTTATAACCATCAAGCAGTTCCGGCAGAAAACTGATCAACCCTTCGGGCGTAACAGCGCTTGCAAAGAACTTCTTGATTTTCCCCGTAAGCGAACCGTCCGTCCTGCTTCCCATTTCATTTTCAATAATATCCGTCCCGATGGCGTAGATCTCTGCCCGGCTCAAAGCCTTGCCGTTGATCAGCGCCATGTTGTCATACATGCTTTCGGCTGCCCGCAGGTAATTATATACTTTGGCGAAAATCCCGCCAATGGTCTCATTGGCTTCTATAATCTCTTCCCGGTTCTTCCGGATGTCACCTTCATCCCAGTAATCGCCCAGATTGATAATCTTATCCACGGCTCCCGGATTCACGGGGTCGATTACGTGGGGAGCGGTGCCGTCTATAAGGGAAATCTTCAAATCCCTCAACAATATCCCGTCAAGAGAATTGCTGTCAGAGGAACAGTGCAGGAAATCCACATCGTGTCCCTCCGCCAGCATGGTTTCCCCGATCTTTCTCATAAAACTGGATTTCCCCGTTCCCGGACCGCCCTTTATGCACCAGATCTGTCGGGCTTCTTTTTGATCGAGAATATAGTGATAGTAGGAAAAAAAACCAACCGGGGTGTTGTTCCCCGGAAAATAATGCCTTGCTTTCCCGTTCATGGGCTCATCTCCTCCTTAAAGACTTTTCATTATATGTAAGAGGAGGAGAAATCGTTACTTATCCTGTCCGGAGAAATAAGCATCATCATTGGCGGAGGCTGATTGGGAATCATCTTCCTCAGGAGACAGCCTCGGGTAATAAGGCCTCAGATTTCCGTTGGCAACCTCATAAAAGCCCGCCGTAGAGGCGATTATATAAGGCATAACCCACAGCATTCCGATGCCTGCTGTCAACAACCCAAGAATAAACCAACCTATGAAAGAGAGTTCAAGACAAAACAACTTCAATTTATTTCCGTACATCAATCTCTTGCTTTCTCTTATGGCCTCGAATATTCCTATCTCCGGATGGTCGGCCAGGATATAAAAAGCGAGAGCATAACGAAAAGATGCAATGATTCCGGGTATAATGAAGAGCAGAGACCAGAGCAAAACGAGAATATTTATTACGATCATGAGGCCAAAAGCTTTTCCGAAACGTTCAAAGCCGTAAAAAACCTCCATAGGAGAAGCGTCTTTTCTACGAAATATTGCCAGAATAAACGTGACATATCCCAAGGTAAGAGGGCCGGAAACCAACATGGAATATAGGTTTGAAATGTAATCCAAACTCTCAAAGAAAAAGTGAAAGATCAGCATGGGCACTGAGGTCAGAGCCATAAGCAGGAGAGTTCCCAACGCTGCCGTCCCCCATCTGTCCGAAAGGGCTTGCCTGCCCCAACTGCGCATGTTGCTGCACGATACTGTTACGATGATATTATCTCCCATATAGCCTCCTTTTACAGCTGTGCTGTTGCTGGAAACATTATATATGTTCATATTTGGAAATGCAAATCGCTTTGCTATTTTATATATTTTATAAAAATTTATGTTCAATTCCTGTGGACGGAATCAAATTATTTGCAGGGCGAATTTATATTAAGATGTCCAAAGGCTTTGATTTTGATAATTCTATCGTATATACTAATCGTATATCCTATTCCATGAGGTGATAAAAATGCGTCAAACGCTTACAATTAATACAGCCACACAGAAATATACGGTTACGACAGAAATGGGATTCTTTAAACACATGGGCTCCACCCTGGCGAATCAGTATCCCGAAAAGAAAGTTGCTGTAATTACCGATGACACTGTGTTGGATATCTACGGAGAGGAACTCCGGGCGCAAATGGATAAAGCCGGTATAAATTGGACTCTTATATCCCTTCCTCCGGGAGAGGACAGCAAGTCCTTCAGTGTTTTGCCCCATCTATACACCAAACTTCTGGAATTCCAACTGACCCGAGAGGATCTGATCCTGGCCTTGGGCGGCGGCGTTATTGGAGATATAGCCGGTTTTACAGCAGCCACTTTCCTGCGGGGTGTGGATCTGATCGTGGTTCCCACAACCCTTATGGCCATGGTGGATTCCAGCATCGGCGGAAAAAACGGAGCGAATCTTCCGGAAGGCAAAAACCTGGCCGGTACATTCTACCAACCCCGGGAAGTGTTCATCGACCCGGCTTTCGTAAGAACTTTACCCGATGAAGTCTTTGAAGACGGCATGGCTGAAGTCATCAAATACGGCTGTGTCTTCGATCTGGACCTGTTTTCCGACCTGATGGACAAAGCATCGAAAAACGACGGTTCTGGCATCGAGACCATCATTTACCGCTGCTGCCTCATCAAGAAACAGATCATCGAGCTGGACAGCCGCGACTACGGCATAGCCATGCTGCTCAATTTCGGACACACCTTCGGGCACTGCATAGAGGATTATTATCCCGAGAAAACCTATTCCCACGGTGAAGCGGTAGCCATCGGCATGTATATGACTGCGCTGGCAGGAGAAAGGGCCGGGCTCACGGCGCCCAATACGGCCAATCTGCTGAAGAAGTTGCTGGCGGCATACAATCTTCCCTACCAGCTTCCCGAAGATGCCAATATCCGCGAAATATCTGAGTCGGTGAAACACGATAAGAAGCGGCGAGGCAATACTCTGAATCTGGTACTTCTCGAAAAAATCGGAAAAGGCTTCCTCTATCAGATCAATAAATCCGAGTATGCGGATTTCATAGATCCCAAAAACTGATTATAACAACACTTTGGGGAAATAATTGGGGACATTTCAGCCAAGAAATGCCCCCTTTGGTTTCTTAAAATCTTTTTGAGTTAAAGTACCATTCTATCGTCTTTAATGTCGATGGTGATGGTTTCTCCGTCTTTCACCTCACCCCGGATGATCTTCGTAGCAATTTCCGTTTCAATATGTTTTTGCAGGTATCGCTTGACAGGCCTTGCACCGAAAGTAGGCGAATAGGCTTCTTTTGCGATATATCTCTTCGTCGCATCTGTCAGTGTGACTTGAATCCTTCGATCCTCCAGCCTCTTTTGGATATCTTCCATGGAAAGATCGATGATCTTGATGATCTGATCTTCCGTTAATGGAGAGAAGAGGACTATATCGTCGATTCTGTTGATAAACTCCGGACGGAAGTAACGTTTCATCTCCTCTTCTACCTGCTCTTTAACCTCATAGGGAATCGTGCCGTCCGGTTGGATGTTCTCCATAAGATATGCGCTTCCGATATTGGAGGTCATGATGACGATGCAGTTCTTGAAATCCACCGTCCTGCCCTGATTGTCCGTCAGTCTGCCGTCATCCAACAGCTGAAGCAGGATATTGAATACATCCGGATGTGCCTTTTCGATCTCGTCAAACAATATGACGGAATAAGGCTTCCTCCTTACCGCCTCTGTCAGCTGGCCTCCTTCATCATAACCCACATAGCCCGGAGGCGCCCCCACCAGCCTGGACACGGAATGCTTCTCCATATATTCGGACATATCGATACGGATCATGTTCTTTTCCGAGTCAAACAGAGCTTCGGAAAGGGCCTTTGCCAGTTCAGTCTTGCCTACTCCCGTGGGTCCGAGGAAAATAAATGATCCGATGGGGCGATTGACATCCTTCAGCCCCGCCCTGGCGCGAATCACCGCCTCAGATACTGCATTGACTGCTTCATCCTGACCGACTACACGCTTATGCAGCACTTCCGGCAACCGGAGAAGCTTTTCCTTTTCCGACTCTACGAGCTTGCTCACGGGAATGCCCGTCCATTTGGACACCACTACGGCGATTTCCTCTTCCGTTACCTCCTCTTTCAGGAGTCTGTTTTCCTTCACTTGATCTATTTTAGCTGTTTCTTCCTGCAGCTGTTTCTCAAGAGCCGGGAGAACACCGTACTTCAGTTCAGCAAGCTTTTCCAGGTCATAACGCCGCTCCGCTTCTTCGATTTCGTGGCGAACCTCTTCGATTCTCTGTTTAGTGGCTTTTTGCTGGGTTATGGCTTGTTTTTCGCTCTCCCACTGCGCACTCATTGCATCGTACTCTTCCCTGAGGTCGGCAAGCTCTCGCTCGATGTTTTTCAACCTTTCTTTCGATGCCTCGTCGGATTCCTTGCTTAAGGCTTGCTTCTCTATCTCAAGCTGCATGATCTTCCTGGAGCATTCATCCAACTCCGCCGGCATGCTGTCGATCTCTGTACGTATCATGGACGCAGCTTCGTCCATCAGATCTATGGCCTTATCCGGGAGGAAACGATCGCTGATGTAGCGGTCCGAAAGGGTGGCGCAGGCTATGAGCGCGTTATCAGTTATGCGCACGCCGTGATGGATTTCAAACCTCTCCTTCAAACCTCGGAGAATGGATATGGTATCCTCTACGCTGGGCTGATCTACTAAGATCTTCTGGAAACGCCGCTCCAGAGCCGCATCCTTTTCGATATATTTCCTATATTCATCGAGGGTTGTGGCGCCGATGCAATGCAGCTCACCCCGGGCAAGCATAGGTTTCAAGAGGTTTCCTGCATCCATGGCCCCTTCCGCCTTGCCTGCCCCGACTATGTTGTGTATCTCATCGATAAACAGTATGATCCTGCCTTCTGATTTTTGAATCTCGTTTAAAACGGCTTTCAGCCTCTCTTCAAATTCTCCCCGGTACTTGGCGCCGGCTATGAGAGCCCCCATATCCAAAGCATATATTGTCTTATCCTTCAGCCCTTCCGGCACATCCCCGTTGAGAATCCTCTGGGCCAGGCCTTCCACAACAGCCGTCTTTCCTACTCCCGGCTCACCTATCAGAACAGGGTTGTTCTTCGTTCTCCTCGAAAGGATCTGGATCGTGTGTCGAATTTCGCTGTCCCTTCCGATGACGGGATCAAGTTTTCCCTGCCGGGCAAGATCTACCAAATCCCTTCCGTATTTCTCAAGAGCTTCGTAGTTTTCTTCAGGATTCGGACTTGTGACTCTCTGATTGCCCCTCACCTTCGTCAGGGTTTGCAGGAATCCCTCCCAGGTAATATTGTATTTCTGAAAGAGCCTTGCGGAAGGAGTATTCTTTTCTTCCAATAAAGCCAGATAGAGGTGCTCTACGCTTATATACTCGTCTTTGAAATCATTAGCAATCTTTTCTGCCTGCACCAGTATGTTATTCAGCCTTCGCGTGGCATACATGGTGTCTCCTCCGCCCTGAACCTTATGCAGCTTGCTCAGTTCAACCTGTAAGTCACCTATAAGCGCACCTTTATTCACCGACATATAATCGAGCAGTTTGGGAATCAAACCGTCCTGCTGCAGTAACAAAGCCATATGAAGATGCTCACCGTCTATCTGCTGATGGCCCTCCTCAACACCGATCTTTTGGGAATCGATGATGGCTCCTCGGGCTTTTTCCGTCATTCTTTCCATGTTCATATTTAAGACCACCCCCGTGTATAGCATGGCAAATAGCATGATAGTTATATGCACCTGAATTATTATATAC
Source organism: Eubacteriales Family XIII. Incertae Sedis bacterium (assembly GCA_012521055.1). Taxonomy (GTDB): domain Bacteria; phylum Bacillota; class Clostridia; order Peptostreptococcales; family Anaerovoracaceae; genus UBA1426. The sequence goes on from JAAYNC010000145.1 coordinate 11,828, forward strand.
CTGTTTTTAGAAGAAATAAACAAAAATATTAGCACTCTACAATGGAGAGTGCTAATCCGTCAATCAGCTTGAACATGATTGCAAACTGCCGTCGCCGGAGAAAGGGGAAGACGTTTAGGCTAAAAAAAGATTCCGGCTAATAATGTATAGATATTTGAAACGGCAGGAGTTAATATTCTTCCCGTTACATTGAACACAATCAATATCATCAGGATCAAAAATCCTTTGTCGTACACTCTATAATAAAACTCGGTATTGCGCAGATTGAAAATCTGCGTTAACACATTAAATCCGTCCAGAGGCGGTATGGGCAGCAAGTTGAAGACCATCAACACGATATTGATATGGACTACCCAAATCAGGATATCCTGCAGTATCATTCCCAAGTCCGACAGCATGAAGCCCAGCGCAAATTCATAGAGCAGGCGTATAGCCCCCATAAAAAGGAAGGCAAGTATCAGGTTCATCGTAACGCCGGCAAGGGAAACCAGGAGCTCATCCCTTCTGGGCTTTCTGAAATTGTTTGGATTTATCACCACGGGCCTTCCCCAGCCGAAGCCTATGAAGATCAGCGCTAAGAAGCCCAAGGGATCGATGTGTGCCGCAGGATTTATTGTGATCCTGTTATGATATTTAGGAGTAGGGTCACCACACCTGTTGGCTACCCAGGCATGGGCGAATTCGTGAAAGGAAAGGCCTAATATGATGCCGGGCAGTATAATTAATGTCCTCATGATCCAATCCATGGGATTGGCATATCGTCCACTGGTGACAGCGTTAAAAGCCATCAACATGATGAGAACTAAAATCATAGGATTCGATAAAAAACGTCTCAATAAAACACTCCTCTCAAATCAAGACAGACACATATCCGGAATATTAATGTTTGAATATTTTATCACAAGTTTAAAGCAATTGAAATATATTGGTATAAATATGATCCTGAGGATAGTATCAGGTAAATGAGAGGTGATTTGATCGTTATGATACAAGACCGCCAACAGGCTCCTTTCCCCACAGCGCCTGCCGCCCCCCGGGATTATGTATGCACTGAGATGTATACGATACAGGCAGGCGATACTCTTTATTCCATATCCCAAAGATACAACGTGCCCGTATCCCTATTGATGCAGGTAAACAACATCTCGAATCCCTATTGCCTGAAGATCGGCCAGAGGATTTGCATTCCAAGAATCGGAGCAGCGCAAAACGATAATTCCTGCAGCGGATTTTTCCATACCATCGCTCCCGGTGACACTCCGTATCTACTGGCAAAACGTTACGGAGTTTCGCTGGAATCCATTCTGGAAGTAAACCCCAGCATGAATCCTTACAATCTAATGATAGGAGCGCAAATCTGCATCCCCGGAACCCGTCCGGAATCGGCCCCAATGACACCCTTCCCACCTACTCCGGCTCCGGTCCCTCCTTCCACAAGGCCAACGCCCCTGGTCCAGGCACCGGCTTCGCCCCCGGAAAGACCGGCACCTATAACTCCCATCCCCAGGCCGGCGCCGCCTCCGGTCCCGCAGGCTCCCGCTCCCATGTCGATTCCGACTCCTCCGCCCATGCCTGCACCCACTCCGACACCGGTACCTGCTCCTTCCCATACCATACCTTCGCCTTCTTCGATACAGCCTGGGAGCGAAGAACCGGAATGTCAGGGCACATTGTATACCGTTATGGAAGGAGATACCCTTTACATGATCGCAAAGAAGCATGAAATATCCCTGAACGCGCTGATGGAAGCAAATCCGTCTCTGGATCCCTACAATTTGGAAATAGGCATGAAATTGTGCATCCCTCAAAGATCAGAAAGCTCTTCGCCCGCACCCTCTGCCGCTCATGAGGGAAACCACGAAAGGGAAGATTTCTATTATGTGCGCATAGGAGATAATATGGACAAAATATGTTCCCGTTTCCGGGTACTTCCGCGGAACCTTATAAAGGCGAACCCAAACCTGACAGTTATGGATTATTCCACCCCGGGCACAAAAGTCTGCATTCCAAGCAGATAAACATCGGGAACGGCCACCAGCCGTTCCCGATTATTTCACATCGACATATTATACTAAACTGAATGTCACCGGTACAGCGGATAAGCCCTGCACAGCTCTTTGACAATGGACTTCGCCTCAACGGCAGCATTTTCGTCTTCCGGATTATCGATAATCAATGCAATAGCCTCAGCAACCCGCTGCATTTCTTCTTTTCCAAAGCCCCTGCTGGTTACCGCGGCAGTGCCGATTCGAAGCCCCGACGTTACGAAAGGACCGTTAGGATCTCCGGGTATGGTATTTTTGTTCGTTGTGATTCCGCACTGATCCAGCAATGCCTCCGCTTCTTTTCCGGTAATATTCTTATTCCTCAAATCGATTAAGAGCAAGTGATTGTCTGTCCCGCCGGACACGAGCCTGAAGCCCTTCTCCTGCAACGCCTGTCCCAATGTTTTGCAATTCCCCACGACCCGTTTCTGATACTCAATAAATTCCGGCGTCGACGCTTCCAGGAAGCAAACCGCCTTGGCGGCGATAATGTGCATGAGGGGTCCTCCTTGCATTCCGGGAAAGATAGCTTTATCGATCCTTTTTCCGAATTCTTCTTTCGCAAGGATGGCTCCTCCCCTGGGACCTCTCAGGGTTTTATGCGTTGTTGTGGTTACCACATGGGCATGCTCCACCGGATTGGGATGGAGCCCCGCAGCTGCCAGGCCGGCAAAATGCGCCATATCTACCACGAGGTATGCGTCGACTTCATCAGCAATTTCCCGGAAAATTCCGGCATCGATAATTCTGGGGTAGGCGCTTGCCCCTGCCACGATCATCTTGGGACGGTGCTTCCGGGCCAAGTCCCTGACCTGGTCAAAATCGATAAGCTCCGTTTCCTTATTTACACCATATGGTATGAAATTGTAATTGATTCCCGAGAAATTCACCGGACTTCCGTGGGTCAAATGACCTCCGTTGGAAAGGTCCATTCCCAGCACCGTATCCCCATGCTGGAGGAAAGCTGCGTATACAGCCAAATTGGCACTGGATCCGGAATGAGACTGAACATTGGCATATTCCGCTTTGAAAAGCTTTTTAAGCCGGTCTCTCGCCAGTTCTTCCACTTCGTCCACATGCTCGCAGCCTCCGTAATATCTCTTGCCGGGGTACCCTTCTGCATACTTATTCGTCAAGGCGCTTCCCGACGCCTCCATCACCGCTGCGGATGTGAAATTTTCTGATGCGATCAGTTCGATGTTGCTCTCCTGTCTGTCCATTTCCCTGCGAACCATGTCATAGATAGCAGGGTCTGTTTTCTGCAAGTTTTTGAAATCCATATTGTCGTTATTGCCTTTCTTCTATCAGTCTGGTATTTTTGTTTCCTGCAAAAAATAGAAAGGAAACCTTCCGTGTATGTTATTCCTTAAGCTTATACTATAATATAAAGTCGGAAATTCTACAACACATTTCTATTATTCTTGTTTGATTTTAACCATTTCATGGTATAATATTTCAACACGTTCTATTAGCGGCGTTCTGTACTGACGACGAAAAGTACAGGAAAATCAAAATAAATATTGGTCCAGGAGGTAGAAATATGTCAGCAAATACTATTTATTTAACAGCGGATAATTTTGAGGAAGAAGTTCTCAAATCTCCCGTTCCGGTATTGGTGGATTTTTATGCAGATTGGTGCGGTCCTTGCCAGGCACTTGGTCCTGTCATCGACGCATTGGCAGACAAGTATCAGGGTAAAGCTAAAATTTGCAAACTCAACATCGATGAACATAGAAAAGTAGCTCTTTCTTATAAAGTAATGAGCATCCCCACCCTGTTTTTCTTTAAGGACGGAGAGATAAAAGAGAGAATTACCGGAGGTTTGCCTGCTTCAGTACTGGAAGAAAAACTGGATGCCTTGTTGTAGGAAATCCCCCGCAATATCACTTAAAACAGGAGTGGTCGATTGATTGCCTTAGAGTGGATCAGTTTAATTAAAATACCCTTGATGATATACGCGGTCAACTTCATGATCGCATTTGTAATCATCTTCCTTGAGCGGAAAAATCCCTCGTCTACCCTGGCATGGATAATGGTACTTTTTATGCTTCCTGGCGTAGGGATTTTTCTTTACTTCCTTTTGTCCCAAAACATCGCACGCCAGAAGATTTTTAAACTGTCCAGTTACGAAGCCAATGTTCTGGATAGTACGCTCAATGATCAGATCCAAAGCATGACAAAGGGTGAATATGAGTTCACGAATGAGGAAGCGGAAAAATGGAAAGATATGATTCTACTTCACCAAACATACTCAAAAGCTTATTACACCCAGAATAACAATATCTCCATTTATACCGAAGGAGAAAAGAAGTTCGAGGCCCTATACCAGGATATCCGCAACGCAAAATATTCAATTAATATAATGTACTTCATCATCAAAAACGACAGAATGGGCCGTTCCTTTATAGATTTGCTCACGGAAAAAGCCAAGGAAGGTGTGGAAGTTCGCCTGCTGGTGGATGCCCTCGGAGGGCGTCAAATAAATTCCCGCATGTTGAAGGATTTTAAAAAGGCCGGCGGAAAATATGCCTTTTTCTTCCCTCCCAAGCTTAAATATCTCACCATGAAGCTTAATTACCGTAATCACAGGAAATTGGTTATCATAGACGGCTGCATCGGTTATTTGGGCGGCTTCAATGTTGCGGACGAATATGTGGGCAGGAGCAAGAAGTTCGGCAACTGGAGAGATACACATCTCCGGTTGACCGGCAGCTGCGTACATGACATGAATGTACGCTTCATGATGGATTGGCGCTCAGCATCAAAAGAGCCCCTCCTCCTGGCCTCGGCATATTTCAACAAAGTCATCGGCCAAGGATCATCAGGTGTACAAATCGTATCCTGCGGGCCGGATTCCAGGCAATCGGAGATAAAGCGCGGATATCTCAAAATGATCACCTCGGCGAGAAAAAGCATCTATTTACAGACGCCTTATTTCGTGCCGGATGCCAGCGTTATAGAATCATTAAAAAACGCCATATTCTCCGGCGTGGACGTGCGCATCATGATCCCCTCCATGCCTGACCACATGTTCGTTTACTGGGCTACTCTATGGTATGTGGGCGACTTGCTGCAATGCGGCGCTAAAATTTATATATACAAGAACGGCTTCCTTCACGCAAAGAACATATGCGTTGACGGCGAAGTGGCTTCCGTGGGATCGGCCAACTTCGATATGCGCAGCTTTTATCTCAGCTTCGAAGTGAACGCATTTATCTACGACGGAGAAGTAGTGGCCGAACTGGAGAAAGCATTTGAAAAAGACATGGAAGAATCGGAAGAGCTTACTTGGGAAAAATATTGCCAGCGCTCTCTTAGGATAAGGTTCAAGGAATCTATATCGCGGCTTCTCACCGACATACTATAAATGATAATTCGGAGGTTTATTAGCGAATAATAAACGCTTCCCGAGACACAATAATCGGGAGGTGTTTTATGTTAGGTATAATTATGAGTGTAGTCGCAGGGGCGGCAATGAGCCTGCAAGGCGTAATCAATACGAGGTTAAGCGAAAAAGTCGGACTCTACGAATCCAATGTCTTCGTCCAGGCAACAGCGCTGGCGCTGGGCCTTATTGTGATGTGGCTGTTCGGAAAAGGCAATCTGTCCGAAATAACCCAGGTAAACAAAATATACTGGACGGGAGGTATTCTCGGCACCGTTATAATCGTTACCGTCATGCTGGCCATAGGAAATCTCCGCCCAACCCAAGCCATAGCCATCATCCTGATTTCGCAGCTCCTGGTAGCAGCCGTCATCGATGCCTTCGGATGGCTTGGAGCGGAGAAAATTAGTTTTACCTGGAACAAGTGGGCGGGGCTCGCTCTGATGATCGCAGGTGTTATCGCATTTAAATGGGAACGGTCCGGTTAGCGGCTGTCGAACACGGCTAGATTTTCATATTCGATTTCTTCGAAATCAAGGCTGATTTGCAGCGGTTCACGATACCCGCCTGCGAACTCCGCGTCTCCGGCCACAATGTGAATAGAATTGGGATAAGGACAAAAACCCGGGTTGCCGGATAATATTTCATCCAGGAGTTCCCTGATTTCTTCTTCCGACATCTTTCTGCCTTCCTGATAAAGCCCGCCCCGGTCGGCGATGGTCTTTTCAAAGGTTTTTCTCACCAGTGATTTATAATCGAATCCGTCCACGAACATTTCTGCCA
>JAAYNC010000225.1:0-1860 GCA_012521055.1 Eubacteriales Family XIII. Incertae Sedis bacterium
CTCTGGCTCCAAGATAGGAACCCCCGATGCCGATTACAACAAAAGCATCGCATTTGTGCCGAATGGCTTCCGCGGTCTCTTTTATTCGCTGAAGTTCCTGTTTATCGAATTCCTTCGGCAAGCGGACCCAGCCTGTGAAATCTTCCTCAGACGATTCCAACCGCTGCTGTCCCGCGGCCAATTGGCTTTTCATGCTTTCAATCTGCTCAAAACTCAACAAAGAACCGCCCAAGTCGATGCGAACTCGATTTGCTGCCGAACTATCTCTCATGATTGGCCTCCCCTTTTTTCCGTAACTCAACCCTGAAAACCTCTGACTCGAGACTCGAATGACCGGAGTTTCGTAGCGTAGAGTTGCTCTCCCGCTCTGTATTTGGTGTCTGACACTTTTTACAACTTTTGTTGCATAAGGGATCTGTGCAAAATTTCAAATTTATTCTTATTTTTAAAAATGAAACAGTTTTCTGTCGAAAACTGTGCAAAATTTCAAGTAGTGCAGGATTACTTGTAAAAATATGTAACAATTGTGCAACCCTGCCATGCATTAATTGATTTTTTGCACACCTGCCATCGTTCAAAAATTTTACAATGCTAAATAGCCAATTTGCTGCACTGCACCTCCTGGAAACATTCCAGGAGGTGCAATTTTATAGTACTATTTTTTTCTGTTTCTCGCAACCCTTTCTAATTCCTCCTTTACCGCATCGCCGCCAACTTCTACGGTTTTACTCCCGTTCCAACGGCTTCACGGCGGGACCGCTGATCACGTCTCCATTAATATCGAACCGGGAGCCGTGGCATGGGCAATCCCAGCTTCGTTCCTCCGGATTCCAGGCCAGCTGACATCCCATATGCTGGCACTTGGTGGAAACTTTGTGCAGCCTGCCCTCTTCATCCCGGAAGACTCCGAGTTTTTCTCCCTTGTACTCCACCACGCCTCCGTGGCCACGTTTGATGTCTGCCGCCTCCTCCTCGGGCAAAGAGAAGATTTCGCGGAGAAGGCCGCCGCCGATGGTTTTCACATCTTTCCAGAGCTCCTCTGCAGATACGGGAACCGTAAAGCGTTGAGGTGAGAATATATCTACTCCCTCCGTGGCTATTTCAAAAGGTCTCCTCGTAATCATTGAAGAAATAATATCCGCCGCAATCATGGAGCTGGTCATTCCCCACTTCTGAAATCCGGTGGCCACATACCAGTTCGGCCTGTCGGCAGCATACTGACCGATGTACGGCACTCCGTCCAAAGGCATGCAGTCCTGGGTGGACCATGCATACCGCTCAGTGGATTCCGGAAACCACTCTTTCGCGGCAATCCTCAGGCTCTGATAATTTCCGCCCTTTTCGTTTTCACCCGTCCTGTGGCTGCCACCCGCCAGCAGCAGGAAATCCTTGTAATTTCGGAAAGACCAACCTTCTTGGTCGATAGAAAGATAGAGCCCGTTCACCTGAGGGCACCCTGCCAGGGCCAACACGTAAGCCCTGTCCTGGTATAAACGAGCGAAATAATAACCGGGCAAGACTACTAAAAACGGATAATGACAGGCAAACACCACATGTTGGGCGGTGATTGCCCCACGGTTGGTGGTTAAAATGCTTTTTTCCGATTCCTGGGGAGCCGTTGCGCTCCCTCTCAGCTGCATATCCAGAACCCTGGTGTCTTCATAGATCTTGAGCCCCTGGGCCATGGCCTTGAGGAATTTTAACGGATGATACTGGGCCTGCCCGTCAAACCTCAAAGCAGCCTCCGCGATAAACGGCAATCCCCATCCGTTTTCTGCGGTCATTTCCCAGCTTTGCAGCACTGCGTTGGGAATGCCGAGTTTAGTTGCCGCCTCCGACTCCTTTTCGAGCTGCTTGACC
>JAAYNC010000244.1:0-20703 GCA_012521055.1 Eubacteriales Family XIII. Incertae Sedis bacterium
TATTTTGGATACAGACGTAACGTATTAACGGCAAATCCTGCCCATAACGACATGAAATGAGGAGATGAAATGGGGGAAGTTATAGTTATAGCATCGGGAAAAGACGGAGTAGGAAAAACAGTACTGGCAGCCAATTTGGGTGCAGTTCTGGCTCAGAACAACCATTCGGTAGTACTGATGGACCTTAATTTCGGTTCCCGAAATCTGGATATTTACCTTGGTTTGGAAAACCGGATCATATATGATCTGGTAGACGTGGTCACTGGCGTTTGCCGGATCAAGCAAGCCTTGGTCAGGGACAGGAGGTTTGCCAATCTCTTTCTCATTTCAGCGCCCCAGAGCAGGCAAAAGGCATCGATCTCCGCCGAACAGCTGAAAGCTCTTTGCCATGAACTGAAAAAGGTCTTTGACTTCATCATCATCGATGCTCCGGCGGGAAACGATGGCGGATTGTCTTTAGCCATCTCAGCTGCTGACAGAGCCGTCGTGGTGACGGTTCCGGAGTATGCCGCTATCCGGGATACGGAAATCATCAGCGATCTGCTTGAGAGTAAAGGAATTATGAACAGAAGTGTAGTGATAAATAAAATTATCCCCGAGCTTCATCAGTCGGGGCTGGTACCCGATCCTGAGGAGATCGCTGAGACCCTTAGGCTGCCTATTGCCGGTTTAATTGCATATGATCAAAACATACATATATCTACAAACATGGGCGTTCCCATTGCCGCGGTACAGGGGAGCTATATCGCTCGAAATCTGAATGAAATCGGGATCAGGATCCTCTCTAAAAGTTTATGACTTTGCTGCGGATGCATATGTTTAAAACGAGGCCCAGCGCTAACATGTTCGTTATAACGGAACTGCCGCCGGCGCTGATAAAGGGAAGGGTGATGCCCGTTACGGGCATGAGACCCATGGTCATTCCGATGTTTTCGAAGATTTGAAAGAAGAACATGCCGAATATGCCGATGACGATGAGGGACCCGAAGTGGTCCTTTGCGTTTCTCGCTATACAAATTATCCGGTAGAGGAACAGGGCGTAGAGGACGATGATGACGCTGCCCCCGATAAAGCCCCACTCTTCTGCGATGACAGAAAAAATGAAGTCTGAATCCTGAACCGGCAGGAATTTCAGTTCCTTCTGGGTTCCTTGAAACAGGCCTTTCCCGGATATACCTCCCGAACCGATGGCTATCTTGGACTGCCATACATGATAGTTGCCGGGGAGAGACAGGTCGTTGGGGTTCAGGAAGGCATCGATGCGATCCTTTTGGTGGTCGGCCATAAATTGGTAGACTATGGGTATGCAGAGCATGACGGCACCTGCCGCTTTGGCATAAAGCTTTCCATCCACCCCCGCCGCGAAAAGCATGATGGCGGCGATGACGCAGATGACGATGGCATTGCCCAGATCGTTTTGAAGCACGGCGATGATGCCCACTAGCGGGAGTACGAATATACCAGCTATGACCAATCCTTTGAAGGTGTGCAGGGTCTCTTGCCGCCGTGACAGAAATTCAGCGTAACAGATGATGAAGGTGATCTTGACAATTTCAGCCGGCTGCAGGTGGACCGGACCTAAGTCAAGCCAGCCCCTGGAGCCGTACTGTTCCAAGCCGATGCCGGGCAGAAAAACAGTGAAGAGAAACAAAATCGACGCTATATATAGAATTTTACCCAGACCATCAAGGAGTTTGTAATCAACAAGAAGGGCCAGAAACAGAAGCCCAAGGCCGAGACAGTAGGCCAGTATTTGTATCTTCATGCTACGGGTAAATACAAAGCCGTCATCGTATGCTGTGCTTCCGATGACGATGATGCTTATGACGGCGAACACAAGGGGTATAAACAACAGCAGCGTATCTATATTTTTCAGTAATTCTCTAAAGTAATGCATATACGCCACACCTTCATTTTTCTTGACATTGAGAGACTTGTTAAATTATAATATATATTGTGTAATTGTTTCAATATCTAATTGTAAAAGTACAAATAATGGGGTGAAAACGCTACCACCTCATTTGTAACGTTTATAAGAAGAAAATTGCCATGATTGAAATTTCTTCAAAAGCGTTACAAATATTTGAAAAGGAGGTGTTTAACTATAGACGAACTATTAATAAGAATCATAATCGCAATTATAGCCCTTGTCTTTGGGTGTTTAGTTGGATATATAATCAGAAAGACTATCGGTGAAAGAGCTATCGGCAGTGCGGAACAGAAGGCTAAAAACCTGATCTTAGATGCGGAACACAAGTCCGAAACCATCAAGAAAGAGATTACCATCGAAGCGAAAGAAGAAGCCCACAGGATCCGAAGCGAAGCCGAGCGCGAGATACGCGAACGAAGATCCGAGCTATCGAAAGCAGAAAGACGGCTGATTCAAAAGGAAGAAGCGCATGACAGGAAGATTGAGAATCTTGAGAGAAGAGAAGACAATCTGGCCAAAAAAGAACAGGCGCTTCAGGAAAAGGCTGAGGAGCTTGACGGCTATATCGCGAAACAGATAGAAGAGCTGGAGAGAATATCCGGATATACGGTGGAAGAAGCAAAACAGTTGTTACTGTCTACCATAGAGAAGGAAGTCCGCTATGAAGCCTCTGTATTGATTAAGGATATTGAAACAAAAGCGAAAGAAGAAGCGGAAAAGAAAGCAAAGGAAATCATTACCAATGCTATCCAGAGGTGCGCGGCGGATCATGTGGCAGAGAGTACGGTTTCCGTGGTTGAGCTGCCGAATGACGAAATGAAAGGGAGAATCATCGGAAGAGAAGGGCGAAATATCCGAGCCATTGAGACCCTTACAGGCGTGGATCTGATTATAGACGATACTCCGGAAGCAGTTATCTTATCAGGATTTGACCCGGTAAGGCGTGAAATCGCCAAAATCGCTTTGGAAAAGCTCATTATCGACGGACGTATCCATCCCGCGCGAATCGAAGAAATGGTGCAAAAGGCCGAGAAAGAGGTCAACAACACTATAAAGGAAGAAGGAGAGCAGGCCACATTTGAAGTAGGAATTCACAACCTTCATCCTGAGTTGATCAAACTGCTGGGACGGCTCAAATACAGGACGAGTTACGGTCAAAATGTTCTGAAGCATTCCATCGAGGTGGCGCATCTGGCAGGGCTTATGGCCGGCGAATTGGGTTTGGATGTAAAGCTGGCAAAACGTGCAGGCCTGCTTCATGACATTGGAAAGGCCCTTGACCATGAAGTTGAAGGCACTCATGTAGATATAGGAATAGACGTTCTAAGAAAGTACAAAGAATCCGAGGCAGTTATAAACGCAATGGCTGCACACCACGGTGATTACGAAGCTAAAAGCTTTGAAGCGGTGTTGGTAACGGCAGCAGATGCGCTGTCAGCGGCAAGGCCTGGGGCCAGGAGGGAGACTCTGGAGTCTTACATAAAGAGACTGCAGACCCTTGAAGACATCGCAAACACTACGCCGGGAGTAGAGAAATCCTTTGCAATTCAAGCAGGCCGTGAGATCCGCATCCTGGCAAAACCGGAAGAGATGAACGATGAGGAAATCGTCTTCCTGGCGAGAGAGATCAGCAAGAAGATAGAGAATGAACTAGAATATCCAGGACAGATCAAAGTCAATGTAATTCGGGAAACCAGAGCAATAGAATACGCTAGGTAAACCATTAAAATTACATTAGATATTGATATACACAATAAATTTACTTGAACACAATTAATTGATTTAGAAAATCGGCGAGCGGCTCTTTGCCGCTCGTTTATGTGGAGGAATCAACTGAGGTAGACATGATTGTATAAATGAATGGGCAGAAGGGAGGATGAAAAATGATTACCGCAATAGTAGGAATTAATTGGGGGGACGAAGGCAAAGGCCGCATGGTGGACTTGCTATCTTCCGATTACGATATCATATGTCGTTATCAGGGGGGAAACAATGCGGGGCATACAGTGATCAATGACAAAGGTAAGTTCATATTGAACCTGCTTCCTTCGGGAATTTTTCGAGATAATACTGTTAATATAATGGGAGGCGGCATGGTGATCGATCTTGAGCACCTCTGTGGCGAGATTTCTGCCCTGCGATAAAAAAATTGATGTCGGATCGGAATTACGATCAGGCAGAAGCCCTTGTAAGCCACAAAAAAGCATTGATTCAGAAGAAGGAGCAGCTGGAGGTACTGATAGATACTGTTGAGAAAACCATAAAATCTTTAAAAGGAGAAATTGAAATGAAGGATTATGAGAAATTTGAAGGTTTCAAGCAAAAGCTTGTAGATGAGAACGAGCGCGAATACGGTAAAGAAGTAAGATCAAAATACGGAAACGAGGCTGTGGATGCATCGAATAAAAAACTAATGAATATGACAAAAGAACAGTATGAAGAAGTTCAGCGGCTTAGCGAGGAGATCAATGCAACGTTGGCTGAAGCCATGAAATCCGGCGATCCGGCGGGGGAATTGGCGCAGAAGGCATGCCAACTCCATAAACAGTGGCTTTGCATGTTCTGGCCGGAGGACACATACACGAAAGAAGCGCACAAAGGTCTTGGACGGATGTACGTTGAAGATGAGCGCTTCAAAGCGTATTACGACAGCATAGCAGAGGGCTGCGCTGAGTTTTTAAGCAAGGCACTGGACGTTTACTGTGCCGAATAAGCGGCTATAATCACGCATTGTTCCGTTGCATGTTAGTGCCCCACGCCGCACTTGCAGGTGGAAGCTTTTGGCTGTATAATATTTAGGCATGATTTTACAATAAAAGCAAATATCCGAGCATGCACAGGCGACAATAAGACAACAAGGGTAACTGTAATAATGGAGAACGATTGAACACGACAGGGAAATTGAGCACGATAAGGTAATTGATTGCGATAGGGAAACTAAGGAAGAACGATGATGTTTGTTTATTTGGATAACAGCGCAACCACCAGACAATATGACCAGGTAACGCAATTAATGATGCGGCTTATGAAGGAAGATTACGGCAATCCTTCTTCCCTTCACCGGATGGGTGTGAATGCGGAACGATTCGTGAAGGATGCCCGAAGATCAGTTGCTTCTTCGCTGGGCGCGGGAGATGACGAAATCGTCTTTACCGGCAGCGGCACGGAAGCGGATAACATGGCCATCTTCGGCGTCTGGGAAGCGAGAAAGCGCAGGGGGAACAAGATCATCACTTCGAAAGCCGAACACCCGGCAGTTATGGAAGCGTGCAAGAAGCTGGAGCGGTCCGGCGTACATGTAGCCTACGTTGGTACTGACAGCAAAGGGCTATTAGATATGGACGAGCTGGAAAGCCACCTGGATGAATCCACTATTCTGGTGACGATCATGGCGGTAAATAACGAGCTGGGTACGGTGCAGCCCGTTGAGGAGATAGGCATCATGGTGAAGGATCGAGCAAATATATTGTTCCATACAGATGCGGTCCAGGCTTTTGGGAAGATGCTGGTGGATCCCGCAAAATGGAAGGCGGATCTGGTAACGATAAGCAGCCATAAAATACACGGGCCCAAAGGAGTCGGCACTCTCTATATTAAAAAGGGCCTTCATATAGAGCCGTATATTTACGGCGGTGGGCAGGAAGGCGGGATGCGCTCGGGCACCGAGAACACTCCGGGGATTGCCGGTTTCGGACTGGCTGCCGAGATAGGGCACAACAATCTCCGGGAACGTATACTGGCGATGGGAAAAGCGAGAAATTACCTTTTGGAAGGAATGAAGGCTGAGATCCCCGACATCAGGATCAACAGCCCGGAAGCGGTCTTCGGGGATAAAGAGGTTGGATCGGAGCCGAAAGCAGAAGCCGAGACAAACACAAAAGAATCCATAATACCTGTAGCAAGTCCGGGGATACTGAATGTGAGCTTTTTGGGATGCCGCGGCGAGGTGCTGCTCCACTCCCTGGAGCAGCGGGACATCTACGTGTCCACCGGCGCGGCTTGCTCTTCCAAGAAAAAGGGAAGTCATGTGCTGGCGGCGGCGGGCCTCGCCGCCCCCGTCATTGAAAGCGCCATCCGTTTCAGCTTCAGCGAATTCAACACGGTTGAGCAAATGGACTACGTTTTGGTAGAATTGAAAAAAGCCGTTACTTCCATGAGGCGGTTGACGCGTCGCTTTTAAAAAAAGTCAGATGAGGTAAATGGAATTTTGTGCAGGAATGGGATGTCGCATGATCCTGCAACTGTTTGATTTGAAAGGAGCCATTAGTGGAGAACCGGAACATATATATCGTCAGGTGCGGCGAAGTTGCGCTGAAGGGACTAAACAAGCCATATTTTGAGCGGATGCTGATAGAGCGCATCCGCAAGGTGCTAAAACCATACAAAGAAACAGAAGTCCGTCGAGAGGACGGACTTATTGTGGTGCGTACGGCTCCGGATCTTCCCAAGGAGACAGTGATCCGCGAAATTTCAAAAGTGTTTGGAGTGGATTCCATCAGCCCCGCCGTAGAAATTGAAACGGATATGGAAGCAATAGGAAGAGCCGCCGTTGCATATATGCAGCAACAGATAGAAGAGAGAGGTATTCGAACTTTCAAAGTGGAAGCAAAGCGTGCGGACAAGAGCTTTCCCGTAAAATCCCCGGAAATTGCCAGGAGGATCGGCGCGAGAATTCTTATCGAATGCAAAGTACTTAAAGTGGATGTCCATAATCCGGAATGCAAACTATACGTTCATGTCCGCAAGGATCGGAGCTTTATTTATGAGAGGAAGGTTTCCGCACTGGGGGGATTGCCCCTGGGTACCAACGCAAAAGGGCTGGTGCTGCTCTCCGGAGGCATCGACAGTCCCGTAGCTGCATTTCTCATGGCGAAACGAGGCATGTATATCGAGGCGGTTCACTTTCATTCCTATCCCTACACTAGCGAGAGAGCCTGGGAAAAGGTGAAAGACCTGGCGCAAGTCCTCACCGACTATTGCGGCAATATAAAAATACACAGTGTGAATCTCCTGCCGATACAGGAGCAGATTGCGCAGCACTGTCCCGAAGAGGAAATGACCATCCTGATACGGCGATTCATGATGAAAATTGCCCAGCGCATTGCCCGGGAGACCGGCTCTCTCATGTTGATTACGGGAGAAAATCTCGGGCAGGTGGCCAGCCAGACGGCGGAAGCACTGGTGGTCACCGATGCGGCAGTTCAGATGCCGGTAATGCGCCCCCTCATAGCCATGGACAAGACGGAAATCATAGATCTGGCCAGAAAGATCGGCACCTACGACATTTCTATCCTTCCATACGAGGATTGCTGTACAGTATTTCTCCCCAAGCATCCCAAGACAAAGCCGAAACTTTCTGTCATATTGGAATCGGAGAGCCGTCTGAATGTGGAAGAGCTTGTGGAATCGGCGTTGAAATCAGTAGAAACAACAGAGATACACCCGAAATAAGACAGTTATAGATAATGATGTAGATAACCACAGTAATAAACTTTAATAATTATTTGATTTGACAGCAAGAGCCGCGTTTCAAGCGGCTTATACGACATAATCAGATTTTTTTCACCATAACCTCCTAAAGACAAGCCCCCTTATCCAATGTATAATTATCAGAAGGATAAGGGGGTATTGTTATGGAAGTAACCTTTGAGATGATCGATGACATACTCATTTCAGTGCTTTCCGGTGAATTGGACCATCATAGCTCCAGTGAGATTCGTGAGAACATAGATCAAACATATGATGTTTTTCAGGCAAAGCATATTATCCTCTCCTTTGAAGGAGTGACTTTCATGGACAGCTCAGGAGTAGGGCTAATAATGGGGCGATACAATAAAGCACGTGAGCGAAAAGGCAAAATAGCCATTGCAGGTTGCAATGAACATATTGCCAGGATACTTGAGATGGCAGGGATTTATACGATTGCCGGGTGTTTTGCTTCAACGGCGGAAGCTGTGGTTGCGCTGCAGGATGGAGAGGGGGGAGAAACATGGAACGCACCAACAGAATAAAGGTCGAAATGCTAAGCCGATCGGAAAACGAAGCCATTGCCAGAAACATAGCTGCCGTTTTCATCACTCCTTTGGATCCCACCATGGAGGAGATGACGGAGATAAAGACGGCGGTATCCGAAGCGGTGAGCAATGTCATACTGCACGCATATAAAGGGGAGCAAGAAGGGCCTATATATCTTGAAATGGAGACAACCGAATCGGGGAAAGTCACTATAACCGTAGAAGACAGAGGAGTAGGAATCGATGACGTGCAGAAGGCTATGGAACCTCTCTTCACCACCGGCGACAGCAGGGAGAGATCCGGAATGGGCTTTACAGTAATGGAAAGCTTCATGGACAAAGTGCTGGTGGATTCATCTCCCGGGAAAGGAACGAAGGTGACTTTGATAAAGTCGCTGGATCGTGTTTATGGCTTCTGATTGTGGGCCCGCGATGAAAGAGGATACATACCGCCTGATCAAGGAAGCCCAGTCAGGCAACGAGGCGGCCAGAGAGCAGTTGATCGAGCAAAACACCGGTCTGGTAAAGAACATCGCTTTGAAATTTGCCGGTACAGGTTACGAGTTTGAAGATCTTCTTCAAATAGGGTTTATCGGTCTATTAAAAGCCGTAGATCGTTTCAATACGGAATACGATGTAATGTTCTCTACCTATGCGGTTCCCATGATCCTGGGGGAGATAAAACGACATCTGCGGGATGATGGAAGAGTCAAGGTAAGCAGGCAGATAAAGCAAGAAGTGCGCAACATGAGAAAAGCCTACGAAGAGTTCAGCCATATTCATGGAAGATCCCCCAAATTGAGTGAACTTGCCGAGCAAATGGAAATCAGCGTTGAAGAGCTTCTTCGTTTAATGGAGGCCAGCGATGCCATGAGTATACCCGAGAGTTTGGACGATCCGGAACGTACGGAACCCATGGCGGAAAGCGAGTACCGGGAACAGGAAGAGCGCAGGATCGATATGATTTATTTGAAGAGCGCCATCGGCAAGCTTGCGGAGCGGGAGCGTCAAGTCATAATCTTACGTTATTTCAAAGACATGACACAGCAGCAGATCGCCGACAGGTTGGGAATTTCACAGGTTCAGGTATCTCGCATTGAAAAGAAAGTGCTGTCCGATTTGAGGAAGCAGATGGAATAATGCTGCCTACGGAATTATAGATTTATTATTTGTCATTAGATTAACATATAAGAACAAGGGGCAGAAACAGATAAAAACCGGAGCGCACCTAACGCTCCGGTTTCTTTCTTTCAGGCTCAATATTAAATTGATCTTCTGTTCGTTGATACGAGCTGATCTGATATGTAATAATCAGAATTCCACTTCCATTCCGTTCCACTCGTCGGAATCCCTGTTCCACTCGGGGAAATCGAGGATTTCAGGAGCGGGGTAGTCGATGCCGAGTATGCCTACTACGTTGCCTTCGCTGTCATGTACGGGAGCGAATGCGGACCATACGGGATCGTCCACGTCATTGTCCCAGGCAGAGAGGGCAGCGCAAGGCTCTCCGTTTTGAGCAACGAGGAACTGACCCTCTATTTCATATTGATACATCCAATCGTCCGGTTCCTCAGATCCGTCCACGGTAATCTCGAAATAGTCGTCATCCGGGTCCATGTCTGTTAAGATATAGACATAGTAGGCTCCGGATTCGATTCTGAACTGATCCAATGTTGCTTTCAAATCTTCGTATCCGGGATAATCCCAACCCTGACCTGATTCCAGAAGGGCAACATATTCATCTGCCCATTCACCGTCTAACTGCAGTGCATAATTTGCTGCAAGAGAAGTTACGTGATCCATGACTGCCTGTACCTCAGCAGGGATTTCCGGTGTTTCGTCTTCAATATCAATGGGTTCCTCTTCTCCTCCATTACCGCCACAGCCGGCAAAAGCAAACAGTGCCAAAGCTAAAACCAGCAGTACCATCAACCATTTAGAGTGCTTTTTCATATGCATCCTCCTTCATGAATTGTAGTGAAACACTATTTAAATCAGTATAACATTAATATTCAAGGGCGACAAGTTGATTTTTGCTATTTTCTGATAATTCAAATTTGAGCAACTTATTGATTTTCATAACAAAAATGAATAAAACAGTTGATTTTTATCGATATATAAGGTTTAATAATCATAGAATTGTTAATTAAATAACAACAATATAATAAGTGGGCTGCATTCGCTTTTATGCACACTCAGCTAATAAAAGTGTAGGAGGCAACGTAATCATGAACTTTCAATTGACAAAGGAGCAGGAATTTGTAAGGAAAATGGTCAGAAAGTTTGCAGTAACGGAAGTTGAACCCATCGCTGCAGACATTGACAAGGAACACAGATTCCCGACAGAAACGGTAGAGAAGATGGCCCGTTACGGTTTATTGGGCGTGCCCATTCCCAAAGAGTACGGCGGGGCCGGCGGCGATAACATCTCCTACGCCATTACCGTAGAAGAACTATCCAGGGTTTGCGCTTCGACGGGAGTAATCTGTTCCGCTCACACGTCCCTTTGTGCATGGCCTTTGCTAGCTTACGGTACGGAGGAGCAAAAGCAGAAATACCTTGTACCTATTGCAAAAGGTGAAAAATTAGGAGCATTCGGGCTCACTGAACCTAATGCGGGAACGGATGCGGGCAGTCAGCAAACCAGAGCTGTAGATAAAGGAGACCACTGGGAGCTCAACGGAGCCAAGGTCTTTATTACAAACGGCGGATATGCGGATGTCTACATAGTCATGGCTATGACGGACAAGAGCAAGGGAACAAGAGGCGGCATCAGCGCCTTCATCGTAGAAAAAGGTTTCGAAGGCTTCTCCATCGGAAAGACAGAAGAGAAGATGGGTATTTGCGCTTCTTCCACCACTGAACTGGTGTTCCAGAACTGCATCGTTCCCAAAGAGAATCTCTTAGGACAGGTGGGAGAAGGATTCAAGATCGCCATGTCCACGCTGGACGGCGGCCGTATCGGCATCGCTGCTCAGGCCTTAGGTATTGCCCAGGGAGCTTTTGACGTAACTGTAGAATACATGAAGTCGAGAAGGCAGTTCGGAAGACCTCTGAGCAAGTTCCAGGCACTGCAGTTTGAAATGGCGGAAATGCGCACTCGCATTGAAGCGGCAAGACTGTTGATTTACAATGCTGCGAACATGAAAGACAATAACTTGAAGTATGGCCCTTATTCTGCAATGGCGAAGCTTTACGCTGCTGAAACGGCTATGTACGTCACAACAAAAGCCGTTCAGTTCCACGGTGGATACGGTTTCACCAAGGACTATCCGGTGGAAAGAATGATGCGCGACGCTAAGATCACGGAAATTTATGAAGGTACATCTGAAGTGCAGAAGATGGTCATTTCTGCGGATATCTTCGGTAAATAAGAATAGGGGAGGAAGTAAAAATGGCATTAAAGATAATTGTATGCGCAAAACAGGTTCCTGATACAAACGAAGTAAAAATAGATCCCGTAAAGAATACTCTGATTCGGGAAGGCGTTCCGAGCATATTGAATCACGATGATGCGAATGCGTTAGAGGAAGCCCTGAAGATCAAGGATCAGTATCCGGACACGCACATTACGGTCATCACAATGGGTCCTCCCCAGGCGAAGGATCTGTTGATCGAGTGTCTCGCAATGGGCGCAGACAAAGGTATTTTGATTTCCGACAGGGCGCTGGGCGGCTCCGATACTTGGGCTACTTCAAATGCTCTCGCTGCTGCGGTTAAAAAGATCGGCGATTTCGATATCATCTTCGCCGGACGCCAGGCCATTGACGGGGATACGGCTCAGGTAGGACCTCAGCTGGCAGAAAAGCTGGGCATTCCTCAAGTCACATACGTAAAAGAGTTCTCCATGAACGGAAAGGAAATCACCGTAAAGAGAGCTTTAGAGGATGGTTACGAGGTTATCAAACTTCAGATGCCCTGCATGTTGACCGCTATCAAAGAGCTCAATACTCCGCGCTATATGACCATCGGAGGCATCTACGATGCCGTCAAGGCGGATATCCCTGTATGGGGTGCAAAAGAGCTTGAAGTAGATTTGAATAAAGTAGGGCTTGATGCTTCTCCGACAAACGTTTTCCGTTCCTTTACACCCGCACCGAAGGGGAAGGGCGTTATGATAGAGCGGGATACGGTTGAAGAAACCGCGAAAGCTTTACTGGAAATGCTGCAAGAAAAGTATATCATCGCATAGTAGGAGGAAGAAAAAATGGCGATTCGAGTTAAAAACGATAAATGCAAAGGGTGTAAACTGTGCGTAAAAGCCTGTCCCTTTGATGCCATAGATATGGTAGGAAAACTGGCAGTAATCAACGAAAAGTGTACCGCTTGCGCTCAGTGTATAGCAGCATGCCCCTTCTATGCGATAGAGAAGACCGAATCCGATGAGGGCCCAGTAGATCTGTCCGAACACAAGGATGTGTGGGTTTACGCGGAGCAGAGGGCCGGAAAGCTGATGAACGTTTCACTGGAACTTCTGGGTGAAGGCGGCAAGCTGGCCAAGGAAATCGGTGACAGGAAGGTTTGCGCGCTGTTAATCGGATACGAAACGGATCATTTGATCCCCGAGCTCTACGCATACGGTGCGGATGTGGTGTATCAGATCGACGACCCGTTGCTGAAGAATTACACCACGGATGGGTACACTAAGGTTATGACAGATGCCATCAGGGAATACAAGCCGGAAATCGTGCTCTTCGGGGCAACTCACATCGGAAGAGACCTGGCTCCCAGAGTGGCTGCCAGACTGGATACCGGTCTTACGGCCGACTGTACCAGACTGGATGTGAGCATGAAAAATTACATCGAGTATCTGAAAAAGAATACTACCCTTGATACATCCGGATTGGATCCGGAATCCGAAGACAAAGGCCTTAAGCAGACGCGTCCTGCTTTTGGAGGCAATATCATGGCTACAATTATTACTTCGAGGACAAGACCGCAGATGGCTACGGTAAGGCCCGGCGTTATGAGCAAGCTGCCGAAGGATGAGACGAGAAAAGGTGAACTGATCAAAGTAAAGCACAGCCTCAGCGAATCCGATATCCGGACCCAGGTTGTGGAAGTGGTTAAAGCCGCAAAAGAGATGGTATCCCTCACCGACGCAGAAATCATCTGCTCCGGCGGTCGTGGTCTGGGCGATCCTTCCGGATTTGAACTGATCAAGAAATTTGCTGATGCGGTAGGCGGTGTGGTAGGCGCGTCCAGGGCGGCTGTAGATTCTGGATGGATCGACCACTCTCATCAGGTAGGTCAGACGGGAACCACAGTTAAGCCTAAAATATACTTTGCCTGTGGAATTTCAGGAGCAATCCAGCATCTGGCGGGAATACAGACCTCTGACATAATTGTTGCCATCAACAAGGATCCGGATGCTCCCATCTTTGAAGTGGCTGATTTCGGTATAGTAGGTGATCTTTACAAGGTTGTTCCGAAGATCATCGAAGAATGGAATAGAGTCAAGGAAGAGTTAAATAGGAACTGAGCAATCACCATCTAATGCGAGTTCTTTGCAAAACCGGCCATACTTGTCCTCGTGGCCGGTTTTGTGTATCCATAAAGAATGTTGTAAAGAATGTCTTAGAGGATGCATTGTCAAGAGCCGTCTAATTATTTACACGCTCGCTTTTATAAAAGCATCCAACTCTCGTTTTATTCTTGTCCAGGGGAATCCCACCACATTATCGTAGTCCCCTCTAATGTATTCGATCTTATCGCCCCATGCTCCCTGTATGGCATAGCCGCCGGCCTTATCGTAAGGCTCATCGGTATCAATATATGCGTGGATTTCCTCATCCGTATAGTTTTTAAAACGAACGTCAGTAACTTCGCAAAACACTCTCTCTTCACCGGATCCGGCTTTCAGGATGGCAAATCCGGTGGCCACAAAATGTTCTTTTCCACGCAAATGATTAAGGATGTTGTAAGCTTCCCAGCGGTCTTTTGGTTTTCCGATAATTCTATCTAAAAAAACAACGGTATCGGCACCGATGATGAAGGCCGGCTCTTCCGTATATTCGGACCGGATGGCAGCCTCCACATACCGTGCTTTCTTCAGGGCAAGCTGCATGACGGCTTCTTTAGGGTCCATATTCGATGGCAGATCTTCTTCTATCCGGGGCGGTATTATGATGGGGTTTATACCGTTCTTTTTCATCATTTCAATTCGCCTCGGTGATGATGATGCGAGTATTATTTTAATTTTTTCCATATCCGCTACCTCAATTTTATATCGCAATTATAGCATATTTTTTTCAGACTGTCGGACATAATAATCATAAAATAAAATTTGGTGTCAGACACTTTTTACAACTAATTATGACCTTAATTCTTGTCAATATTTAAAGCGGGGAATAGACAAAATTTCCGCCTCTGCTTTTGTTCTTGTCTACATTGGAGGCGGAAAATAAACAAGATGTAGCTTTTAATCTTGATTGTTGTCTACATTTAAGATTGAAAATAGACAAGAACTGGTCGCCGGCATTTATGGTTGTCTACATTTGGGACAAAAAATAGACAAGTTTTCGATTTCAACCATTTTCTTGTCTACATTGAAGGGTACAAGTAGACATGATTCGGGTACGACGAAAATTCTTGTTTATACTTGTCTGCAAAACGTATAAAAAGTGCTGATGTAAAAAGTATTGGCAAACAGGAGGTTCCTATGGACAAGTCTTCACGGGCTGCGGAAAAGCAAAAAAAGGCGGAACAGAAGCAGCAGGCAAAGGCTTACGAAAAGTATGTAAAACAATTTACCCCCAGGCCAAAGTATTTTTCCAACAGTTTAAAAGCTTTTATTGTAGGCGGGCTGATATGTGTGGCGGCAGCCTATGTTCAGGATGTGTTGATGGCCAGGGGCATGGATAAAACGGAGGCGGGTTCCGTGGTAACGGTGTTCCTCATTTGCACCGCTCAACTTATAACCGGTTTCGGATGGTTCGATACTATTGCCAAATTTGCCGGCGCCGGAGTCATCGTGCCCATAACGGGATTTGCCAATTCCATGGTCTCTCCGGCTATGGAGTTCAAGAAAGAAGGTCCCGTATTAGGGGCGGGGGCTAAGCTTTTTACCCTTGCGGGACCGGTGCTTGTGTGCGGGATCTCCGCGTCAGTGCTTATCGGAATAATTTCATTGCTGTTGGGAGGGGAGTGACATGGCGAACAACAAACTTGGACAACAAACATTCGTCTTTCAAAGCCGGCCGGAAATATTGGGCACAGGGTCAGTAGTCGGCGTAAAAGAAGGGAAGGGGCCGTTGAGCAAAACCTTTGATGTGGTGCTGGAAGATGATATGTTCGGTGAAAAGACCTGGGAGATGGCGGAAAGCAAAATGCTGTCCGAGTCCATAAATATAGCCATGCGAAAAGCGGGCAAAAATCAGGATCAAATCGACGCTATCCTTTCCGGCGATCTGTTAAATCAGCTCATGTCCTCCAACTTCTCTGTAAAGGACTTCTCCGTTCCTTTTCTGGGAATATACGGTGCATGCTCCACGATGGCGGAATCGATTCTGCTGGGATGTGTGCTGGTTGACGGCGGATATGCAGATGCGGTGGTAGCTGCATCCTCCAGCCATTACAGCACCGCTGAACGCCAATTCCGCATGCCTTTGGAACATGGAAACCAACGCCCGCCTTCCGCACAGTGGACGGCTACGGCTTCGGGGAGCGTGGTCATCGGAAGGTCTCAAAATCCGCATTTCTGCTGTACTTACGGCACGGTAGGCAAGATTGTGGACACGGGCATGACTGATGCTAATCAGATGGGAGCGGCCATGGCACCTGCGGCTTTGGACACCATTTACAGGCATCTTCTCGACACCGGCAGGGAGTGGAGCTATTATGACCTGATTCTGACAGGAGATCTGGGTCATATCGGCAAACGGATACTTATCGATATGGCAAAGAACCTGGGGATAGATTTCAGCCCTGCCTATGATGACTGCGGAGTTCTTCTCTATGATGAGGAGCAGGATGTGCATAGCGGAGGAAGCGGTTGCGGATGTTCCGCTTCGGTGTTTGCAGGCCACATATACAAGTCAATGCTGGGAGGAGTCCTGAAAAAGGTGCTGCTGGTCTCAACGGGAGCCCTTTTATCGACGACAAGCTCCCAGCAAGGTGAATCCATTCCCGGAATCGCCCATGCGGTAGCGATAGAGGCCATGCAGTAACTGTGCGAAAAATGAATTTCGGAGGAATATGTCATGGATTATTTGTGGACATTTCTTATAGGCGGCGGCGTATGCGTGGCAGGTCAGCTTTTAATGGACGGCACAAAGCTGACCGCCCCGAGAATACTGGTGCTGTTTGTGGTTCTGGGAGCCGTACTGACCGGTTTAGGATTATATCAGCCGCTTGTTGAATTGGCGGGAAGCGGGGCAACGGTACCGCTTCCGGGTTTCGGTTATACTCTTACTAAGGGCTCCATGGAAGCTGCTTCTAAAGAGGGCTTGATGGGAGCACTTACAGGTGGCATAAAGGATACCGCCGCAGGGATAGCGGCGGCGGTGGTATTCGGTTATATCGTTGCACTTATCTTCAGTCCGAAATCCATACGTTAACTTTGTCAGTGCAACCATTCAGGTTTTTCTGAATCGTCGGGGCTTACAATGGGATTCGGATTGCTGTTGGTAATAGGAGGAGTCTGCCCTCCGGTTCCGTTATTTCCGTTGTTCCCGTTGTTCCCGTTGTTCCCGTTATTACCGTTGTTTCTATTGTTGTTGCCGTTATCCGGCCCGAGCCAAGGCGGCGTACCGTTTTGCCCTCCGTTCCAGGGATCGGGCTGCAGTTCTGTGTTGGGATCGATGGGGTAGGCAGCCGTATCGAAATTATGACGGTTGCAATAGTAAGACGGAGCCTCGTATTTGATGTCGGCTACGGTAAATCCTCCGTATGACAGTACAGAACCCGGCGGCCGCCTTACCATAACTTTGCTTGTCGTACTGTAGCAATAAGGTGTGGCCAAATAACCCGAATCGTTACAGACCGTCACTGCAACATGAACGTTGTCCGTGGCGGTGGGTACTGTGCCGGTTACGAAATACTCGCTTCTAACGGTTCCCCTAGGATCCAGTTCGGATAACTCCGAAGGAAGCAGCCCTGACATTGTGTCGATGGTTGCGGTGACCACATTATCCGGTTTCGGGAAACTGGCGGAGGGAAGTCCGGAATGGACCTGTTTCATAATTTTGCCCCAGAGTCTGGCTGCGGCAACGCTTCCTTGAGAAAGCTCGATGTTGATGTCGTTGCCTATCCAGAGCGCTCCCACATAGTGAGGTGTCATGCCGACAAACCAGGCGTCGTAGTTATCCGAGGTGGTACCAGTTTTCCCGGCAACGGGATGGGATCCTATGGCAGCGGAACCGGCGATGCCGTTTGTAACAGTAGTCCTCAGAATATCGGTCATAATGAAGGCCACTCCGCGGTCCATCACCTGTTCCTTGTCCGGATTGCTTTCCAACAAAATTTCTCCCCGTTTATTGGTAACCTTGGTATAGGATACGGGCTCAACATAGAGTCCCTGGTTGGCAAATACACCGTAGCCGGCAGCCATTTCCAGGGGTGAGATGCCCTTGGTCATTCCTCCCAAGGCCAGCGCGGCAGGGTTCATATCGTTTACGTTTCCGGACTCGACCACAGAAGTGACTCCCAGCTTTTTAAGGAAAGAAAGTGAGGTGGGAGCACCGATTTCAAGGAAGACTTTCACTGCATTAACGTTGACCGACTGTTCCACAGATCGCCTCAAGGTGTGCAGGCCGCGATAGCCGGAATACCAGTTCTTTGGCCATAGCTTACCGTCCAGGACTAAGGGCGCGTCATCGATCACTGTGGCTGCGGTCCATAATTTGGTGTTTTCATCTACCACATTATTTTTAACCATATCGACGGTCAGTTGCAGTGCCGGAGCGTAAACAGCCATGGGTTTGATGGCAGAACCGGGTTGCCTTGTACTCGTTACCCGATTGTACAGGAGCTTTCCGCTGAGACCTCTGCCGCCGGCCATTGCCTTGATGGCTCCGGTCTTGTAATCCATTATGACCATTGAGGACTGAGGCTGGATTACCTTGTCTTTGAGTTGGTAATGTCCTTTCGGTATGGTCATCCCCTCTTCCGTTAAGGTGAAGGGGCAGTCCTCACCGAAAAAGTCTTTATGAATGATCAGATTGCCTTCGTCATCCGTGCTTTTGTATTTCGAGGGAATCAGTATATAGCCGGTTGGGATAGTATAGAAAGTTCCGTCTTCCACCGTATATATGCTCTTGAATTCAACGCTGTACTCCACATTTCCTTGAACTTCGGTCCTGTAGATATTGAGGCGATTCCCTTTGAAAACGGTCATGGAGCCATCGGCGTTAATCCGGTATTCATCCGGCTTAAGGGTAAAATTCCCTTCCTCATCGAACATATTGCTGTAGTTATAAAGCAGGATGTTTCCGCTGGAGTCTCTGGCATTTCCGTTCTTGTCCTTGTTCAGTCCTGTAACTTTGGGGAAATTATCGTTCTTGTCGAATTCGGATTCCACGATTTTTTGCATGGAGACGTTGAGGGTGCTGTAGATGCGCAGGCCTCCGTTGTAAATCATGTCTTTAGCTTCCGACTCATTCAGATTATATTCGATCATCAGATCTTCAACTACCTCATTGATCAGATAATCGGCGAAGTAAGAGCTGATCTCAGAAGACACTTCGATATTGGGATTGATGGAAGCCCTTATGTCCTGGTTTACCGCTTCCTGGTAACGGTCTTCGTCTATTATAAGGCCTTGCTCCTTCATAAAGGCCAGAACCAATCTCTGCCGATCCAGAAATTTATCCTGGTAAAATATGCTGAAGGTATCTCCGCGATATACGAAATCCAGGGACTCAGGATCAGTGATATCCTCGTTGTACAATCTTCTGAGAGGCGAGTATTTGCTGGGGCTCTTGGGAATGCTGGCCAAAACGGCGCACTCTGCAAGAGTAAGCTCATCAACATTTTTAGAAAAGTAAGTTTGGGCGGCAGCCTGAACACCGTAGGCCCCGCTTCCTAAGTTAATTGTATTCAGATAGGCTTCTATTATCTGCTCTTTAGAAAGCTGGCGTTCCAGCTGTATGGCGTAATACGCTTCCTGGACCTTTCTTTTCAAGGATCTTTCGGTCATAGTGTCTTCCAGGTAGAGGTTTCTGGCCAGCTGCTGGGTGATGGTACTGGTTCCACTGATGGAATCCCCTGAGGTAAGGCTGTCCCAGATTGCTCCGAAAATACGCACAATATTAAAACCTCCGTGTTCCCAGAAGGTCTTGTCCTCAATGGCGATGAAGGCGTTGATCAAATCCTCAGGCATTTCAGTGAAGTTAAGATTGGTCCTGAGGCCGGCTCCGCTGGCAAACAGGTTTTCTATTTCGTTTCCTGCATCATCGTAAATGACTGAGTTCTCTGAAAGCATGGAATAAATATTGTCCGCATTGATGGGCGGCGTCTTGCTTATAATCGTTAAAGCCCAGACTCCCACGGCGCCACAGGCAAGAACAGCGACACAGATTAATGCGATTATCAGCCGCTTTAAATTTATACGATATTTTTTCTTTCTTTTTTTCTTAGCCATATCATTAGCTGCAAATCCTTCTGTTTCCCCGCTCTCTTTATATTTCGTCCGCTCTCTCTTCGGACTTTTGTCAAGAGAGCTATTAAATATTTCGTCTAACTTGTTGTCCAACTCGTTGCGAGTTCTATTCGATCTTTCGTCATCAGTTATGTTCAGTCTCTCGTCGAGAGGGCTGCCGGGAGGTCTGCTTAATCTTTCATCAAAATTCCTGTCTACCCCCTCATCGCCGGTTCTATTCAACCTTTTTTCCCAGCGCGAAAAGACCATGGTATCCGTTTCCGCTGAATTATTATGGTTTCTTGCGGGAACTCCAGGATCTTTCGCTTCGCCATCGACGGCTATGAAGTTTTTCTTGATTTCATCGAACTGTTTCAAAAACTCGTCGATTTCATTGCTGTTATCAAAGCCATTGCCTTTATTATCGAATTTATCACTCAAAGGAAACACCTACTTTCGGGATTTCATTCGACTGTGAGGGCACAAGTAAAGCGGAACAAATATCAAATATAATCATTCATTATAGTTATCATTTGTTCGGCAGGGTTTAATTATAGCATATACACATATTGTTTGACAGCAATCAGTCTTGTTTTGTTTCACTTTGTAATAAAATTGAAAAATAAGAATTGACATTACAGTAAAAATATGTTAATTATAACAAGGGGAACACGGAAGCTGTAAACAGTGCAGTGAGAAGACCTATAGCTTTTATTTTTGCCGCTTTTGCCGGCGGTATTTGGGCTGGATATTATCTTGGTTTTTGGTGGACGGTCTCTTTGTTCGGGACTCTTGCTCTGCTTGCTTTATTGCTGAGAAAACAATACCTGTGTATCTTTTTGACCATGGCGCTTATGGGGGCATGTTATTTTCAACTGCACGACAGTCGCCCCGAGCCTTTAGCAGATTATGAAGATCGGGTCATATCTGTTGTGGGAACGGTCCTTAATGTTGAAGACAGGGGGAACTACCTGCGGCTTTTGCTCAAACCGGATTCATGGCAATGTGGGAGTGTTGCAGGTACCGTTCAAGACAAACTCATCGTCAACCTAGCCTTTTCAACGAAAGAACGAGGGATGAGTGCAAATGAAGGCGGGGATGTGAGTGTGCCCCATGAGACGATATCGGATCTGTTCGGAAAAAAAGTGCAGGTGAAAGGTAAGCTCAGCCTTCCGGCCGGA
>JAAYNC010000233.1:0-6833 GCA_012521055.1 Eubacteriales Family XIII. Incertae Sedis bacterium
AGGGCCTTAACGATTTTGTCCAGGCTCTGTATGGTGAAGTTGCGCTCTCCACGCTCAATCTTGCCTAAATGGGCAGGATTGAGACCGGCCTTGTGAGCCAGCTCTTCAATACTGTATTGGTGAAGAATGCGGAAAACGCGCAATCTACTGCCTATCTTTGTCTGAATATCTTGCATGATGATACACTCCCGATGTCAAAATGATACTCTTAATAAGCGCAGGTGACAAAGTCACAACGGATACATGCTAATTGGTCCTTATAAGCATCAAATTTATAAAATATGTAAACAACTTGCAAAAAAGCCTGCCAGATAAGATAATGGAAAAAATGAATAAAGCGGAGGAAGCAACATGCAGCTAGAAGGGATATGGACGGGAGTGCTTTTCATAGACAAGCTCCGGCAATTTATCGAAGACGAGTTTTTCCAGATAGAAATCCTTCCTATAGGGACGGATAAAGTGATTGTAGCTACGGTAAAGGAGCAGGGGCAGAGGGAAAGTCTTTCTCCGGACAAAGAGACTATAACATATAGGGCGACAGGAAGAATAGATTCCGAAAGCGGCGAAATTCGACTTGTATATGAGACAAGGAGTTCACTTGCCGGAAAAGAAGCCCAGAGTGTAGAACTCATAGCCAAGGTCAACGAGAAGACCGGGACCATGAAAGGGCATTACCGGTTGATGTCTCAGGCTGATCCCCAGGCTTCCTTCATACTTAGAAAGACAGAAAAAGAGCCTCTGTGACAGATGATCACGAGGCTCTTTCAGCTTTATTGCATCAGTCATATTTAACCAGATCAACGGCGTTCTTGCCATAAATGTAGCCGAGTATCAGCGGAATCAGGTTAACGATAATAAAGTATTTAAACTGGGGATTAGCCATGCTCCCAAACAGAACGAAAAGGGATCCTATGGTGGCGAACAGGGGGAATAAAATCCCATAGCTAATGCCTCTCAGTTCTCTTTTTCTCCACATATTGAATACTACCAAATACAGGGGAACGTAGAGCAAATAGCTCATGGCAATGGCAATTTCCGATATATCGCCGTTAATCAACCAACCAAATTCGTTTTGCAAATAATGGATTACCCACCATACCAGGCATATGGCTATGGCAAAAATCGCCGAATTTACCGGCATCCTGCTGTTGGGATTGAGCTTTTTCAAACTTTCGGAACCGGGAAGGGCATTTCTGAGCGCCAGCGAATAGGGTAGGCGGATGCTTCCCAGTATTACTCCGTTGGTGGTTCCCATGACGGAAATGGTAACAAATGCCGTTATCATTGTCGCAAAGGTCTTGCCCATCAGGCTTTCGGCGATGAGGGTTACGCTGGCATCACCCATTTCCATTACACGCTCGGGGCCGATATAGCCGCAGATACCCAGGAAGTACATAAGGTATGCGATGAGTATGCAGAGGGGAGCGGCCACCAGGGCTCTGGGCATATTTCTCCTGGAATCTACCACTTCATGGGCAACCGCCATGGAGACCACCCATCCGTCAAAGGAAAATGCGACGGGGCCGATGGCAGCCACCCAGGTCAAAGTTTTCGTGGCTTCTATGGCTTGGGGGGAAGGATTCAGGACTGCTCCCACGGGATCACCCAGCAAGATGCCGCCGATTGCCACTACGAACAGGGGGATCAGTTTGATGACCACTGCAATCTCCTGGAAGCGACCTCCCGCTTTAGCGGAAGCGATGTTGAAGCCATAGCAGATCAGGAACCAGGCAAATCCTGTGGCAATCCACCCATTGAATCCCCAGTCGAGGCCAAAAAGAGAACAGAAATAAATGCCGGTTACCCAGGAGAGAACAACAGTAAGCGTCGGGTAATATACAAAAGTTTGGAACCATCCAAACATAACCGCCCAACGCTTTCCGATAAATTCGTTATAGTAGGTAATAGGCCCGCCGGGTTTGTCAGTCCTTGCCGCCAGTTGGCTGAAACAAAGGCTCCCGAAAATTATTGTGAATGAGGCGATGCAAAAAATCAGAGCCGCCAAACCCACATTGCCGCCGGTGTAATTCAGCATATCATCGGATTTGAAGAATATGCCGGAGCCGATAACAATGCCGACGATCATTGCCACCGCAGTAAATAGACTATATTCACGCTTCTGTGTTTCCATGTAGGTCACATCCTTTCCTAAAGATATAAAAATAGAATAATTTCAATAACCCTCCAATTGTTAATTGGAGGGTTACCTATTGGAATCAGTTGTTTTAAGCCCCTTTTTGTCCGGCAGCTGTGAAACGATAACACCTACAAACATAAGGGCGCATCCGATCAATTCCCTGCCTGACATGATCTCGCGAAGCAGCAGAAATCCGAATATGGCGCTGAATACCGCTTCTAAGCTCAGGATCAAAGAAGCTACTGTAGGCGATGTATGCCTCTGGCCGAGAATTTGGAATGTAAAGCCGCCCCCGCAGGAGAATACGCCGGCATAAAGGATGGGGATGGCGGCGCTTAAGATTGATTCAAAGGACGGACGTTCAAAGATCAGCATGCCTAAGGTACTCCAGGCTGCTGCTACTGCGAATTGGGTAGCGGCCAATTTAACTCCGTCTACATACGGATTGAAATGATCGATGAAGAGCACGTGAGCAGCCCAGAAAAATGCACCGATGAGCACTATGAAATCTCCGGGTGCGATGGTGAGGGATTCGGTAATGGTGAGAAAATAAAGTCCCACCGTACCGCAGATTACGCCAATCCAGCACAGGATTCCCGGGCGCTGTTTCAGCAAGAGCCCGAAAATGGGAACCAGAACTATGTATAACGCGGTAATGAATCCGGCCTTGCCCGCCGTGGTGAATACCAATCCAAACTGTTGGAAGATGGAGGCTGCAAAGAGAACGGTGCCGCAAACACCTCCGGCCACCAGGAGGGATTTTCTTTTTTTTGGAGTCTCATCAGATAGGGATGAGGTTGTGCCTTCGTCGTCTATCGACGAATCATCCTGTTTTATGTTGGTTCTGTTCATGAAGAAAAGTATGGGTATTAGTACAGCCGCGCCTAACCAAAAACGAACCGCTGTAAAAGTCAGGGGGCCGACATAATCCATTCCCACCCGTTGGGCAACGAAGGCCAGACCCCAGATAAGGGCGGTCATTAAAAGAAAAAAGTTCCCGATTAGTTTCTTCTTATTCATTTTACACTCCAGATTCTTTCCGCTTTGCGGTTGCGATACATCGCTATTCTACTATTAAATATGATTGCTCAAACCTTGTCAAGATGATATACTATTTGCACTAAACTATACTAAGGCCTATTATAATTCAAAAAAATTCTTGGGAGCATCTAGAGGGCATTTGGAATATGAACAAGAAGAAATACAAGGATATTTTATACCCGGTCAGAGAAGTTAAGGATCTTAAGGATCTGATATATAGCAGCGTAGAGCTATACGGAGACAGGAACGCTTTTTTGGTCAAAGATAACCCTAAAGAAGGGTACAAGCCTGTCACCTACAAGCGGGTGCTAAATGAAATGAATGCTCTCGGTACGTCTCTTATTAAAAGAGGTTTCAGAGGGCAGAAAATTGCCGTCATCGGGGAAAACCGTTACGAATGGGTACTTTCCTATTTTGCTGTATGTTGCGGAACGGGTATTTTAGTCCCTATAGAAAGAGAACTTTCTGCAGAGGATGTAAAAGGGCTTCTTCTTCGTTCCGGCGCCACGGCAGTAATTCACTCCGGAAAGACGGAAAAATTAGTAGAGCAAGCTATTGAAAAACTGGACCGACCGATCCAGGGAATTCATATGGATCTGGCGGACCATGGGGAAACCGCCCTGTCTTTTGCCAAACTGCTGGAAGAGGGGCAGGCCGCGGTGGAGGCCGGAAACAGGGATTTTATCGATGCTCCTGTGGATGCGGAGGCCCTGAGCTTGTTGCTCTTTACATCGGGTACTACGGGCACCGCAAAAGGGGTCATGCTTTCACAGAAAAATGTTGTATCCAATGTAATGGCCATGTCCATGTACGTGAGCGTAGGAGGGCAAGTAGGTCTTTCCGTGCTGCCCATGCACCATACCTACGAAATGACATGTCATATTTTAACCGCATTATATCAGGGCTGTACGGTGGCCATATGCGAGGGTCTGAAACATATCGCGAAAAATATGATCGAAGCGAAAGTAAACGTCATGCTGGGAGTTCCCCTCATCTTTGAAGCTATGTATAAAAGAATATGGAAACAGGCGGAAAAATCCGGCAAGGCCAATAAGATGCGGCGGGCCATCGCCTTGTCAAAAAAGTTGCGTCTCAACAATACAGGGCTGGCGAAAAGGATGTTTAAGGAGGTCCATGAAGCGGTGGGAGGCCATATAACGCTGCTGATTTCAGGCGCCGCAGCCATGGATCCGGAAATAATCGAAGATTTTTGCGCCATGGGATTTCCAATGATTCAGGGTTACGGGATGACGGAATGTTCTCCCATTATTACCGTCAACCGGGATCGATACAGCAAACCTGCCTCCGTGGGCACGCCCCTGCCTCACACAGAAATTCGAATTATCGAACCGGACGAAAACGGTATCGGCGAAATCATCTGCAAGAGCGATTCCGTCATGCTGGGATATTATGACGATCCTGAGGAAACGGCCAAAGTACTGAAGGACGAATGGCTCTACACGGGGGACTACGGTTATCTGGACGAGGACGGGTACCTGTACATTACCGGGAGAAAGAAAAACGTCATAGTGACGAAGAACGGTAAAAACATCTTTCCTGAAGAAGTTGAGTTCCATTTAGGAAGAAGCGATTACATATTGGAAAATCTTGTTTATGGTGTGGATGAGCAGTGCGGCGAAGAAACCTTTGTTTATGCTCAGATCGTTCCGGATTACCAGGCGATAGAAGAGGACTTCGGACCCTTGTCGGAAGAGGAAATCCGCAAGCTCATCAAAGAAGAGGTAGACAAGGCTAATGATATGATGCCCCTGTACAAGAGGGTCAGAAGGTTTGAAATCAGAAAGACGGAATTTGAAAAAACCGCATCGAGGAAGATTAAACGTTATGTGGAGCTGCAGCGCACCAACTGCTGAGAATATAAATAGCCGGAAGGAGAAAAGATTATGAATCATAAAGAATACGAGGCTTTAAAAGCCAAGGAATGGGAATACGCTGTATCCAGAGTTGAGGGCATTAAAAACAGCAAGGATCCGCTAATCCGCTATAAAGATATCCGCCCGATTATTGACATAAAACACATGTTTGAAACCAGCGTAGAGCTTTATGGGGACAATCCGGCTTTCTATACAAAGGATGAGCCGGGAGGGAGTTACAGAGCGGTTACTTACAAAGAGGCCAAGGCGGACGCGGATGCCTTAGGCACAGCTCTGATCAATATGGGGCTCAAAGGAAAGCATATTGCAATTATCGGAGAAAACTCCTATCGCTGGGCCATCACTTACCTGGCGGTCACCTGCGGGACAGGCGTGGTGGTGCCCTTGGATAAGGAACTTCCTGCGGGAGAATTGGAACAGCTAGTGGTTCACGGAGAGGTGGAATGCGTTATCTGCGACAAAAAGTTCGAGCCCATATTCTCCGACATTAAAGCCGGCGGCAAAACTAACCTTTCTTTTGTGGTAAACATGGATGCGGATGAACACGGGGATAAAGTTCTGTCTTACAGCAAGCTCATCGAGACCGGCAGGCGGCTTCTTGAAGAAGGGAACAGGGAATTTGTCGATGCGGTTATCGAGAGGGACGCGATGAATATCCTGCTGTTCACCTCCGGAACTACCGGCGTATCCAAAGGAGTAATGCTTTCCCACGGCAATATCGTGGAAGTTCTCATGGCATCGCCCACCTTGGTGAGGGTAAATCCCGACGATATCTTCTTTTCCGTTTTGCCCATTCATCACACCTATGAATGCACCTGTGGATTTTTAATGCCCTTGTACAGGGGCGCATCCATCGCCTTCTGTGAAGGATTGAAACATATCGTGAAAAACCTTTCCGAAGTGAGACCCACCATGTTTCTCACCGTACCTCTCATCATGGAGAACATTTACAAAAAGATATGGAGCCAGGCGAAGAAGAGCGGCGCGGAGAATAAGCTAAAGATGCTGTTGAAAATCAACCGTTTTACGCGCAAAATCGGGATCAATCTGGTACCGAAGAAGATCACCGATCTCTTCGGTGGCAGAATGCGAGTTATGATTTGCGGCGGCGCCGCCATAGATCCTGCGATTCTGGACGGAATTCAGGATTTCGGCATCACTGCACTACAGGGTTACGGACTTACGGAATGCGCTCCGATTTGCGCTCTGAACCCGGATGTAAATCCGAACAGCAGATCTGCAGGCTATGCTCCTCCGGGATTTGAATTAAAGATCGACAACTCGGATCCTAAAACCGGCATCGGTGAAATCTGCGCAAAAGGTCCCAATATCATGATGGGATACTATAAGAACGAAGAAGCTACTAAAGAAGTGCTGGAGGACGGCTGGTTCCATACGGGTGATCTGGGCTATATGGATGAAGAAAAGTTTGTCTACATTACAGGCAGGAAAAAGAACGTTATCATTACGAAAAACGGGAAAAACGTCTTTCCGGAGGAAATCGAATACTATCTGGGCAAAATACCGTATATAGCCGAATCTCTTATCTGGGGCAAAGACAGCGCAGACGGCGAAGATACCCTGATTGCCGCAACTATCAGGATAGACGAAGAGGCGGTTGGAGAAGTTCTCGGCGAGAACTATACGGATGAACAGGTTATGGATTTGCTATGGAAAGAAATTGATGAGATCAATGAAATGCTTCCGTTCTTCAAGAGTATCAAGAAAGTCATCCTTCGGAAGGCGGAATTTGAAAAGAC
>JAAYNC010000202.1:0-2186 GCA_012521055.1 Eubacteriales Family XIII. Incertae Sedis bacterium
AATCTCTCGGTGATGTTCGCGAATATGACACTTATCAGGATGCCCTGCTCGATCTCACCACAAGCGAGCGTATCGATGCCGTTGCAGTGGACAAGATCCTCATCGAATACATTGCCGCACAGGAACCGGGGACCCTTTACATATTGGATGAAGCTCTCGGAACGGAGTACATGGGCATTGGGTGCCCGAAGGGTGCGGTAGCATTGCGGGAAGCCATAGACAATGCCCTGGACGAGCTTTATGAGGATGGCACCGTAGAGGCTATTTCAAAAGAATGGTTTGGAACCAACATAGTCATTCGTGACGTTCCAAAACTGACGCAAGAACAATTAAAAGAAATGGGCCGATAATCCATGGATTTAGATTATACCATCTCCATTCTCGGGTTTATCCTTCAAGGTACAGGTGTTACGCTGAAGGTGTATGTAATTACCCTTGTATTTTCCATTCCCCTGGGCATACTATGTGCCCTGGGGAAATTGTCGTCTTTTAAACCGCTTAATTGGTTTCTGGGAGCTTATACCTGGCTGTTTCGAGGGACGCCGTTGCTGTTGCAGCTGTTTTTTGCATATTACGGACTTCCGGCGTTAGGTCTTGAATTAGATCG
Source organism: Eubacteriales Family XIII. Incertae Sedis bacterium (assembly GCA_012521055.1). Lineage (GTDB taxonomy): Bacteria > Bacillota > Clostridia > Peptostreptococcales > Anaerovoracaceae > UBA1426. The sequence goes on from JAAYNC010000202.1 coordinate 608, forward strand.
CATGAGCGCGGCTTATGTAACCTTTGTAATCAACTACGCGGCGTACTTTACGGAGATATTCCGCGGAGGAATACAGTCCATCGACAGCGGACAGTATGAAGCGGCAAAAGCCTTGGGTATGACTTATGCTCAGACCATGCGGCGCATCATTTTGCCCCAGGCGACCAAAGTAGTGCTTCCCCCCATGGGCAATGAAGCCATTAACCTGATCAAGGATACGGCTCTCTGCGCTGCTTTGTCGGTGCCGGAAATACTCAGGAATGCAAAGGTTACCGTGGCGAGAGACTTCAACGTGGAAGCCTATATAATTGCGGCCCTCATATATCTGGCCTTTACCTTTATAATCATCCGGGTGTTTCGCGCGCTGGAGAAGAGATATTCTTACTACAGCAACTAAGGGGATATAAATATGGAAATCATCAGAGTAGAAAATTTGCATAAGAATTTCGGAAAGCTGGAAGTGCTGAAAGGGATTAATTTCTCGGCGCGAAAAGGTGAAGTCATTACCATAATCGGCCCCTCGGGGTCCGGGAAAAGCACTCTGCTGAGGTGTATGAACGCGTTGGAAGAAGCTGATGAAGGTCAGGTCATTACCGATGCCCGTATCGGCATGGTATTTCAAAGCTTCAACCTTTTTCCTCACATGTCGGTCATCGAGAACCTCATCGAAGCTCCTGTTATCGTAAAAAAAATGCCTAAAAGCGATGCGGAACGCATTGCGGATGATCTGCTTGCAAAGGTGGGGTTGATGGACAAAAGAGAAGCCTATCCTTGTCAGTTGTCCGGCGGCCAGAAGCAGAGGGTGGCAATTGCCAGGGCATTGTCCATGGAGCCAGAAATCATGCTGTTTGATGAGCCCACATCAGCTCTGGATCCCCAATTGACCGGCGAAGTTCTTCAAGTAATGCGGCAGTTGGCTCGGGAGGATATGACTATGATCGTCGTTACCCATGAAATAGGATTTGCCAGGGAAGTATCCGATCGGGTTATCTTCATGAATCAGGGAGTCATCGTTGCGGAAGGGACGCCGGAAGAGATGTTGATTGATCCTCAAATCCCCGACCTGCGAGCATTCCTTGCTATGGATAAGAAGAAAGAAGCTATAGAAACTCCCGAATGTGAAAAGGTAAGCGATTAAAGGAATTTCATTTATATAATAATCGGCTGGGAAATAAATTGGGGACGGTCCTTTTGATATTAGATCTAATTTGGTACTCAAAAGGATCGTCCCCGTTGGCTTGTTCAATAATTTCGCTGATGACTTTTTTCTTTTTCATTAATCGTTTTTATGTTTTGTTCAGAAGGAACCGGGTATTAATACATCCCGTACATTTTTATTATATATACAATATATACAATGTAAAACCGATAACTAAAAATATGCTAATTGTCAAACAAAAATTGGTAAGTATATTTTTAAATTTTCTGTCTTATAAAAAATTAAAAAAAGGTGTGTCAATAACTTATGAAAATGTCCCTTTTTGAGTATCGAATTAACTTATGAAAATGTCCCATTAGTAACCTGCAGAAATTTTTATCTTCCTCGGTTGACACGGAGCCTCCTATGCTGTGTCTTTAA
>JAAYNC010000121.1:0-5936 GCA_012521055.1 Eubacteriales Family XIII. Incertae Sedis bacterium
CCTCTCTGTACTCTTCATGCTCCTGGTAGAAGCGATTGAAAAGGTAAATCAGCTCCTGTGTCCTGCCGACGGCAAAAGATGGAATGATGACGTTGCCGCCTCTTTCTACAGTCTTTAGAATTACATCGATCATTCTATTGATGCTCGTCGAATCCTCTGCATGAATCCGGTCCCCATAAGTGGCCTCCATGATTACGAAATCTGCTTTTTTGATAACAGTGGGATCCCGTAGAATAGGCTTATTCTTCATGCCCAAGTCTCCGGTAAACACGAGTTTGGTGGATTCTCCGTTTTCGGTTACGAATAGCTCAATGATGGAAGATCCCAGAATATGACCGGCATCGTTGAATACGACCTTAACATCTTCAGATGGAGAAAGCAGCTGATCATAGAGCACGGGTTCTATATGCCTCAATGCCGTTTCCGCATCTCTTATCGTATAAAGAGGCTCTACCGGCGGCCTTCCGGCTCGCTCATTTTTGCGGTTTTGCCACTCTGCTTCCTTTTCCTGAATATAGGCACTGTCTCTCAGCATTACTTCCAGCAAATCCGCAGTGGCATCTGTGCAATATATTTTGCCGCAAAACCCTCGTTTTACCAACAATGGAATCCTTCCGCTATGATCTATATGCGCATGGCTGAGCAAAACAAAGTCCAATTCTGCCGGATTAAAATCAAAGGGCTCCCAATTCAATTCTTCAAGGTCCTCATTGCCTTGAAACATACCGCAGTCCAACAATATTTTACTCTTTTCCGTGGTGATCAAATGACAGGAACCGGTAACAGATGTAGCTGCACCTAAAAATTTAATATGCATTTCTTTTCCTCCAGACTATGGTACTGCATTTGTTGCTTGAAACGCCTCAATGCTCAAAAATATGAATTATTAATGACATCCTGCAAAAAACGCTCCTACCCTTCTATGCAAATGGTGCTCGGCACTAAATACAACCGGTTGTAAAAAGTGTCTGGCACCAAATACATGGCACCAAATACAAACTTTATTTGAGTATAACATAAATAACTGGTTTTTTTGAAGTTTTATTGTAAAAAAAAACCAGCCACGATAATTACTCGTGGCTGGTTGATAATCTGATATTCAGGTTTGGATTACAGGTAATTTTCCTTAATCTTAACTTCTTTCTGTTTTCTGCCTTCTTTCCACTTGATTTCGCCCGGCAGGATGCAATCCTTAACAGGGCAGACATTGAGGCAGAGATGGCATCCTACGCATTTTTCGTCGTCGATGCTCGGCTTTCTCTTCTTGCTGTCCCAATCGATAGCCTGGTGAGCCGCATCGTAGCAGGAAACGTAGCATCTGCCGCAACCCACGCATTTCTTCTGGTCGATCTTGGGAATTACCTTGAAATCGCGATTCAGATCTTCGGCAGGAACGATGTTCGGAAGCGCAAGTCCGACCAATTCGGAGATATCGTCGATTCCTCTCTCGTCCATGAAGTGAGACATACCGTTGATCATGTCTTTAACGATTTCATATCCGTACTGCATTACAGCCGTAGTGACCTGAACGTTTCTTGCTCCTACCAGCATGTAGTCAAGGCAATCGTTCCAGGTTTCAATGCCGCCGATGCCGGAAAGCGGAATACCCTTCAGATCCGGGCAGGAAGCCAGGTTTGCAATGAAGCGCAAGCCGATGGGCTTCACTGCAGTACCTGAATAACCGGAGATTGACGACTTGCCGTCTACAACCGGCATTGCTGTCAGGTTCCCATAATCCAGACTGGTGATGGATTTTACAGTATTGATGGCTGAAATTCCCTTTGCGCCACCCTTTATTGCAGCAATAGCAGCCGGCTCCATAACCGTAATGTTCGGTGTCATCTTTGCGATGACGGGGAGCTTGGTAACGCTGGAAATCGCTCTGCTATACTTCTCTACCAGTTCCAGGTTCGTTCCTACGTCGGAGCCCATTTCATGGCTTGTCATCTGGGGGCAGGAAAAGTTGCACTCGATCATGTCGGCACCGGCCTGTTCGGCCATCTTGCCCAACTCTCTCCATTCATCTTCGTTACTGCCCATTACACTGGCTACAACCACTTTATCCGGGTAGTCTTTTTTGAGCCTGTAAATGAACTCGAAGTTCTGCTCCGTAGGTTTGTCGGAGATCTGCTCCATGTTTTTGAAACCAATCCAAGGCACGCCGCCTTTATTGTTTTGGTCAAATCTGGGGGAGCACTCATCCGCAACAAAGATTCCTATAGTCTTAAAGAATACACCGCCCCATCCTGTCTCAAAGGCTTTAGCAACCATGTCGTAATTGCCTGCAACCGGTGAGGAAGAAAGGAAGAACGGGTTCTCACACATTACGCCAAGATATTCAATCGATAAATCTTTCCTTACAGCCATCTTATTTCACACCTTCTTTCTTTGAGAGATAGGCAATGATGCTATCGGCTGCATCCTTTCCTGCTGCAACAGCCTCAACTGCCGTTTGTCCACCGTTTACGATATCGCCTGCCGCAAAGACCTTGGCCAGATTGGTCTTGCCGTTGCGGCCCGCTTTGATCGTTCCTTTTTCGGTAACTTTAACATTAGCTATGGCCGTCATATCTTCAGGTTTTTGTCCGATAGCGAAAACGATCGCATCGGCTTTCATCTTCAATTCAGAAACGCCGTCACGTCCTTTGAAGGCCATGCCTTCAACTTTTTTGCCTCCAAGTACTTCTGCAGGAGCCATGTTGGTGGTAATGCCGATACCAAGTTTAAGAGCATATTTGAACTCTTTCATGTCGGCAGGTGCTTCTTCGATGGTTCTTCTGTAAACGATATGTACATTCTTAGATCCAAGAAGCTTAGCAGTAGTTGCGCAATCCACAGCAACGTCGCCGCCGCCGATAACAATTACATTGTCACCGGGTTGGAATTTTTCCTTTTCAATTCTTGCTTTCCGCAGGAAATCGATTGCAGTCCAAACGCCTTCTTTATCGACTCCGGGAATATCGGGAAGTTTTGCTGCCCAAAGTCCGGCACCGATAAATATGGCATCAAAGCCCATTTCGTCAAGATCCACATCTCTTCCGACTTTCGTGTTGAACACGAATTTTACACCCAGATCTTTAACCATTTTAATATCATGGGCAACTACATGTTCCGGAAGACGGCTAGGTGTAATGCCGTATGTAAGAACGCCGCCTGCTTTCTCCTGCTCTTCAAAGATCGTTACCTGATAACCTTCTTGAGCCAATTTTGCAGCGCAGACCAGAGAGGCCGGACCGGCACCGACACAAGCTACCTTGAAGGGCTTCTTCTTCTTGGGAGCTTTTAATGTCTTCATCTTCAATGCTTTTTCCTGTTCGATGGCAAACCTCTGAAGTCTACCGATCTGAATAGGTTTGTCGATACCGCTTCTGCTGCACGCTTCCTCGCAGAGCCTGTCATAAGGACATATCCTTGCGCAAGATCCACCCAGAATATTGTTCTTGCGAATCGTCTCAGCCGCCCCTTTTATGTTATTAAAGCGAATGGAACGGATGAAGCTTCCCGGATCGGTTCCGGCAGGGCAGCCCTTGCTGCATGGGGGGTCAATACACAGGAGACATCTCATAGCTTCTTCTCTTGCTGTCCTATAATCGAAGCCATAGTCTGCCTCCTCGGTGTACCTTTTTTTGATTACTTTACTCAACGCATCTCACTCCTTCCTGAATGATCAGTACCCTAACTCATTCATGCATTATTTACTCCCGGTGTAACCAGTTACATGATGTCTTCATTGTAACACTTCCTTAATTTTTTGCAAGACAATTGAACGAAATAAAAGAAAATTAAGACAATTATTTTTGTTGTTTTTGCTCTAAACATACCCTCTTTACAAAAACGGCTACGTTGAAATATCCATTGACGGAAGTCACCATTTCAATTGCAATTTTTTAGCGCCGCAGAGAAAAGTACACAGGCCGCAACCGGTACAGCGCTGATCATCGATATGAATTCCGTTGTCTTCTTTTCTGCTAATCGCACCGTACATGCAGGCGTCGATACACATGTTACATCCTTCTATACAGGGAATGCTGTTATCTGCATGACATGTCAACGGCTCGATCTTAATTTCTTCGAAGGATTTTAATTTTTCCAGTGCTTTACCCCGGATTTCTTTCACATCGCTAATGTGGTTTTCTTCTCCCCACTTGTCCAGGTCTTCGACGATTTTTCTGACGTAATCGCGACCTTTCAGCATGAGAGCCGTGCCTACCTGCACGGCGGATGCCCCAAGCATGATGTATTCAAGCGCATCTTCATATGAATCGACACCGCCGACACCGCAGATGGGAATGTCCACAGTCTGGGCAACGGAAGCCACGGAGGCAAGACCCAACGGTTTTATGGGCGCGCCGGAATAACCTCCGTAAGTGGGAAGCAATGGCTCCATGGTCTCTATATTCACACCGAGAACGCAGCGGATTGCATTGATAGCCGATACAGCGGAGCCGCCGGCTTCCTGTACTGCCTTCGCCACCCTCGATAAGTTAGTTACGTTTTGGGATAGTTTTACCATGACGGGAATTTTCACGTTCTCCACCACATAGCGGGTCATTTCATAGACTTCCGCAGGATCGGATGCGGCAACCTCCAAGCCCTCCCCCATGGGCGTAGAAAGCCCCAATTCGATGCCGTCAGCCCCGTATTTCTCCATCTTAACGGCCAAATAGGCCAGCTCCGAAGGGGTATGAGCGGAAACGTTGGCGATTACGATACCGCCGTTGCTCTTGGCAATCTCCATTTCGCGTTCCCATCCCTCGATCTGCACATCGCTGTACAAACGTATGTTTTGAGCTCCCAGACCATTATAGGCGATACGCGGTCTCACATCGATTTTAGGATCGCTGACGATGGTCTCTGTAATGACAGCGCCCACGCCGGTAGCAAGACTTTGCCGAATGCTTTCCCCATCGCGGCTCCAGGGTCCTGCTGCTATTATTACCGGACTCTTCAAATCCAGCCCTAAGAAATTTGTTTTCATAATTTATCACCTAAAAACCTTGTCTCATTAGAAGTTTAAAAGATTTCTTTTATGCGCTCTTTATGTCCGCAGGATTTTCTGATCTTCAATTTAGACTGAAGCACAATCTCCCTCATGGCCATATTGCCATTTCCCTGGCTCTCGATGACGTCTAAGAGCAACCTCGCACTGCTAAGCCCCATCTTATGCAAGGGTTTTGCAACAGTGGAAAGTTTGGGCACCATCAGTTTCGCCATGCGTATGTTATCGAATCCCATGACAGCCACATCATCCGGGATGTTTAATTCTGCATCCCTCAGAGCATCGATGACTCCGAAAGCGAGCAAGTCCGATGTGGTAAAAATCGCTCTCGGTCGTTCTTTAAGTCCCAGCAGCTTCCTGGTTGCCAGATAGCCTCCTTCTTCTGTGTTTTGCTCTTCCACGAGATATTCCGGCCTTAATGGAATACCTGCTTCCCGAAGCGCTTTTTTATAACCCTCTATTTTGTGCTTATTCTCCATAACGGGAGTATGTCCATAGACAAGGGCGATTTCCCTGTGCCCGCAATTGAGCAAATGCTGCACGGCTTGATATGCGGCGGCGCAGCAATCGATGCGAACCATAGGCTCCGACGAATTTCCGTTATTCTCGCCTACCAAGACCACTGCAACGCCCTGCAGCTTTAAATAATTTATGTCATCGCCGTTTAATAACGAGGAAACCAAAATGACACCGTCTATATGACGATCAATAAGGGTCTGTATGTATTGGCGCTCCTTCTCAACTTCACCTTCGGTAATGCACAGCAATACCAAGTAACCCTTCCGATTTGCAACCGATTCCACTCCTTCTGCGATTTCCACATAGGCTGGATTTAAGATATTTGGTATCAACAAAGCCAGGGTATCTGTCTTATTAAAATTCAGGCCTCTGGCAAACCAGTTGGGCTTATAATCCATCTGAGCCATGAGATCTAAAA
>JAAYNC010000171.1:0-3373 GCA_012521055.1 Eubacteriales Family XIII. Incertae Sedis bacterium
CTCCCGCCTCACCCGTACTTCCGGTCTCTCCTCCGCCTTCTACAGGGGCATCCGGCTCAATGCTCGCCGGCAGATCGACCACGGAACTGCCGGAAGGTTGTGTCACCGGTTCTGCGGGGCCATCCATCATGGGATAGTAAGGATTTTTATTATATTCAGTGCGATTACCCAATAAAACCAGTCTGCCTTCGTCCAGATAGATTTCCTGCACGTACTTTTCATCCGGCAGCTTTATTATGGAAACCTCGGAAAGCTTTGGGCCGTCGGCCTTTATGATGCGCACCGCGTTGCTTCCTGCATAATAGAGATATTTCCCGTCGGTTTTCACAATGTCAGCCTCATCGATGCCCTTAACCTGGACATTCGTCGAAGAGTAATCCAAAGAATCGGCGCCTTTCGCCGGCTCTCCGCTTTCACCCGGTGCAGCCGCAGGAGCTTCTGCCAAATTTTGATCTGTTCCGTCACGGGCAATGCCTATACCCATTTCCGGTACTGCCGCGCCGCTTCTTTCCACGTTCCCGTATCCCGGCCTATATTGAAGTATGCGGCTCAGCTGACTTTCTGACTCCGCTTTCGTGGCCGCCCCTATTTTCGATTTGACCGTATTTACCAGACTGTCTTTCCCCTCTAAGGAAATCTCCTCATCAGAGATGAGGATAACGCCATCCTTATAATCCACGTGCTTCTTAAGCAGCTCTTCCGCAATTACGCGTATGGGAACCATGGTGCGATCGTCGCTCAACAAAGCTTCAGTATCCATTTTGACAGTCAAAATGTTTTTTTCATCTATAAATTGATATTCGGCTTTGCCGATGGGGAAAACAAATTGTTTCCCCTCGAAGGAGACTATCACTTTGTGTCCGGTCTCATCATAGGAGACAGTGGCTCCAAAGTGTTCCGCTATAGCTCGAAGCGGTACCAGCGCACGCTGTTTGTAAACCATGGCTGCCACTTCAAAATTCCCGGAATCGAGGAATTTTGTATCATTACCGGAAAGGATCAACGGACTCCCTACATGCATGAAAATCGCTTTTTCCTTATACTCGCTTAAATCTGCAGCCGGGTACTGTTGGTTCGCCCGGACAGTTTCCGCACATCCTCCGGCAAACAGGCTGAAAATCAGCAGAAATACCAACAATAAAGTCAACTTTCCGGATCCCATGGCTTTCATACTCTTACCCTCCTCTGTTTAGACGGCCCGCCCTGCCTTTTCGCCTTGCTTGTACTCACCGGATCGCAGCCCTCTGATAAATATGTCAGGCATCTACCTTTAATTGTTACTCCTTAAGACGTAACTTTGGACAATTAGTTCCATTATGCTTTTAAAATATTGGTAATAAACTGTTGAAAAATGGAATATATAGAAATAGTTTAAATAAGATAATCGAGCTGAATGCCTAATGATAAATGGTGGCCGGCAAAGAGGGATAAGATGACACAACATAACTTGAAAAAGACAGTGACCTTTGTGCAAGCCATCGCCATAGTCGTCGGAATGATTATCGGTTCCGGTATTTTTTTGAAGCCAAGCATAGTCTTTCACAATGCCGGATCGCCTATGCTGGGGTTGCTGGCCTGGATAATCGGAGGCATCAGCTTTGATCCTGGAAAGCGCTTTGGCGGTAATCTATATTTTTTCAGGCACCTTCAATACCCTTACGGATCTTTTGGTATTCGTGCTGTGGATCTTTTTCGTGTCAGGCGTTTTCGGGGTTTTTATACTGAGAAGAAAAAGACCCCTGACAGCAAATCGTTACAGGGTTCCTCTTTATCCGATTACCCCGATTGTGGGCATACTGGGCGGAGTTTATATTTTGATCAGCACCATCGTAACTGATCCCGTCAATTCAACCGTGGGCATTATAATCACCCTGGCAGGATTGCCCGTATATTACTTCACCAGGAACAGATAAAATTGGAGGATGAGCGTCATTCTTTCTTATCCACCAGATCACTGAAACCCGCACCCAAACCCCAGACCGTCTCTACGCGGATGACCGTTACAAAAGCATTTTTATCCACTTTAGCAACAAACTGCTTTATCAGCATGCTTTCCCTGGGTGAGCAGAGGGTGATGATCTTCTGCCGAGCCTGCTGCGTGTATTGACCTATTATGTTTACATTGGAAACGCCCCTCTTAACCTCGTGAAGAATGTAATCGGCCACTTCCTTGTGTTTGTCTGTAATGATCTCCAGTTGAACGACCCTGGATTCAAAACCGTACATGACGTAATCCACCACTCTGGAGAAAATAATCTGTGTCACCAAGGCATACAGTGCAATGTTTCTGCCGAAGAAAACCCCCGAAGCTATTATAATGACGGCGTCAATTACCAGTAGGATTTTTGAAATCCCCATCTGGGGAAGCAGCTTTTTCTTGATGATCTTTGCTATGGTATCCGTTCCGCCAAAGGAATACCCCCGGGTAAAGATAAGTCCTGTGCTGGCCCCCGCGAAGACGCCGCAGTAAATCGCGGCCAGGATCACGTCCTTCTCTTCTAACAGGGTAATGTCAAACTGCTCAAAAAGAAAAAGAAAACCGGGATACAATATGGTCAAAAGCAATATTTTTCTCGCTTCTCCGATGCCTAAAAGGATACCGCAGATCACCAGTATCAGAAAGGCACAGCAGTAGTACAAAATAGAAAAGTTGATGCCGGTGGTCTCCTGGAGAATTCGGCATAAGCCCGTAATTCCCCCGCTGGTAAGTCCGTTAGGTATCATTATGCATATGCTGGAGAATGCACCCAAAGCACAACCCGCAATGATAAAGATCCAGTCTATACCCCATTCCTTTAATTTATCCTTGATGATAATGTTCTTCCACATTTTCACATCAGTCCTTTTTATAATCCTATGAATTATGATTTTAGCAGATACATGTAAAAATGTCTGTCAATTGCCCGACACCAAATGGAAAGATTCAGCCAGTAAGGCTGCCATTGGTCCGGCACCTTTTACAAGTCTGCCGTGAGCAGGGCGCTGTTGCCGAAAATATCCATGACCTTGATGCAGACAGGGCCGAAATCCGACCCTATAGTCTCATAAATGGTTTCAATACCTTCATTGCTTTTGCAAATGTAGACATCGGGTTTATTAATTCCGTTTTCATAACGGCAGTCAACGCTCCAGTATGCGACAAATTGCAAGGGATCTTCCTCAAGGATCCTTTCGACTACGGGCAGATACTTGTCCTCCACGGGCAACTGCTTTAAGGAATAAGGTCGATAGCCGGTAAGCTCCACTCTTAAAAGCATCTTTTCTGAAGCGAGAGCCGGCTGGAGTGAAATATCCGCTTCTATTGTTCCTTTCTCCTCATCATCGGATTCGCTGCCCTTTTCGTCATATACACAATAGGAAGCGCCTGCCGTAA
>JAAYNC010000246.1:0-13160 GCA_012521055.1 Eubacteriales Family XIII. Incertae Sedis bacterium
CGGCCATGGCAGCGACAAAATCCTTTTCAGGATAGGAATTGCGAGTTTTATCCGCTGAATGGCGTCCGTTTGATTTTTTCAAAGTCGTTGACCTCCTGCATAGATTCAGCGTGAAAATCCGTAAAAAACATTGAAACGTATTATATAATAATTCATTGTGCTTTACAAGGTCCTTTGCAGGTAATAAATAGCTATGCCGTAGAAAAATTGGATAAATAATGCAAGAACATACGTTTGACATATGGATTTTAATAAGCTACACTATTATAATGTATGATTTGAAGAATATCCACAGAGCGGAAGTTGCAAATATAATAGCAACTATCGGGTATGGATAGGAAGTGACAGGTTATGTTTAAACTCGTATCTGATTACAAATTGACCGGCGATCAGCCTCGGGCGGTAGAACAGCTGGTACAGGGGATCCGGCACGGGGTGAAGCACCAGACACTTCTCGGTGTTACGGGTTCGGGGAAGACCTTTACCATGGCTAATGTCATCCAACAGGTTCAAAAACCCACCCTTGTAATTTCGCATAACAAGACTCTGGCGGCCCAGCTCTGCGGAGAGTTTAAAGAATTCTTCCCGGAAAACGCTGTGGAATTTTTCGTCAGCTACTACGATTATTACCAGCCGGAAGCTTATGTGCCGGCAACGGATACCTATATTGAAAAAGATTCCGACATAAACGACGAAATTGATAAATTGCGACATTCAGCCACCGCGGCTTTGGCGGAACGAAGAGACGTGATTATCGTAGCCAGCGTATCTTGCATATACGGTCTCGGCAGTCCCATCGATTACGAAAATCAAGTGCTTTCCATCCGCCCGGGAATGCAAAAGGACAGGAATGAGATACTGCGCAAGCTGGTGGATATCCAATATACGAGGAACGACCTGAATTTCACGAGAGGCACTTTTCGTGTAAGAGGTGATATAATAGACATCTTTCCGGCGGGTTCGGAGCACGCGGTGCGGGTAGAGCTTTTCGGCGACGAGGTGGAGCAGATTAAAGAGATGAACTCATTAACCGGAGAAATCTACGGTTTGCGAAATCACGTCTCCGTCTTTCCTGCATCTCACTATGTCACTTCGAAGGAAAAGATGGAGCTGGCCATTCAGAGTATTGAAGCGGAGCTGGAGGAAAGGGTCAAGTGGTTCAAAGATCAGGGCAAGCTCGTGGAGGCACAAAGGCTTGAGCAGCGAACCAGGTACGACCTTGAACTCCTCCGGGAGATAGGCAGCTGCAAGGGAATAGAGAACTATTCACGCCATATCAACGGTCTGCCGCCGGGCGCCCAGCCCTATACTCTCATCGATTACTTTCCAGACGATTTCCTGATTATAGTGGACGAATCCCATGTTATGCTTCCCCAACTCAGAGGTATGTGGGCGGGAGATCGTTCCAGGAAAGTAAATTTGGTGGATTACGGCTTCCGTTTACCATCGGCATTGGACAACCGCCCCCTGTCCTTTGAGGAGTTCGAGGCCAAAGTAAACCAAATAATATACGTTAGTGCCACACCCGGAGACTATGAAAAGGAAAAGAGCGGAGGGATCGTGGCGGAGCAGATCATACGTCCCACCGGACTTTTGGATCCGGAGATAACGGTGATAAAGACGGAAGGACAGATCGATGACCTAATTGCGGAAATCAACAAGGCGGTGGAACGAAAGGAGAGAGTTCTCGTAACCACCCTTACTAAGAAGATGGCGGAGAGCTTAACGGACTATTTGAAAAATGTCGGTATAAAAGTCCGTTACCTTCACTCGGAAATAGATACCCTGGAGAGGATGGAAATCATTCGCGACCTGCGGCTGGGGGTCTTTGATGTATTGGTGGGTATCAACCTCCTGAGAGAGGGGCTGGACCTGCCCGAAGTATCGCTGGTAGCCATTCTGGACGCAGATAAAGAAGGATTTCTGAGGACGGAGACCTCGCTGATTCAAACATGCGGCAGAGCCGCCAGAAATGTCAGGGGGAGGGTCATCATGTATGCTGACCGGGTCAGCGATGCCATGGACAAGGCCATAGCGGAGACCAGGCGCAGGAGAGAGATCCAGGAAGCCTATAACAAAGAGCATGGGATAGTGCCGAAGACGGTGGAAAAATCCATTCGGGATGTTATTGAGGCCACTAAAGCGGCGGAAGAGCCGGAGGAATACTATCACGGGAAGAGCCCTTTGGAGCTGACGAAAAAAGAGTTGGCCGATTATATCAAGCTGCTTGAAAAGCAGATGAAGCAGGCAGCTGCAGATCTGCAGTTTGAAAGGGCGGCACAGTTGAGAGACCGTATATTTGAATACAAGGTTCGATTATAATGATAAGGCAGGCAAGTTGCCGGACGGTCGGTCCTGCCAGGCGACGGCTTGCAAGAAAATATGTATTTAAAATTTAAACGATATAAGGATACTGCAATATGACGGATAAAATTATTATTAAAGGCTCAAAAGAACACAATCTAAAAAATATAGATGTAACCATACCGAGGGACAAGCTTGTGGTGCTTACCGGACTTTCCGGTTCGGGCAAATCGTCCCTGGCCTTCGATACCATATACGCGGAAGGCCAAAGGCGTTATATGGAGAGCTTATCTTCCTATGCCAGGCAGTTTTTAGGCCAGGTGGAAAAGCCGGACGTGGAGTATATCGAAGGGCTCTCGCCGGCCATTTCCATCGACCAGAAGAGCACGAGCAAGAACCCTCGATCCACAGTGGGCACCGTAACGGAGATCCACGACTATCTTCGGCTCATGTATGCCCGCATCGGGATCCCTCATTGTCCTGTATGCGGCAGGGAAATCAGCAGTCAGACGGTGGATCAGATCGTGGATCAGTTAATGGCCTTGGAGGAGGGAACCAGGCTTACAGTTTTGGCGCCCGTCGTCCGTGAAAGAAAAGGAGAGCACGAGAAGATCCTCGAACGGATTCTCAAAGAAGGATTTACCAGAGTTCGCGTCGACGGAGAAATAAAAGACCTTCATGAGGATGAGATTAAGCTGGAAAAAACCTATAAGCACACCATCGAAATAGTTATCGACCGGATTATCGTGAGAGAGGGGGTGGAGAGCCGGCTGACCGAGTCTGTGGAGATGGCCCTCGCCCACGGAGATGGCTTGGTCAATGCACTTCTTGGAGACGGAAGTGTATTGGTATTTAATACGAAGCTGGCTTGTCCGGATCACGGGATCAGCATAGAGGAACTGGAACCGCGAATGTTTTCTTTTAACAGCCCTTTCGGCGCATGTCCCGAATGCAGCGGTTTAGGATTTTTCGAAAGAATCGATCCTGATTTGATTATCACGCGGCAGGACTTGTCTATCCCGAAAGGTGCGTTGGCAAATGTATTCGCTTCCATGGAAATTGCGGGTTTCTACCGGCAGATGATCGATGCCCTTGCCGATTATCACGGTGTCGATATAAACCTTCCCTATTCTGAACTTCCTGAAAAGTTTAAGAAAGAATTGCTCTACGGGACGGGAAATCGCAAGCTGGAATACTATTATGTAAGCAGGAACAACGGTTCCAGGTCATACCGAAACCATCCCTTTGAGGGCATCATCAATAACCTGGAGCGAAGATACAGAGAAACATATTCAGATTATATAAAAGAAAAAATGCGGCAATATATGAGCGTGGTGCCTTGTCCCGCATGTGGAGGAAAGAGGCTTAAGCCTGAAGCCCTGGCCGTGACTGTAGGCGGAATGAACATAGCGGAGCTGTCGGATCTGTCCGTACGGGACGCTTTGCATTTTATCGAAGAACTGAAACTATCGGATAGGGACACTGCCGTGGCAAAGCAGATAAAGAAAGAGCTGGTTGCCAGATTAGGCTTTTTGGTGGATGTAGGGCTGGATTATCTGACCCTTTCCAGATCATCGGCCACCTTGTCCGGGGGCGAATCCCAGAGGATTCGTCTTGCCACGCAGATCGGCTCCGGTCTAATGGGGGTATTGTATATATTGGACGAGCCCAGCATCGGTTTACACCAGAGAGACAACTCCAAGCTTCTGAAGACCTTGCGCAACCTGACCGATATAGGGAATACTCTTATCGTTGTGGAGCATGACGAGGAGACTATTTATGCGGCGGATCATATAGTTGATATCGGTCCCGGTGCAGGGATTCACGGGGGAGAAATAGTTGCAGAAGGCAGCGTAGACGATATAAAAGCGTGCAAGGAATCCATTACGGGAAGCTATCTCCGGGGAGAAAGAAAAATTCCCGTGCCCAAAAAGCGAAGGCATGGAAACGGAAAGAAGATAGAGATTATCGGAGCTTCGGAAAACAACTTGAAAGAGATTGATGTGGCCTTCCCTATGGGACAATTCATCTGCGTTACCGGCGTTTCCGGTTCAGGGAAAAGCAGCCTGGTAAACGGAGTGCTTTACAAGAACATAGCCGCAAAAATGTATCACGGTAAGGGAAGACCCAAGAATTGCAAGGAAATTCGCGGAATTGAGCATATCGACAAGATCATCAACATAGATCAATCTCCTATAGGACGAACGCCGAGATCAAATCCTGCCACATACACAGGTGTGTTCACCCCTATTCGTGAGCTTTTTGCCCAGTTGCCCGAATCTAAGGTCCGGGGATATAACAAGGGGCGCTTCAGCTTCAATGTGAAGGGCGGAAGATGCGAAGCCTGCAGCGGTGACGGTATCATCCGCATCGAAATGCATTTCCTGTCGGATGTGTATATACCTTGTGAAGTGTGCAAAGGCCGGCGCTATAACCGGGAGACCCTGGAAGTGAAATACAAGGGTAAGAGCATATATGATGTGCTGGATATGAACGTTACGGAAGCCTTAGAATTTTTCCGAAATATACCCAGTATAACGCAGCGTCTGACCACTCTGGAAGAGGTGGGATTGGGCTATATCAAACTGGGACAGCCTTCCACGCAGCTTTCGGGGGGAGAAGCTCAGCGAGTGAAGCTGGCTTCAGAGCTTTCCAAGCGCAGCACGGGCAAAACCCTTTACATCCTCGACGAGCCCACCACCGGACTCCACTTCGCCGATGTGGACAGGTTGATTCAAGTATTGCAACGCCTGGTGGATATGGGTAATACGGTCATCGTTATCGAACACAACCTGGATGTAATTAAAACGGCCGATACGATTATAGACCTGGGTCCGGAAGGCGGTGACATGGGTGGTCAGATCATAGCTTCCTGCACGCCGGAGGAATTGACCCGTGTGAAGGGTTCATATACGGGAGAGTATCTGAAAAGAGTACTATAGATCGGAAGAATATGATATAATAATAATTTGACAAGGTGTCAACAGAAGTAACAGAAGACAAAAAATATTAAAAGGACAGGCGATACCCATGATTGAGCGGCTGAACATGACCATGCTTACAGATTATTATGAACTGACAATGGCTAACGGTTATTTTGAGAAAGGTCTCCGGGATCAGATTGCGTATTTCGATCTGTTTTTCCGCAGGATTCCCGACGGAGGCGGCTTTGCAATCATTGCAGGACTGGAGCAGGTTGTCCGTTTCCTGGAAAACATTAAGTTCGAGGAAGAGGACCTGGACTATTTGAGAAGCAGAGGTCATTTTAGTGAAGAATTCCTTCAGTACCTGCAGAATTTCAAATTCGAATGCGATGTGTGGGCAATTCCCGAAGGCACTCCTGTCTTCCCCGGTGAACCCGTCCTGATCGTACGCGGGCCGGTAATTCAGGCCCAGTTTATCGAATCAATTTTACTGTTGTTAATCAACCATCAAAGTCTCATCGCCACTAAGGCCAACCGCGTAGTGCGAGCGGCGAAAGGCCGGGGCGTCCTGGAATTCGGCACAAGGAGAGCTCACGGCGCTTCCAGCGCCATCTATGGTGCAAGAGCCGCTTATATCGGCGGTTGTATAGGCACCGCATGCACCATAGCCGGCAGGCAGTTCGGAATTCCCGCCGCGGGAACCATGGCCCATAGTTGGGTACAACTGTTCGACAGCGAATACGAATCCTTCCGGACTTTTGCGGAGCTCTATCCGGATAATTGCATATTGCTGGTGGACACTTACAACGTATTGAAATCCGGAGTTCCTAATGCTATCAGGGTGTTCAAGGAATTGAAACCGAAGAATATGGGTATCCGCATCGACAGCGGCGACGTCACCTATCTGACGAAGCGAGCCAGGGCCATGCTTGACGATGCAGGGCTGACGGAATGCAAGATTGTAATATCCAATTCCTTTGATGAATATTTAATTCGAGATGTGATCAATCAGGGTGCCAGGATCGATGTTTTCGGAGTTGGCGAGAGGTTGATCACCGCTCGTTCCGAACCGGTATTCGGAGGAGTTTACAAATTAGTGGCCATGGAGGAAAATGACAAGATTATTCCCAAGATAAAGATCAGTGAAAACATCGAAAAAATAACCACCCCCGGGTTCAAGAAGCTTTTCCGTCTCTATGACAAGGACAGCGGGAAAGCCATTGCCGATGTGATAACGTTATATCATGAAACCATACCCTCTGACGGAGAATATGAAATCTTTGATCCCCAGTTTATCTGGAAGAGGAAAACGGTCACCAACTTTGAAGCGCGGAATCTTCTTGTGAAGATATTTGATAAGGGCAAGCTTGTCTATAAACTGCCTTCCATTGAGGAAATAAGAGAGTATTGTCAAGAACAGATCAATACCCTCT
Organism: Eubacteriales Family XIII. Incertae Sedis bacterium; assembly: GCA_012521055.1. Taxonomy (GTDB): domain Bacteria; phylum Bacillota; class Clostridia; order Peptostreptococcales; family Anaerovoracaceae; genus UBA1426. The sequence continues at coordinate 6,662 of JAAYNC010000246.1, forward strand.
GGGATGAGATTCTGCGGTTTGAAAATCCCCATGAATATTATGTAGATCTTTCAAAAGAGCTTTGGGAGCTTAAAACAGGTCTTATTGAAGCTCACAGCAGTGATATATATTAATAAAACATATCTTGTAAAATGAGAAGAGGTGATTACATGTCTTATCAATTTCCCGTTACCAGAACCACCACCCCTAAAGCAAAACCCGATTTAGATCGACTGGAATTTGGCACTGTATTTACAGACCACATGTTTGTGATGGATTATCATATAGATAAAGGTTGGCATAACGGCAGGATTGTACCTTACGGTCCTATCAGCCTTTATCCTGCTTCAGCGGTGTTTCACTATGCCCAGGAAATGTTCGAAGGCATGAAAGCATACCGGTCCGCCGACGGAAGGGCGTTGCTCTTTCGGCCGGAGATGAATGAAAAACGCGCGGCAATTTCCTGTGAGCGGATATGCATCCCGCTTTTACCTGATGGGCTTTTTACTGAGGCGGTGAAGGCTCTGGTAGATGTGGACAGGGATTGGATTCCGGCAAAGGAGGGAACCTCTCTCTATGTTCGGCCTTTCATCATTGCTACAGAACAATTTCTCGGTGTTCGCAGTTCTCGAGAATATCTATTCATCATTATTCTTTCTCCCGTAGGTCATTATTATAAGGAAGGATTGGCGCCTACAAAGATTTATGTGGAAGATCGCTATGTAAGGGCAGTGCCGGGAGGCACCGGCGCTGTTAAAGTGGGAGGCAACTACGCGGCTTGCCTGCGGTCTGAGCATGAAGCCCACGAAAAAGGTTACTCGCAAGTACTTTGGTTGGACGGTACGGAGAGAAAATACGTAGAGGAAATCGGTACTTCCCACGCTTTCTTCGTTATTGACGGAGAAGTGATCACTTCTCCATTGACCGGAAGCATTCTACCGGGCATCACAAGGGATTCGGTGCTGACATTATTGAAAAAATGGGGACGGAAAGTCAGTGAAAGAAGGCTCAGTATACAGGAAGTATACGATGCTCACCGGCAGGGTAAATTAGAAGAAGTATTTGCATCCGGAACCGCAGCGGTGCTCTCTCCTGTAGGGGAGTTATGCTGGCAGGGCAGGAGTATAGTGATAAACGATGGCAAGATTGGAGCTGTTTTTCAGGCACTCTACGACGAACTGACGGCAATACAGCTGGGTAAGAAAGAAGATCCCTTTGGATGGGTCGTGGAAGTAGGGCGTTGATCCGGAGGTGAGGTGGAAGATTGTACACAAAGGAGAAGGATTCTTTTGTCAGCAGCAACGGTGTGGATACCGTTGCCTGTTGGAGTTATGTTCCTGAAAGAGATCCTAAAGCAATCGTTCAGATAGCCCACGGTATGTCGGAGCACTCGGGCCGTTATCATGCCTTTGCAGAATTTCTTGTCGAAAACGATATTCTGGTATGTGCAAATGACCATCTGGGTCACGGAGATGCGGCTGCAACGCCTGAGGATTTCGGGTATTTCGGCAAGGGCAACGGATGGGTTCACATGACGGATGACCTTTATCTTTTGACAAAAAAGATGAAAGAGAAGTACGGTGATAAACCATATTTCTTGATCGGACACAGTATGGGATCCCTGCTCTGCAGGGCCTATATGTCATGTTACGGACAAGATCTGTCGGGAGTAGTGTTGATAGGAACCAGCGGGCAGAATCCAAAGGCAAAGACTTTTTTACCGTTAGTAAACCTCATAGGGAAGATAAGAGGTGAAAGACACCGCAGCGGGTTTATCCATTATATGGCATTCGGAAATTATAACAAAAAGTATGAAAAAGGGAGTTCGAAATTGGCCTGGATGTCCCAGGACGACGAAGTGCTGAATGCTTTCAGGGCCGATCCCAAATGCAACTTTATATTAACCGTGGCGGGTTTTCGCGATCTGATCAAGCTGTTAATCTATGTGTCACGAAAGGATTGGGCATCGGAAGTTCCCGCCCAGCTGCCGGTGATACTCTTGTCCGGAGATATGGACCCGGTAGGCGATTATGGGGAAGGGACCAGGCAGGTTTTTAAACAACTTCAGTTAGCCGGACTTACGGATCTTTCCCTGAAACTATACACGGGTCTGCGCCACGAATTGTTGAACGAACCCGAAAAGGAACAGGTATACCAGGATATACTGCAATGGTTGCAAAAGCATTGCCCATCTTAGTGCCAATCTTAATAAATACATTGCTCTGTCATCATATGAGTGCGGAAAAAGCAAGCATAACAAGCTCCCTCTCCGAATACAGTGAAGTAAGATTTAGCGGAGGAGGGAGTTTTATTGTGTGCAGGATAGGACTTAAAAACAAGATGGGAAAAGTCAGCAAGAAGAAAATTGCCGCCATCGTCGTTGCAGTTGTCGTTCTTGCAGGTGCGTTATGGGGCGGATGGCAGCTATTAAGGGGAGATACAGAGGTAGATTTCAGAGTGTTGAGTGAAGCTGAAATTCCGCAGCAGATTGCCACTCAAGTGATTCCGCAGTACAGGCAGTTAGAGAGAGCCTTAGCCAGTTTGATAGACGGAAAAGTTTACGTTGTGGCGACGCGGGGGGAAAAACCCACTTCCGGCTATGAAATCGAGATGGATAAAATAACATTGGAGAAAAGCGATGATGTAAGCACATTGATTGTCTATGTCAAGTTCAGGGACCCGCAGCCGGGTATGGCGCTGGCTCAGGCTTTAACCTATCCCCTTGTAGTTGCGGAAACGGAGCTTACGGAACTTCCGGATCAAATACAATTGAAAGTTCAGTACATAGAGTAAACGATAGAGAAAAAACCTGCCGCGGTTCGGAGCAGACCCCATGTGTTTCAAATATCACCTGGGGTTTGTTCATTTGTTCCATGGTGTTGACATAAATATACAAAAATAGGATAATTATGAAAGGAGGTGGAAGATTTGAACGCTGGAATGGACAGGTTGAAAATAGGCGTAATTGCTCTGACCCCGGGAGCCGGGGCCGGTTTCGTGTGTTCCTGTCTGGCGGGAGCTTTTGCGGAAACGGGGCGCTACTATCCGGCGGTACTGGAAATAGGAGGGGGAGGGCTTTTTGATTCCCTTGCCATGGACAAGCACTTTGCGGGGAGAGATTATTTCCGGTTCTTCAAAGCGATGAATTGCGGCAAGAGCATACGGGGCAAAAGCAATAGGTTGTACGGCATAAACTGGATTCTGAGATCTCCCGAGGAAGAAGGCATATTTTTGGATTTGCTTGATGCAATGCGGATGGTCAATTACGCCTCGGGAGACGTGATCTTATGCAGGATTGCAAATGTGTTTGACGAGAAACTGTGGCGGCTCCTTTGGGATATGGATCGCATCCTGGTCGTCATCGATCCGCTGCCCTCAAAAATGTTGGCGGGTTACAAACTGCTTCGCGCTCTGCGAACATCCGGGCTTCCCATCCTTTACCTGATTAACAAGATGAACGGCGGCGTAAGCCGCAAAGAGATGCTCGACTATCTGAAACTGAAGAACCTGTTTTATCTTCCGATGATAGATGAGGAGGTAATATATAGCTCTGAATACAGCTGCAGGTTTTTTTATGATCATGCTTCGGCCAGGTCCAAGCTGGAAAAACCTATGGAGGATCTGATTCAGGCTTTGCTAGGTGTAGAAACGACATAATGTAATATACTTGTAATACAATTTCGGTTCTCTAGAATAGGGTTTTATATTATAATGTAGAAAAATTGTGTTTTTTGTAGGTTGGCGGAATATTGCGTGATAGACCGTTTTTTTCCATGTCGTAACATAAGGTTCATGAGTTAATAGAAATTAAAGGGATGGTCCGTTTATGATAGTATTTGAAAATGTTACGAAGATGTACGGCAACAATGTTGGCATAGAGAATGTTTCCGTCCATATAGATAAAGGCGATTTTGTGTTTCTGGTAGGGCCCAGCGGTGCAGGCAAATCGACCTTTATAAAGCTGATTTTAAAGGAAATCTGTGAAGACAAGGGGAGAATCCTGGCCAACGGCATGGACGTAACCAGGCTGTCCAACCGGCAGATCCCTAAACTGCGAAGAAGCATCGGCATCGTATTTCAGGATTTCCGACTTTTGCCCAACAAAACCGTTGAAGAGAATGTAGCTTTTGCCATGGAGATCATTCACGCCAGCCGGAGAGCTATCCGGCGGAACGTGCCCCAGGTGCTTAACCTGATGGGCATAGGATCAAAAGCGAAGAAATATCCTCATGAGCTTTCGGCGGGTGAACAGCAGAGGGTTGCCATTGCAAGGGCCGTGATTAACAATCCTACTGTTCTAATCGCCGATGAGCCCACGGGAAATCTGGATCCGGATACTGCATGGGACATAATGCAGCTTCTTGACCAGATAAATCGCAGGGGAACAACCATCGTTATGGTAACCCATGCCAAGGACATTGTAGATCGCATGGGGAAACGGGTAATTGCCATAGATAAAGGCAGAATAGTCCGGGACGACAAAGCCGGCTTATACGGCTATTATGAAGACGAAGACGCGCACAGCTTCTTCTGTAAACCGGGAGGAGTATTCAATAACCATGTTTATTAGAGGGATAGGGCATGCCATAAAGCAGGCATTCATACAAATATTCAGAAACCGAGCCATGTCCTTCGCATCCCTGTTTTCCATTACGGCCATGCTCTTGATACTGGGACTCTTCTTTATACTAATCGTTAACGTAAGCGTCATAACGGAGAGTGCAAAGAAGCAGTTCGATACTATTCAGATTTACCTTCTGGATGAAACTGACAGGGCAACTGCCGTAAGGATGATTGATGAGCTATCCAAAATGGATGGGGTTGCTCATGCCTGGTATCTTTCCAAGGACGAAGCCATGGCGGAATACAAGATGAAATGGGGAGATAAGGCTTACCTTCTGGACGGTTTTGCGGAGAATCCGCTCCCGAATTCCATCAGGGTCAAGCTTTCGGATCTGGAGAAATCCGATGCCGTAGTAGAAAAAGCAAGGACATTTCAAGGGATCGAAGACATCAAGTATTACAAGACAGCGGTGGACAAGCTGCTCAAGATCACGGGGTATATCAGAATGGGAGCCCTGGTCAACATCCTATCGCTGGTAGCCGTATCGGTGGTAGTGGTTGCCAACACCATCAAGCTTACGGTATTGGCCAGAGCCAGAGAAATCAGCATAATGAAATACGTAGGAGCAAGCAACTGGTTTATCCGTGGACCGTTTTTGGTGGAAGGCATACTGATAGGTTTTATTTCGGCAGCTCTTTCGGCGGCATTGATTGACCTGGTTTATCACAAGATCATGGAGCTTTTCGGAACGGACATGTTCCTGATGTTTTCCGTCAGAATGGTTCCGGCATCTTTCTTGGTTGAGAATTTAATAATGATATTTGCGGCTCTCGGTATCTGTATCGGAGCATTTGGAAGCATCATATCCATGCGTAGATTTTTGGACACATAAAGGGGGAAGGGAGCGTCATGAGGATGAAACGTTGGATTTGCTGCAGCCTCGTTGCAATACTTCTGTTTTCAATGATGAGCCTGGGCTTGAGTTTTGCGGACAATGCACAAAGCCGGCTGGATGAGCTCAACAGGCAGATCAGCAAACTCGAAGCGCAGTTAAAAGCAGGGAAAGCGGAAGAAAGCAAGCTGAACTCCCAAATAAAACAGCTGGACAAGCTCATCAAACAGGCAGAAGCGGAGGTGCACGATCTTCAGTATGAAATCTCCCAGACGAACAAGAAGATCGCGGAAGTGGAAGAACAGCTTCGAGCCAAGCAGGCGGAGATCGAAGAACAAAATGAGATGATGAGCAACCGTATCCGTGCCATGTACAAAAATGGGGATGTAGGGATCCTGGAAGTTCTCCTTGGCTCTAAAAGCATGTCCGATTTCCTTACAAATCTGGATATGGCCCAGCGAATCTTCGATAACGATGTGGCGCTGTTGGAACAGTTGGAGGAACAGCACAAGACCATTGAGAAATATTGCAATCAACTGGAAGAGTTGAAACGAAATCTGTTATCCAAAAAACAGGAAGAAGCCGAGAAACAAAACCAATTGGAGCTTAGCAGGGGAAGTGTTTCCCAACTGAAAGCGCAAGTATCAAGCGAGAATAAGCAATTAGAAAAGCAGGTAGATGCATTAAATGCTGAAGCCAACAGGCTAATTGAAGAAATTTTGAGACTTCAGGGTACGGAAGACTATGTCGGCGGCGATTTCATGTGGCCGGTACCCGATTCAAGGAGAGTAACTTCGGAGTTTGGTTATCGCACTCATCCTATTTTGAAAGTGAAGAAATTACATACCGGACTTGATATAGGCGTTCCGTCAGGTAAGCCCATCGTTGCGGCCAATGCGGGGAAGGTTATCAAAGCTGCCTGGAATAACAGCTACGGTTATATGGTAATGATCGACCACGGCGGAGGGATCGTTACCCTGTATGCGCATAATAGCCAGCTTAAGGTAAAGACCGGCGATATTGTGGCGAAAGGACAGACCATTGCGCTGTCCGGAAGTACAGGA
>JAAYNC010000069.1:0-57056 GCA_012521055.1 Eubacteriales Family XIII. Incertae Sedis bacterium
AAAAGATTGAAAACCTTCCAGCACTTCTTCCTACAGACGTTGAATTTGCGGGGACTCCCCTTTCCCCGTAAATTCAACGTCTGTAGGAAGAAGTGCTGGAAGGTTTTCAATCTTTTCCGGTACCCAACCACATTTTTCACAGTAAAGCATCGGAATAGGCGTGCCCCAGTAGCGCTGCCTTGAAATAAGCCAATCCCTAAGCCGGTAATTGACAGCGGCTTTCCCGAGTCCCTTTTCCTCTAAATAAGCTGTTATTTCCTTAATAGCATCCCGGCTGTTCATACCGTTGAATGTGCCGGAATTGATCATAGTGCCCTCAGCTTCAAAAGCCTCTTTTAAATTATACAGGTCGATGTCAGGATCTCCCGGGTCCACCACAGGCACAATATCCAAGTTGTGTTTTTTCGCAAATTCAAAGTCTCTCTGATCGTGGGCAGGCACGGCCATTATGGCGCCGGTACCGTAATCCATGAGTACGTAATTGGCAATATAGATCGGCACTTCTTTTCCGGTTAGAGGGTTTATTGCATAGCTGCCGATGAATACGCCTTCTTTCTCCAGAGTAGTTGAAGTTCGTTCAATCTCGCTCATATACTGCAGCTTGTCCAAAAACTCTTCAACGTCTTTCCTGCACTCCTCTGACACCAATTCTTTTACATAGGGGTGCTCCGGCGCTAACACCATGTAAGTGACGCCAAAAAGCGTATCCGGCCTCGTTGTAAACACGCAGAGAGTTTTATCGCTTCCGGCAATTTTGAAATCTACTTCAGCTCCTTCGCTCTTGCCGATCCAGTTGCGCTGCATGATTTTAACTTTTTCGGGCCAACCTTCGAGAAGATCCAGATCCTCCAGAAGTCGGTCCGCATACTCGGTAATTTTAAGATACCACTGTTCCAGCTCTTTTTTGCCAACCAAAGTATGGCAGCGTTCACAACAACCGTCTACTACCTGCTCATTGGCAAGTACAGTCTGGCAGGAAGGACACCAATTGACTGGATTCTTTTTTTTGTAAGCCAGGCCTTTGTTAAAGAACTGTATGAAGATCCACTGCATCCACTTATAGTAGTCGGGATGGCAGGTTGCGATTTCTCTGTCCCAATCATAACTAAGTCCCAGCATTTTCAATTGCTGGCGCATCTCCTCAATGTTTTTCCAAGTCCAGATATTCGGATGAACTTGATTTTTTATAGCGGCATTTTCCGCCGGCAGGCCAAATGAATCCCAACCCATTGGGTGCAACACGTTCTTCCCCCGCATGGTCATATATCTGGAAATTACATCTCCGATAGAATAATTCCTCACATGGCCCATATGGAGTTTCCCTGAAGGATAGGGAAACATTTCGAGAAGATAATATTTCTTTATATTTTTATCTTCCGTAGTTTTAAAAGTGTTATTTTCTTCCCAGTAGTTTTGCCACTTTTTTTCGATTTTACTGAAATTGTAATGTTGATCCATCAGGCATATCCTCCGTTGCTGTCAGAAATATTATATCCTGTGTTGTTTTCTTCTGTTCGTATTCGTATTAGAAATTTGCGTATTATATCATTCTTCTATATCAAGAACACAGCAATCTCCCCAAATCTTTTCGAGATTATAGTGGTTTCTCTGTTCTTCGGAAAAAATATTTACGATTACATCGCCGTAGTCCATCAGAATCCATCCGGAACTTTGTTTGCCTTCAACATTCCTAGCGTGGATCCCTTCTTTGCCAAGGGCATCGACTACTTCTTTGGCTAAGTTGCCTACCTGCCGCTCGGAACTTCCTGTCGCCAGTATCAAATAGTCAGCAAAAGATGATCTTTCGGAAACATCGATGACCATCAGATCTTTGGCCTTCTTTGCAGAAAGCACAGCCGCCGTTTTCAGGGCAATTTCTTTATTGTTCATCGGCACTCCTTTCTTTAGCCAGTAATTCCTCCATGGCTTTTATTGTATTATCATCTATTTCACAACCTTTATGTTTTACGTATTCGATGGTCTGTCTCATGACTTCCGCACAGGCTTTATCTAAATCCTCATAGGCCAATTTCCTCAACCGCCCTACTCCCGGATAGTTTCGACCGGGTTCAATAGCATCAGCCAGGTATATGATTTTTTCCAACAGAGACATTCCTGGGCGGCCGGTGGTATGATAAGTTACTGCATTGAGAACATCCGGGTCTTCTATCCCCCATTCACATTTCAGAAGATCTGCGGCCATCTTTGCATGGGCAAGCTCTATGGAATAGACCGGCATGCACCTGGCCATGTCATGGCAAAGTGCTGCAAGTTTTGCCTTCTCCTTATCCACTCCGTAGCGTTCAGCTAGTTTTTCGGCCTCGGATATCACCCCAAGCGTGTGTTTCATCCGCTCCGGAGTCAGTTCTTTTTCTATGTGTTTCTTAATTTCTTCAAAATTAATGCTATACATTATACCACGTTTGTCACTTTCTTACAAGTTGAGACAAGCAATGGAAAGCATTCTTGTAATAAGCTCTTGACGCTTTTTCAAGTTTATTCAAAGTACAGGTTATTTGATTCGATATAATCGGCCACCTTTTCCGGCAACAAATAACGTATGGATCTCCTCTCCCTTATTCGCTGCTTTATGTCTGAAGAGGAAATATCTATTTTAGGCATGTGTACTGTTTGGATTCGTGCGCCGTATTCCGCTTCGAAATGACGAATCAATTCATCCCTCGACTTGTCCTTGTACCTCGGCCTTGCGCCTATGATCAAGGGGAATTTTCTCAGAAGTTCATCTATTTTGCGCCAGCCCCCCATGCCTAAAAATGCATCCGTGCCGCATATGAAGTGCAGTTGATATTCCTTACCCAATTGGTTTTGAAGCGCTTCCAGGGTGTGTATGGTATAAGAAATTTCAGACCCGCAAAGCTCCATGTCTGAGACTTCAAAGCCCTCATTCCCATCTATGGCCAACGCAATCATTTTATAACGATGTTGTTCAGAGGCGCATTGCCGGTTTATCTTATATGGAGACATTTTGGCAGGCATGAAGATGACTTTCTCCAGGCCTGCTCCGTCCCTTGCCTGTTCGGCAAGAATGAGATGACCAAAATGTATGGGATCAAAGGTCCCGCCGATTACGCCTATATTCTTCATATGTTATTCCTTACCAGTGAAATCCCTAATTCATCCAGTTGTTCTTTAATTGCTTCTCCCGGAGCTTCAGAAAGCATGCAGACGGCGGCTTGGTTCTTCGGAAACGCGATGACTTCCCGAATGCTCTTTTCTCCGCAGAGCAGCATGACTAAACGATCCAGTCCATAAGCAATTCCGCCGTGTGGAGGCGTACCGTATTTGAAGGCTTCAAGCAGAAAACCAAATTTCTCCTCGGCTTCTTCCTTTGTAAGCCCCAGAACGCTGAACATCTTGCTCTGAAGGTCTCTATCATGGATACGGATGCTTCCGCCTCCAAGCTCCACCCCGTTTAGAACGATATCGTACGCTTTTGCCTTGACTTGGGCCGGATCTTTGTCCAGCAAAGGTATGTCTTCTTCTTTAGGAGAAGTAAAAGGATGGTGCATGGCTTTGAATCGCTTCAATTCCTCATCGTATTCCAATAAAGGAAAGTCCACTACCCATAAAAGATTGAAGACATTATCGTCCAAAAGGCCCATCCTGTCGGCAATCTCCCTGCGTAAATAGCCGAGACTGTCAAAAACCACACCAGGCTCTCCTGCAACGATCAGGATCAGATCACCCGGCTTACCATCCACTGTTTCTGCCAATTTCAGCAGACCTTCTTGATCATAGAACTTGTTAAAGGAAGAGGTTATTTCATCTTCTCCTACCCGGATCCAGGCAAGTCCTTTTGCCCCGAAAGTCTTCTTTATCTCATCCTGGAGCCTGTCGAGATCTTTTCTGCTGAAATCCGCGCTGTACCCGTTTATGTTGATGGCCCTCACATCTCCGCCTTCAGCAATGGCATTTGCAAACATGGGGAATGGAGAATCCTTAACCTTCTCGATAAGTGATCGAAGCTCGAAACCGAAACGGGTGTCCGGTTTGTCGCTTCCGTAACGCTCCATAGCCTCCTGGTGTGTGATGCGAGGCAGCGGAAGACTGATTTCTATACCCATCAGCTGGCTAAACAATTGCTGCAGGTATTTTTCTTGTACTTCTATCACGTCATCCACGTCGACGAAGGACATTTCGATATCGATTTGTGTAAACTCCGGCTGTCTGTCTGCTCTCAAGTCCTCATCCCTGAAGCACTTCACGATTTGGAAGTAACGATCTGCACCGGATACCATCAGCAGTTGCTTAAACATTTGCGGAGACTGGGGAAGTGCATAGAAACGCCCCCGGTTTACCCTGCTTGGAACAAGATAATCCCTGGCACCCTCCGGAGTAGGCTTTATCAACATTGGAGTCTCGATTTCCGTAAAACCGCAGCTGTCAAAGAAATCCCGGGTAAGCTTGGTTACTTTGTGGCGGAATTGAAGATTCCCTTGCATCCTGGGCTTGCGGAGATCGAGATAGCGATACTTCATGCGCAGATTTTCCGAAACATCATCATCATCTTTAATGTAAATGGGAGGTGTTTCTGCCTGAGAATATATGACAAGGTCATCGACAAACACCTCTATATCCCCTGTAGGGAGATCCTTATTTTTGGACTGGCGCTCCTTAACCGTCCCTTGAACTCCTACAACAAACTCACTGCGTAAACTGTCTGCTTTTTTGAAAAGTTCTTCCGGAACATCCTGGTTAAATACAATCTGAACAATCCCTGTTTTGTCACGCAAATCGCAGAAAATCAGTCCTCCCAGGTTTCTTCTTCTCTGAATCCAACCGTTCAACACCACTTCTTGTCCGATATGCGCGCTGTTCAGTTCACCGCACATATGAGTCCTCTTGAAAATCTTCGTCACTGTCTTTCCTCCTTAAAGCCGATGAAAATACCGTCTTTTTTTCTCTGTATCATCTCTTCGATGCGTTCTATATATATTTCGTAATTTGAAACGTTCGGGATCCTTTCAAGCCGGTTTTCGTCAGGATACCAGACCTTGCTTATCCCTCCTGCACCTAGTGCAAGTATTGTCTGATTTTCTTCCATAATGCGAATATTGTACAGGCTCTCTTCCCCGGGAAAACAATATCCCACATTTTCCAAATTGCCCGCCATCTGTTTCTGCCGGTAAAGGTAATACGGCACATATCCCGCTTCCCCGAGGATTTGTTGCCCACTGTTAAGCATTAGCCTTACTTTTTTGCCCTGGCGATAGCTGTAGTACTCGTCTATTTCCTTTAATCTGGACGCTCTTTTTACGGCAAGAGTGTGGACAGTAATGTTTTCAGGTCCCAAATCGATGATGGATTTCAAGCTGTAGAGGAAATCCTCCGGTTCTTCGCCAGGCAAGCCTGCAATCAGATCCGCATTTATCACTTTGAAGCCTATCTTTTGAGCCGTTCGAAAGGCTTCTGTCACATCTTCCGACCGATGTAATCGCCCTATTCTATCCAATGTTTCCTGATTCATGGATTGGGGGTTTATACATATCCTGTCCACGCCGTTTTCCTTTAACACAGCCAGTTTGGATTCCGTTATGGTATCCGGCCTTCCAGCTTCGACGGTAAATTCCTTAACCCGCTCAAAGTCAAAACTTGTTCGCACCGTTTTGAGCAGTTTTTCCATATCTTGATCTTTCAAGGTAGTAGGAGTCCCGCCGCCAATATATACAGATTCCGGATACCAGCCCTGCTTTGTTACGGCCTCACCTGCAAAGCGTATCTCCCGTTCCAATGCGTCAAGGTAGGGCAACATCTTTTCGTAACTCACTTGATTGGAAGTAAAGGAGCAATAAATACAGCGGGTCGGGCAAAACGGTATGCCGATATATACACCAATGGCTCCGGCGGCTTCCGTATTAAGATAAGGAAGCTGTGTTTTGCGTATGCTCATGAGAAGCTCTGACTTTTCTCGGCTCAAGTAATATTGCTCCACCAGACAGTCCAACACTTGTTCCGGAGTGTTTCCCGCTGCCAACAGGTCTCCAACAAGTTTAACCGGCCGCACCCCTGTCAAGGTGCCCCATTCAAGTGAACGGCCCGTATGCTCTTTCAGTTGATCGTAGATGTATCGCTTACCGTCGTCCCTTGTCGTAATTGAATCGGGCAGTCTTATAACGATATCCCCTTCTTCCTCCAAGGGTTGCTCCAACGGATCTTCTTCAAGGATGGAGAATTCCGAGGGAGGCAGAAACATTCTTACAAGTTCTCCCAGTTCATAGACCTGCTTGACGCGATTGAAATATATTTTATACAAAGGGATTTTGCTCCTTTTCGATCCCTATAGTTGTCGGCTCCATATGGCCCGGATAAACCATCGTGTCTGCGGGGAGCGTATATAGCTTTTCTTCTATGGATTTCTTCAGTGCGGCAAAGGAGGATCCCGGGAAGTCGGTTCTTCCTATGGATCTGGCAAAAAGTGTATCTCCGCTAAAAAGGCTGTCTCCTACATAAACGCACATGCCTCCTGGTGTATGTCCCGGTGTAAACACGAATTTTATTTCAAGTCCGCCTGCTTTCAATATCTCACCGTCCTGAACATAATGATCCGCAGTAAAGGATAAGGGACGTCCACAGGTCATGGTGGAGTAATTCTTTCTGGGATCGCTAAGCAGTTCATGTTCTTCTTCATGAACAATAAGCGAGGCTTTTGGCCATGCTTTCTGATATGATTCCAATCCGCAGATATGATCTCCGTGACCGTGGGTTAAAATGATGTATTCGATTTCAATATTATTTTCTTTTACGAATTCCAGCAGGTCAATATCTTCGCCGCCGGGATCCACGATAAATCCTTTGTTTGTTTCCTCATCTACTACGAGATAAGTGTTAACGGATAAAGGTCCTGTAACATAACGATAGATCTTCATATGATTCTCCTTACTTTATTATTTTAGAACAACTTGCGGCTGTCCAATATCAGCGTCACCGGTCCATGGTTTTCGATTCGGACCAGCATTTCCGCCCGGAAGACTCCTTCTTCCGTATGTATTCCCTTGTTCCTACATGCTTCAACGAAGAGTCGATAGAGACGATCTGCCTCTTCGGGCTTTGCAGCACACGTAAAACTCGGGCGCTTTCCTTTTCGGCAATCTCCTAAAAGTGTGAACTGAGACACCACGAGCATCTCTCCTCCTACATCAAACAAGGAGAGGTTCATTTTTCCGCCGGCATCCTCAAAGATACGGAGTCCTGTAATTTTTTCGGCCATGTAATCCGCATCTGCATCCGAATCTCCTTCCTCAACTCCGAGGAGGACCATCAGGCCTTTATTAATTTCACCGGCAACCTCTCCGTCTACCAGCACTTGAGACCGGGTTACCCTCTGAACTACTGCACGCATATTGTCTCCTACCTCTAAAAGCTTTAATTATCTATGCTATAAAATGTGTAAGGTTATTTCTACAAGTTTGCTCTATAGGCGTCCATAACCCCCGAAACCGTTCTGAACTTTTGAAGCACTTTTTTCAATTGGCCAGTGTCCGTAAGGGATAATGTCATAGTGATGCTTGCTATGTTGTCCTTTCCGCTCTTCGCGTTCAGGCCTACAATCCGCACATCCATGTCTTCACAGACTCTGGAAATGTCGGAGAGAAGGCCTTTTCTGTCTTCAGCCAGCAGTTGTACATCCACATCGTAGGAAACGTTCCCTTTTTTCCGGTTCCATTCCGCTTTGATAAAGCGTTGTTTGTCCTCTTCCGGCAAAGATAATATGTTGATACAGTCTTTCCGATGGATGGAAATTCCTCTGCCTTTTGTGATGAAACCTATAATCTCATCACCAGGAACGGGGTTGCAGCATTTTGCAAACCTGACAAGCAGGTCATCCATGCCTTCTATGGTAACTCCGTTCTGCGGCGGCTCCTTGGTTCTACGCTTTCCTTCCAGAAGTTCTTGTTCCTTTTCCTTTCTCTTTATTTCCTGCTGCTTTTCTTCATGGTAATAGGTCTGCAGCAAGGAAAATACTTTGGAAAGGAGTACTCCTCCATAGCTTATGGAGGTGAACAGCTCGTCAGAAGATGCGATATTCAGTGATTTGGCAGCTTTATTAATCCACTGGTTGCGGACAATTTGCTGGGGATCATAGCCCTTCCTGCGGACGTATTTCTCCAGCATGCCCTTACCTTTTTCAATATTTTCGCTCTTGTTCTCTCTTTTTAAGCACTGCCTTATCTTATTTCTGGCCGTATTGCTCTTTACGATTTTCAGCCAGTCTATACTGGGGCCTTTGCTGCTGGCGGAAGTTATTATTTCAACGATTTCACCGTTATTTAGGGTGTAATCCAGGGGAACCATCTTCCCGTTCACCTTCGCGCCGATGCATTTTTCTCCGATAGCAGTATGTATTTTAAAGGCGAAGTCGAGGGTCGTGGATCCTGCCGGAAGTTCAATTACATCGCCCTTTGGTGTGAATATGAAGACCTGATTGGAGAACAAGTCCACTTTGAGGGTCTCCATAAACTCCTTTGAATCGCTCAGATCTTTCTGCCACTCCAGGGTCTGGCGAAGCCAGGCAAGTTTAACTTCTTCTTTATCCTCTACATTTCCTTTTTTTCCCTCTTTATATTTCCAATGGGCGGCAATTCCGTACTCTGCCACCTTATGCATTTCTACGGTACGAATTTGAATTTCAAAGGGATTCCCGTCGTCACCTATGACGGTAGTATGAAGAGACTGGTAACGGTTGGGTTTCGGCATGGCGATGTAATCCTTGAACCGTCCCGGAATTGGCTTCCACCTTGTGTGAACCAGTCCGAGCACCGCATAACAGTCTCGTACCGTTTCGACAATGATTCGAACAGCCGTCAGATCGAAAATCTCGTCAAGTTGTTTGCCCTGGAACTTCATTTTTCGATAAATGCTGTAAAAATGTTTGTTGCGGCCCTGTATCTCATACTTTATATTAAGGCTGTCCAAACCTTCTTTGAGGCTGTTAATAACCTTGTTAATATTCGCTTCGCGTTGTTCTTTTCTTAGGTTGACCTGCTTTACTAAATCATAATAGGTTTCAGACTCTAATTCTTTTAATGCGATGTCTTCCAATTCGAACTTCATCGCGTAAATACCCAGACGGCTGGCGAGAGGTGCATAGATTTCCAAGGTCTCTTTGCATTTCTCTATAATCTGGTTTTGATTCATGTAGTCGATAGTGCGAAGATTGTGTAGACGGTCCGCCAGCTTAATAATAAGCACCCTTATGTCTTTGGACATGGCCAAAAACATCTTCCTGAGATTTTCGGCCTGCCGTTCTTCCTTGCTCTCATAGACAAGAGATTTCAGCTTTGTCACACCATTTACTAACAGCGCCACTTCTTCTCCGAAATCATTTTCTAAATCCGCCAGCGTATATGGAGTGTCTTCAACGGCATCATGAAGCAGGCCGGCTACGATGGTGTTCTCATCCATGCCTAAGTCGGCCAAAATCTCAGCGACAGCCATGGGGTGAACCACATAGTCGTCACCTGATTTTCGTTTCTGTCCTTCATGAATCTGCTCTGCTTTTAAATACGCCCGCGTTATCAGTTCCTTATCGTAATTCGGGTTTATCTTAAGCAGTTTATGCAGAAATTCCTCCATGCGCTCTTTGTTTTCCATATACTATTCCCTTAACGAAATGTATTGCGTATCATTTACCTTTATATTTTGGTTTATTAACTATCCTGTATATTTCATAATAAACAGGGCTCGAAATTGCAATCGATGAAATGGTACCGGCAACGAGACCTACCATCATCGGTACGAGAAATTCGCGAATAGTTTCGCCGCCCAGAATCAGTAACGGAATAATAGCGACGATGGTAGTGGCCGATGTCATCAGAGAACGTACGATAGTCTGGTTGATACTTTTGTCTATCAACTCTTCCATCTTGTTCTTCTTCATAATCTTAAAGTTTTCTCGGATACGATCAAAAATAACGATAGTATCGTTGATCGAATATCCAATTATAGTCAGGATAGCTGCAATAAACGGGCTGTTGATAGGAATCCTGAACAGTCCATAAAAAGCGATCATGAGCAACACGTCATGGGCCAGCGCAACAATAGCAGCCACCGCAAATTTCCATTCAAACCGGATAATTATATAAATGAGCATACCCGCCGTTGCAATCAGCAAGGCTTTTATCGCATTCTTTTTAATCAAGTCGCCTACGGAAGCGCTGAACTGCTCCACGGCTAAAAGGTTGTCCTCATCGATATCAAAGGTATCGTACATATCTTCAAAAAGGGCATTTCGCTCTTCATTTTCTAGAGATTGGGTGGTCCGAATAATAATTTGAGTATTGTTTTCGCCTGCGTGGACGATGGTGCCGTCAACTTCATGCTTGTCTAACACTCTTTCCACATCTGCAACTTCTACCCTTCTCTCCATTTCAAATTGCATCATAGTGCCGCCTGTGAAGTCGATACCCCAATTGAATCCCCGCACCAGCCCTGCTCCTAATCCGATAACGATGAGAATAACGGCTGACAAATAGAATATCCTGCGCCGCTTTATGAAACTGAACTCCTTTTTAAATAGGAATCTTGGTTTATCAAGCCCAAAGAGTTTCGGTTTTGCCAAGGATTTGGTTTCAACCAATGTCCTCATCAGGAACTGGGTAATGATCACTGCAGTAAGCACACTGATCACAATACCTATCATTAACGTAAGAGCAAAACCTTTAACGGGACCACTGCCTAACTGATATAGTATGATCCCGGCCAACATGGTGGTGAATTGTGAGTCAATTATGGTTTTCAAGGCGCGATTAAATCCTGAATCCACCGACACCCGCAATGATTTCTCGCTAACCATATATTCTTCTTTGATTCTTGCAAAAATAATGACGTTTGAGTCTACGGCCATCCCGACAGAAAGGATTAAACCGGCGATGCCGGGAAGATTTAATACGGCCGAGAAAAGTGCAAGGATCCAGAATACCAGTAAAATATAAAGAAGCAACGCTATATCAGCGATTAATCCCATAATCTTATAGAAAATTATCATCATGATCAGGATTAATCCAACACCGATTACACCGGCTATCAGGCTCATATTCAGCGAATCAATACCGAGACTTGGTCCGACTACAGAAGTTTGGACTTCTTTCAGTCCAACCGGCAATGCTCCTCCTCGAATCAGCATAGCCAGTTCCGTTACTTCATCGTCGCTGAATTGTCCTGTTATCTGTGCCCTTCCCCCGCTTATCACCGAATTGACTAACGGAGAAGATATCACTTTATCGTCAAGGACGATATAGATTGCTCCATCAGGTTGGCCCGTCTCCGGATTTATCACTTCACCGTACAAAGCTCTCCTGGTAGCTTCTTCAAATGCGACGGCACCCTCAGAGTCAAACTCCAGGTCTACTGCGTTGAAACCTTTTTCGTCTCGCCCTACTCCTGCATCTTTAACATGGCTGCCATCAACTACTACCGTACCGTCTCCGAGAACGAACTGAAGCTGCGCAGTCTTTCCGATGGTTTTAATTGCTTCATCTGCATTCTCCGCACCGGGAAGCTCGACTCGGATCTTCTTTTCCCCTTCTATTGTTACCGTGGGCTCAGAAAGGCCCATTTGATTTACCCGGTCTTCTATAATTACCTGGGTCTGTTCCATCAGCGTTGCCAGCTCCGCACCGGTGGCATCAGTCTGCGCCTCCATTACAACATAAACACCGCCCTTTAAATCCAGTCCCAGTTTGATTTTATCCTTTAAAGAAGGACCGGTGTCTGTGAGAGCGAAGATCCATCCCAGAACTATAATTATCACCAGTGCAATCGCTATAGCTTTTTTCATCACATTTCCCTTCATTACTAAAAAATACTATTTATCAATTTTACTACTTTTTGAGCTTGTCCACAAGGGATTTGAGTGCTATTCTCCGTGAATTCCATCTATTTAAATTCAATTGACAGTTTGTTCCATCCTTCACATGTAGGATTAACCGTTACGAAGGTTAACTCCGATCATTCCTCCAATGCTTCCGAAGGCAATGCACGGCAAGTAGCGGATCTGTAATATCCCCTCTTCTGAGAAGCTCCCGGTAACAAGTACCGCTAACACGAGAACGATAAGCAAAAACGCTGCTGAAAACAAAGCACCAAATAACATCCCTCGCTTCTGCATTACATTTCCCGCCAGTATGCCGATAAAGAAACATGCTGCGCACACCGCGCCCAGGACATACATGGATATCCAACGCTCGGGCAATGGTGTGAATCGTATTAATAACCCGATCAAAACAAAGAGAATCAACAGAAAGACGAGAGATATTATAATAGCTTTGCCTGCTCTAGCCCCTTTCGATCCGACAGTCTTTTTACTCATCCCATCACCCTCCCCGCATATGCTCTTAACAGTATACTTGCCGGGAGAGCTTAGTATTACAAGAAAGAGGGCATCATAAGAAAACCCCTGCAAGGACGCTTGCAGGGGAAAAACAATGCATCTAAATTATTCATCTTCAGGAAGGTTATTCTCTGTACCGGCTTCGGAAACGCTCATCTCAGCTCGGTGTCAGGAGTGTTGTTTTCCGCATCGGTGTCAGGAACTTCCTGTTCTGCCTTTTCAGAAGCAGCTTCCTCAGTTTCGGGTTTTTGCAGCCTTTTGCGCGGCGCTTTTTTCGGCGGTTTTTCCTCGACGTCAGTTCTTACTCTGGTTGATTTTCCGTAGGGCAGCTCATCAACAACCTTTGATACCGACCATCTGGTTACTTCCAGTTTGGTCTTATCTGTTCCTACTTGTATAGTTAACGAATCGTCTTTTACCCTGATGACGGTTCCATAAATGCCACCGATGGTTATTATATGGTCTCCGACTTTTATGCTGTTCCTCATTGCATTAATTTGCTTTTCCCTTTTCTTCTGTGGCCTGATAAAAAGGAAATACATAATGAGGATAAGGAAAATTAAAGGCATTAGCGTATAGAGTGTGTCCATGTCTCATCCTCCTCTTAAATTCTATATGCATTATATCTAATAATTGGTTTTTTGCAAAGGTTTTTTTCTTGATTTCCTGATTTGCATATGCTATCATAGTCTTGCTGTGCCGGCGTGATGGAACTGGCAGACGTGCGGGACTCAAAATCCCGTGGTGGCAACACCGTATCGGTTCGACTCCGATCGCCGGCACCATATAAAAGCAAATCAAGGCTATTTTTTATGCAATAATGCCGGGGCGTGGCGCAGTTTGGTAGCGCGTTTGACTGGGGGTCAAAAGGCCGCAGGTTCAAATCCTGTCGCTCCGACCATTAAAACGTGGATACCCGTTGAGGTGTCCACGTTTTAATTTTTTGATTGCAGCGGGATTTGAACCTGCGGCAGAAATAACCCCTGTCAACGACAGGGCAACTGTTGCTTATTTAAGCAGCGCCTTAAATTTTTCCTTCAAAGCCTCCATCATCCTGAGACGTTTTGTCTCAAGCTCTTCCGACGACTCACCGCTGTTGATAAATGTTCCCCGGAAAACTTTATCTCTTTCCATGTAATCCGTTATAACTTCATCGCATCCAAGATAATTTTCATAAAGGCGTAGAGGCCCCCCGCTTCCCATGATATGCTCTCCGGGAGATTGTAAACTGCCCTCTGCTATATAATGATGTTCGAAAGAAACGAAGCGCTCTTTTGCAGGCCGCAAACGCTCTAAACCCGTCGCATCCCTCCACTCTCCTTCAAAGAGGTTGACGAGTTCCGCCAGCAGGTTGACGCCGGTGCTGTGGAATACGGCTGTCGGAGTCTGACTAGGTATTCTGGCATCAATTTCAAGGATTTTAAAGACACCGCCGTCGTCTATGACTTCCAAATCCATAATCCCGTAAAGCCCTATCGTCTCTGCAATCTTATATGTCATATCCTCAAATCCAAGTTTCTGTTCTTCCGTGACGGGACATGGACAAGTAACCCGGTTGCAGTCATAGACATGGTCCATGTGAATCTGTGTGATTTGATAAGTCTTGTAAGCACTTGGTTTTCCTATTATTTCGATTGAATAGGAAGGGCCGGTCAGTTGTTCCTGGATGATCCACTCCCCTTTTTCTTCCGGTTTTAGGTTGGATAGAAAGTGTTCTGCTTCTTCCTCTGTTGCCAGGCGCTGCACCCCTGCACTGCCGCTTTCCGCAGAAGGTTTTGCTATGTAGGGTGCTTTGCAATCGGGATAATAGGCAGGGGCCGGAATGCCCTGGTCATGAAAAAGTTTGTCGGATTTCTGTTTGGAAGAAGTAATGGAATAGGCAGAAAAATCAAATGCGATTTTCACCGAATATTTCTTTCCCAGATCTTCTAAAAAAGCAAGGGTTTCATCGTTCTCCATCGCGGGCAAAATCAGATCGGATTCCAGCAATACTTTCAAAAGCTCCGGATCAGAAGAACATACATCGCCGCAGATAAAATCGTCGCATAAAGCAGAAGCGGGAGCAGTCGGATCGCGATCTATTACTATGGAATGATATCCGGCTTTACGAGCCAGATAAGCCGCTTCCGTGCCTTGCAGCCTGCCCCCTACGATAACTATCTTATATTTCTTCTCCATAATTTATTTCCCTATCACTTCTCTATACTCCGTCAAAGTGCCGGGAACGAGCCCCATTTCTTTCAAGATTACGCTTACCCCTTCCACCGTTCGGTGTCCATCATCGATATCCATGCAATTTTGAGCCACTCCCGCAAGTCCCGACATGGGCGGTATTATGGAAGTAACCACATTTGCACCGGCATCCAATCTGCTTTTCAACCCTTTGATGCCGTCCACATCAAGGGATGCGGGTATTAATGCTTCCGGATTCATTAACCTTAAAATAGCTATTACTTTATACTCAAGGCTGCGTTCCGGAGTTTCCAAATGTTCCATCGGTATCCCTTTCTGCGGGACGAAACTCATGACACGCAATTGTTTCGCTCTAAGCTTATTCATGAAGAGCATTGAATCGGCTATGTCGGAAAGGGTTTCACCGATTCCTGTCATGATCCCTTCTTCGATAAGCATTCCTTTCGATTTGGCATATAGCTTGGCATTCATGCGCTTATCGTAGTCCTGATTAATGCGAAGCAGGCTGAAAAGTTCCCTGTTGTGTGTCTCTTGATAGAGGGCATACCATTCCACTCCCAGTTCCGCAAATTTATCTATAGTATCGTTGCTCACCACGCCGGGGGAAATCATCAAAGGAAGACCGGTTATCTGTTTGATTTCCTTTATCATATCGAATACCGGGCGAAAATCCTCACGGTGATAAGTGGCATCTTCACCCATGGTTAAATCCAGGAGAACCACGCCCGATTCATATAGCTTTGTGGCTATGTCTATGATTTCCGACCGGTCTTTGCGGTAACGGTCAATGTCATTATCCCTGCGATAATAGCAGAAATTGCAGTTGTTCCTGCACCAAGTCGAGAAGTAGACAAACCCGTAGGGAAAAATCTTGTTCCCATATCTTTCTTTTCGAATTTCTCTAGCTGATGAATACAATGCTTCGGCTTCCCCGCCTTCTTTTGCATTGAGCAGCGCAAGAACTTCCTCATTGTTTAGAGGTTGTCCTTCCCGGGCCTTTTGGATTACTTTGTATATCATGTTTTTATTTTGTCCTTATAATTAATTTTGTGACAATAATATTATACTTTCATTCCTGTTATTAATCCAGAAAAACAAGAGGTTTTTAGGTATTCTTTAACATATAAGAAGACCTTAGATGTTTTCACCATCTAATTATAGAAAGTGTAAAATATAAGCTGAAAAAAATGGCGGGGAACCCGGGAGTCTCACCCGGCTACATAGATTTAGAGTCTATGCGATCCATCCGATCCGTCCCCCATGTCATCTGTTTACAATTATTTACACAGTTCTCCCATCATGACCGCTGTTCCGATTTCAAGCCGGTCATGGATTATACGATCTCTATATTTATTATACAATTCATCATTGAGAGATAATGGAATCCCCGGCGCTGCCATCAGAAAATCCGGGTGCAGCATTTCTTCCACCATCCATCCCCAGGTGTTCGTTGCGTCAAGAAGCAGCGGGTAGTTCTTTATCGACTCCTTGTCTTTCAAGATCATACCGGCATCCAAATCAGCAGTGCGTTCCGGATTTATATCGTAAACAACCGGATAGGCGCCTCTTTCATTTAAAAAATACGCCATGCATTTTCCGACAATCCCGTAACCCAGAACCAGCACTTGTTTTCCTGAATGCCCGCCTGCCATCCGCTCCAGGGCGGTTACGTACCCTTTTGCTGTCGCAATATTGTTATCACTTATTTTCCCCGTCAGCCGATTGATTCCGACATAACGCCGGTCGTCCGCAAGAAAAAGGCAGTGGGCGCCGGCTTGATACGCTTCGTAGATTCCGTCCACATCGGCGGCCTCAGTAACGATTGTCTGAAAGCCCAGATGATGCAAAATAGCGGCAACGGATTGCGAAAACATCCCGATAACGCCTTCCCCCGCAGTAACCGGAACGGCTGCCACCTTATACGATTCGGCTGCTTTTCGTATTCTATCAGGATGCATATCGTTTGCCATGGCAGCCAGCTCAATAAGCGTCATACCGGTCTTCCCGGCTATTTCCCGGTCATATTCCCGGATGCTTGCTTCTATGCCCCGGATCCATTCTTCCTTTAACCTGGTCATCCTATGCTTCCTCGCCTTCCGATGGATTTTTTCCCGCCTTTTCGGATACGAGTTCTTTTCCGTAATGAGCGGAGAAAAATGTTGTGGAATACTTCTCCAGCTTCCATTCCGGCACGCGGCAATCAGGGCACGGAACGCTTGCCCATTTATTGCGCAGCCATCTGGCCGCTCTCGAATGCCTGGAATTAAAGACCCGGAACTGCTTTCCGCAGTGGGTAGTTATATCTATATATTTACCTCTGAGTTGAATGGACTTGACCCCATGAAGATGTCCTTTTCGGGAAGGCCACAGTTTTATCTTTTCTACGAGAGGATAAAGTTCCGTGTATTTACGGTAGTATCTTTTCTTTACTTCGCTCATTGGGTTTGCCTGATTTCCTTATAACTATTCTCCCTTTTTCGTTTTTCCTCCATGGCCTTTTTTGCCGATTTTACGGCCTCGATGGCATCCTCGCTATATATATCGGCGCCTATGCGGTTCTTCCATCTGGGAGTGCATGGAGCACCACCGACCATGGTAATGTATTTATCCCTGAGCCCGAGATCCTTCAACATGATTTCAAGCTTTTTTTGCTCCAACAGAGTTGTGGTAAGCAATGCGCTGGTTGCGATGATATCCACGCCGTATTTCTCGGCGGTTTCGATAATGTGAGTCACCGGCACTTCCCTGCCGAGATCGATAACCTGGAATCCGGCAGCTCGCAATGTTGATGCGACTATACTTTTCCCGATATCATGGGTATCCCCTTCAACGGTTGCTATCAGAATCTTTCCGTTGTCCTCCACAGAACCTTCCAGGAGCGACATGACTCGTTCCGTAACGTCTCTCATTACTTCCGAAGAGTAGAGGAGCTCCGGCAATGAAATTCTTCCGCGCTCAAAAGAATTGCCGACCTCAGTATTTCCCTTGCCGAAACCGCTGCGCAGCAATTCGGCCAGGTCCAGTCCGTGAGCGATGGCTTCGTCGATCACTTCCATAGCTTTCTTTTCGTCTGCCTGAATGATGGAAACCTTCGCCGCCAGCATCAGCCGTTCCTTAAGATCCAAAGCTGTATCTCCTCCTTATATGTTTAAACGGCATCCGTCTAAAAAAGTAATACTCCGACCTACTCGTTTAATGCCTGAATAGCCGCCGAGCACCATGGCAATCCTCTCGATGCCAAACCCGATTCCCACCCATGGGGTATCGAAAATACCCCATTCACTATCCAGGGGATGAGGGCCATAGGCGCCTGATCCCAGCTCGACTTGGTCTTTTACAACATCCAAGGTTTCACCATATACTTCTGATGTGGTAATCTCAAGGTCATAACCTGAAACACCTGCTGCAGACATGGCGCCGGAAGCAAGCTCTTTGAGACGATTCATCTGCCCTTCACTGTATTCTTCTGCAAACTCAACAAGATTTAGCATTGTAAATTCATTGAGGTGCTGAGCTCCTTGGCTTTCCTTACGGAAGCAAGGCCCTATTTCAAAGATACGGACGGGTTGGCGCGTAATCCGATGAATGGATTTCATCATCTCGTACAGATTGGGAGCCAGCATGGGCCTTAAACATTTATTTTTGTCAACCCAAAAAATCTGCTGTCTGAGGGGATGATCCCAAGTGATGCCCATCTTTTCAAGCATTGTTTTTGGAATAATGATCGGCGTATTCACCTGAGTAAATTCCATCTCTTCAGTGAGCCATTCAGTAATTCGCTTTTCGACAACAGAGAGCAACGGAAGGCGGCGGTTTTGAAGAAGATCCCGCAAGTCTTCCTTGTTCCTGCCAATGAGCCGCGCCTCTTCCTCCCTGTAATACTTATCGCGCGCTACATTGTCGTTAAAGATTTTATTCAGTGTCTTATCTTTCGCATTCAGTTCGGAAAGCCGTTGTTTTTGTGTGGGTGTGAAAGTCACGCTCATAATATACCTCAAAAATACATAGCCTGTAAATACACTTTCTGAAAATCGGGATGTTCGGCTAATTCGATGTGGTTTACCTCTTCTGCCAATCGGTTGGCTTCCTCTAAAGATGACTTGGAAAGCAACGCCATACAAGCTCCTGCGCCGGCTGCGTTTCCGATGGATATGACTTTATCCCGAGACACGGCCGGCAACAGCCCGATGGTTAAAGCGCTTTCTTTTTTGATATAGTTCCCGAAAGCTCCCGCCAAAAAAACGTTATTTAAATGACTGTCTTCCAATCCAAGTTCCTGCATCATAATCTGGACACCGGCTCGAATAGCACCTTTTGCTAATTGCACTTCGCGGATATCCTTTTGTGTGATGTAAATTTCGTGTCCTTCCTCATCTGCATATAGGATAAAAATCTTTCCGCTTTCGCCTCCTAACAGCCGTTTCGATAAAGAATCCGGCAGCCCTGCCTCTTCCGCTTCTTCTCTCGACAATAGTTTGCCTTTCTCCGTAATTATGCCGGCTTTCAGCAGTTCGGCAACACAATCGATAAGTCCTGAGCCGCAGATTCCCACCGGTTTCTCATCCCCTATAACGGACAGAATTACCTCTCCGTCTTGTATTTTAACACCTTCGATGGCGCCTGTGGCGGCGCGCATCCCGTGCTGTATGCAAGCGCCCTCAAAAGCCGGGCCAGCGGCAGTGGAACAGGCCAGCACCTTTCCTGAATTGGCCAAGACGATTTCCCCGTTGGTTCCGATGTCGATTGCCAGATTTGCTCCTTCCATACTACTTAATCCCGAAGAAAGCAATACGGCAACTATATCAGAACCCACGTGTCCGGCTATGTTAGGCAATACATTAACTTGAGCGTTCTCATCTATAATTAAATTCAGCTCTTTTGCCTTTTTTGTCACCGGTCCGGTAAATCCCGGTGAGAAAGGTGCCAGTGCAAGGCTTTGAGGATCTACCCCGAGAAGCAGATGGCTCATAGTGGTATTTCCCACAGCGGTGACCTTTTTAATTGTTTTCGGATCAATTGCGTATTCTTCTTCAAACTCACGGACGATGTCGTTGAAGCAATCGGTTATTAATTGCTGCATCTTTCCAAGGTTGCCTTCTTCTCTGCCGCAAAACATAATTCTGGAAATAACATCTGCACCGTAAGTACTTTGGGGATTCGTTCTCGCCACGGCACCGACGGGATCTGCATTCCGAAGATCCCAAAGCATCCCTACTACAGTTGTAGTTCCTATATCGAAAGCCAGGCCGTAATATTCTTTTGGTTCTCCCTGGCCTCCTTTAATTAGGTCCGGTACAAAACCTTCAGGAAGCCGCGCCATATCCTTTTTCCGTCCCATATGGCCTGTGGCGGACAATACTTGGACTGTCATATCGTTCTGTACTTTTACCCTGCAGGCCAACCGGATTCCGGCCTCCAACTCTTCCTTACTCAATAATTTTTTTTCTGTATCATCCTGCAATCCTGTGTCTCCGGATAAAACCTTTATTTTGCATTTGCCGCAAGTACCTTGACCTGCACAATCGGCGTTAATGGTAACGGCAGCCTTGCTGGCAACTTCCGACAGTGTCTCTCCCGCTGTCGCTTGCTGTGTCTTTCCCGTAGGTTGAAATACTATGATCATTCGTCTTTAATCCTTTCTCTGCCTGGCCGTTTTTATGAAGTCTTGCAACTAATACAAAGTGCCCGATCACTTTACAAGGATATGTTAAGAATATTATTATGCTCCCCTTTTAGTCCGCTTGTAATCATGCTCATCATGCGGATTCCTACCGCAGAAATTACTACTATTTCGGTTTGTTTCACCGGTTCGTTCCACGGAACGATTTCCATATGGTTCTTTACCCCACTGATGTAGACTGTTCCCTCTTCCGTATTGGCAAAGCCTTTAATGCGATAAGCACCATCCTGCAGTCCATGAAGAAATTTCTCCAAAGATTTCCGAGGTACGATTTCATCCGCTACAAGCGTAAAGGTTTTCGGTCTGCTTTCCACCGTGTTGGAACTTTCTTCGCCAGGCTTGTCCGGAACCCTCAGTTCATCGATCAGCTTACGGAAATCTACTTTGCAATAGGTTGTTACATGGATCGGCGAAGTATTGTTGATAGATGATAGTTTCTCTAATACATCCGACAATTTCTCCTCGTCCACCAAATCTACTTTATTGACAATTATTGCCCCTCCATAAGCAACCTGTTGATGAAGAGCCGGCAGCAAATCGTAATAATCAAGAAAGGTTTCCGCATCTAAAACGCAAACAGAACCTCTGTAGTCATAAGGAACTTTTGTGTTAGGTGAAATGCCTTCTAAAATCTGTGACATGCTGGCCGGATCCGCAAGTCCGGAAGCCTCAATAAAGAGATAGGAAATATCTTCTTTTGAAAGAGCGATGAGACTGTTGACGAAGTTGTCTTTAATACAGGCGCAAAAAATGGAACCATTTGTAAGCTCCGTCATTTTTACTCCTTCTTTTTCAACCAGGGTGCCGTCTATATTTATCTGGCCGAATTCATTTATAATCACTCCGATTTTTTCGTCCTTAAATTCGCTCAAAAGCTGTTTCAGCAAGGTCGTTTTGCCGGTTCCAAGAAAACCGGTCAGCAAAATTAGCTTAATCACATATAGCCTCCTTTATGCTTAAGACTCACTTAGTATCAAGTGTCTTTGAATGTCAATATTACATGTTAATTATACTTCATTTTCAGCAATTAATCCAGTGTCCCGCATAAGTTAATGGCTCAATAAAGGAGTAAAATATGGCGACAGGAATATCCCGCCGCCATATAGAAAACGTACTATTAATTTTATGCTTGCATTGCTTTTTCTGCTAAGGCTTTTTCGACTTCTCTCTCTCTCATTACAGCTTCATATTCTTCATCGGTCATCTTCTCCATGCTGATTCCCGTAAAGCCATAGAACATAGAGATGAAGGGATTCAGAATATTAAGGAAAGCAAACGGCAGATAAGTAATAGTAGCAATTCCCAGCGTGCTTGTCATGTAAGCTCCGCAAGTGCTCCAGGGTACTAATGGAGATGTAACGGTTCCCGCATCCTCAAGAATACGTGAAAGGTTTTTATGTCTAAGCCGCCTGTTTTCAAATTCCTGTTTATACATCTTGCCGGGGAGAACGATTGCTACATACTGATCGGCACATGTAATGTTAATAACTATGCAGGATATAACAACGATGGTGACGAGAGATCCGGTTCCTTTTGCGAACTTCAGCATGGCTTCACAGAGGGTTATAAGCACGTTGCTGGCTTCCAGGATTCCTCCTAAGAACATGGCAGCAAAAACAATGCTTATGGCATAGAACATGGACTCAATGCCGCCGCGTGTAAGCAGGGCGTCAAGGAATTCGTTTCCGGTTTCTGAAACAAAACCTTCATAGAGGTTGTATACAGAAACAGCTACCATATCCTGGCCTTGGAAAATTTTGGAGCAAAGCACTCCAAGCACTACGCCGAACAAAAGTCCTGGAATAGCGGGAATTTTGAAAATTACCATCAGTACGATAAAAATCGGCGGAATAAGAAGCAGGGGCGACAGGTTGAAGTTTTCACGCAGCGCTGTGGTAAGCGACTCTACTTGTGAAACATCGACAGATCCCGTATGCCCCATGCCTAAAATGCGTATATGATTAGAGCAATGATCAGAGAAGGCGTGACAGTCCAGACCATATGCTTGATGTGATCGAACAGCTTGGCGCCGCCCATGGCCGCAGCCAAGTTGGTGGAATCGGAAAGAGGAGACATCTTATCACCGAAATATGCTCCGGAAACAATAGCACCCGCTGTCATCCCCACAGGCATACCAAGTCCTGCGCCTATGCCTACGAAAGCTATTCCGACGGTTCCGGCCGTTGTCCATGAGCTCCCTGTGGAAATCGACACAACACAGCAGATCAGAGAGCACGCAACCAAGAATACACTGGGGTTCAATAATTTCAGACCATAATAGATCATAAGCTGAATGATACCGCTGGATATCCATGAAGCTATGAGCATGCCTACAATCATAAGAATAAGGCAGGCTTGCATGGCGGAATTAATACTGTTAAGAATACCCTGTTCTAAATAAGCCCAACGGTAACCATTCATTTTGGCGATAATAGCAGCCACAATTCCGGAAAGCATCAGGGGTATATGAATGTAGCCGTCGTATGCGATTATGGTATACCCCATCGAAACAATAATGACTGCGAAAATCAAACCAATTTGCCACATAGGGATTTTCTTGCCCATTTTTTTCCTCACTTTCAACTAATGATAGCAATAGCCAATATATGCTGGTTGCTTCCCGCGCTATAAGAAAAGCAACGAACATACTGAATATAGTGATTTAATATATGTGAGATAGGTTTCTTCGAATGCCGGTAGGCGAAATGCTCTCTCTGTTCCCTGACAGCCTGAGCATTTCGCCTCCGTATCTTTCATGATGCTATTTTATTCCTGCTCTTTCTTTGAATCTTTCAACAGAATTGATCTTGATCCCTAACAGCTCTGCGATCCTGAACTTGGCTTCCATACCTATGTTAGCCTCTGCACAGGGTTCAACATGACCGAGACCAATACCTAATTCTTCTCTTACCTCCGTCATAGTGACTACGTCACAAAGTTCTTCGATGGTAACATTCAGCTTTTCCGCAACATATTTCTTGGCTTCGTCAATCTTCATTTTGTGAGCCAGCTGCATCCTCATAACCAGATCTCCGGCTGTGCGGACGCCGCCCATACTTGCGGCAAGCGCATATGTTGCTTCTGCTCCCAGGGGATCACCTACGCCAATCTACAATCCGTCGATTTTGCAAATTTCTATTAAAGCTTTTGCCACTCTCGACACCGCATCGGTGGGCAGGTTCTCACACATGGGCACACCGCATACGCCCATTCCTGCATTTGCGTGAATCGGAATTTCAGCTACTTCCGTACAGGCTTTGATGAATGTACAAACTCTCGCAAGGTTCCACGGGAAACTCTTGTTGCAATTGGTGTTTACTACCGGACCGAAAATGGATGCCCCCGCCTTTTCAGCGAGTTTTACCTGTTTGTGGGGATAAAGTCCGGCCAGGCGAACATCGTCGTATTTCAGCTTTCCGTGCATGCCAAGAACAAATTCGCCGGCCATGCCTATTTCCACGTGCAGATCCGGAAATCTCTCTTTAATTTGTTCAGTCGCTTTTAGAGAAACCAGGAAGTCTGCGTCTCCGGCTGCGCCGCTGGTGTCAAGATTTATCCCATCGGCTCCCACATCATGCATCTGTTCTGCTACATAAAGAATATCCTTTACTGCAAGCTCTACCGCTTCTTCTTGCGCTGCCATAGCTTCTTTTATCTTTCCTTCCGGCAATAGCACTGCCCAGTTGTCCACCGGACCGTCGGGTTTGGTGTAGAAACCAAGATTGGGCATAGCGCCGTAGAACAAGGGCATAGTCGTGCGATTCAAAGCATGCTTTAACACGCTGGCTTCACGTTTTGCCACACCTTTTACAGTCTTGAAGTTGTAATCGCTGTACCCGATGTCTACAGAATCGCACCCCAGAATTCTCTCGTGAAGCATGGCATTAATTGCTCTATCAGTTGGGATGCCACATTTAGTGTTGATCTTGTCTGAACCGGAGTCGCTTGTAGTAACCACTTGTTTGCCCGGTTCAACACCTACGATAACGCCCGGCATTGTGATGATTTCATAGAGATGCTCGAATTCTTCGTCTGTGAGTGGTGAAATTTTACCCCTCGAAACCGCATCTTCCATGCCGTCCTTCATGTCTTCCCGAATTTCGGCTTCGGTCATATGCACAATCGAGCCGTCTCCCATGCGGGTAAAAATTTTTTTCTCCTGCATTTTAATTTTCCCTTCTTTCTAATTCTTTCGCTTCTTCTTCGCCTTCCAGAACTATCTCGTGAATCTTCTTGCGTACATCCTCGGGAAGAGGAGTTGGTTTGTAATTTTCCAGGATTTCGATAGCTTGCTCCCTGGCAACCTCTGCGATATCCTTTGCACCGCTCTTTTCCCAACTGTCCCTCATCTTTCTGTTAATCAATGTGGTGGTGGATAATTCCTGGCGCATAAACTTCAATGTATGTCTTTCAGACAGGTAGTTGCCCGCAGGTCCCACCTTCTTGATCACATCGAGGGCAATAGTTTCCTTGTTGACCGCAATTCCCTGAAGAACTCTTCGGATCATTTTCACGATCTCTTGGTCGATAAGAAGCTGCTCATAGCTCATGGTCATTCCCATTTCCAGCATGCCCATTCCGTAGATTACATTGCTCCCTGTCAATGCGGGCAGTATAGCTGTAAGGGTCTTCTCATGTCCTATTTGAGCATCGATAATCTTGCTGTCCCCCTAAGTTCCGCCAACATTGGTAGGTATTCCGTAATAATGCCCTATCTGTCCTACCGCAGAGCCAAACATAGCATGCTCAGGAGCACCTACCGGCGATGTGGCGGATATCATGTCCATGATGGTAGTTGAACTGCCATACAGAATGGGATTACCCTTATTGATAATCTGTGACAGGACAATTCCTCCAAGGATCTCAGCATTTGTGGCGACCAGCGTTCCTGCCAGGGTGGCCGGAGTGGTGCCTCCGCAGAGTCCCATTGACAGGATGTCGATAGGAAGGCCATGTCTGGCGGAAAGAATAATAATACTGGTTTCATTTTCGTTTATCTCAAGCGGACTGTTGGGACAAGCTCCCATGGTGATGATAGGACGCTCTCTCAATTTGTCATAGCCGCCCTGAATAGCAGCTGCCATGTCGATAAAACGTTGGGTATTCTTTACTCCTTCCAGATCATGGGCAAAGTTCTTCGTAAGGTTGTTGAAGACTACTTCAGCTTCATGAAGCGATCTTACTTTTTGATTCACATCTCCTGCAGTTACAGCTATGGAGAATACATCGATGGAATCAAGTGCGTCACAGAAACGAGCTACATTCCCCAGATCTTCCTTTGTGGACTCCCTGACCTCGCCTGTGTAAAGATCCATAATCAGAACGCCGGTCCCAAAGTTTTTGAAGGCTACATTTTTGCCTCCGACCAACGTATCATGCTTTGCGTCTCTGCCACAAAGAACAAACTCTTCAGGACAGGATTCAATGCTGTCATTGACAAGATTTCTTGGAAAGCGAACTCTGTGGTTTTCCTTGTCTACGTCACAACCTGCTGCACTGTAGATTTCCAGGGCTTCATCACCATGAATCTGAAGACCGTAGTCCTCCATGAGGTCCAAAGTGGCCTCGTGGAGCGCATCCAAGTCTTCATTACTTAGAATGCAATAGCCTCTGATGTCTTCTTCGTGCTTAAATTTAGCCATTTTCTGCTCCTTTCCCAACTGTTAAACAACTGTAACCGATTCCGTGTTCCGGTTTGGTTTAGTTTTTGTTTTCAAGCCAGGAAAGAATCACTTGCACAGCTTCGCTGGCGTCTTCGCAGTATGCGTCGGCGCCGATCTTTTCTGCCCAGCGCTTGGTAACGGGAGCACCACCGACAAGTGTCTTGACCTTATCCCGAATACCGGCCTTTACAAGGAGTTCTTCAATTTTTTTCTGTTCTGTCATGGTGGTGGTAAGAAGTGCGCTGCTTCCTACAAAATCTGCATTGTACTCAATTGCTTTTTCAACAAAAACTTCAGCCGGTACTTCGCGTCCCAGATCATGCACTTCGATACCGTTAGTCTTAACCAGAGAAGCAACGATACCCTTTCCGATGTCGTGGACATCACCTGCAACGGTACCGATAACCATGACGCCTTTCTTGGGAGTGTCAACGGATTCCATTTTTGCTTCGATTTTTTCTGTTACTGCTTTCATGACTTCTGTGGCAAAGATCAGTTCGGGAAGGAAGATTTCTCCTCTTCCGAAACGATCGCCCAGTTCTCTCATTCCAGCGCTGTAACCCTGGCTCAAGAGTTCAACCAAATCCACACCTTGTTCTTCTGCCTGAGCAAACACTTCGAAAGCCTTATCTTCATCACTTTCGATAATCGACTCGGCAGCAGCCTCAAACAGCTTTTCTTTACTCATCTTTATTCCTCCTATTTGTAATACCAATTCAAGAATATCTTATTTGGCTTTTTTAGCTTCGGCATATTTTTTAATTTCTGCGATTAGTTCTTCTTTCGGCGGAATGATGGAAATGTATTTCTGCTCACCGTCAATACACATAGTGGGCAGGTTCGTAAGGCCCATCTTTCTGGTTCTCGCAATGTCCTCGCGGATAAAGTATTTGTAGACTCTGTATTCCGCTATATCCTTGATCTCGTCATATATATCCACCACGCTGTTCAGCATGTATGTGCATGCGGCACATTGATCGGGATCAAGCAGGAACAATTCGATAAGAACTTTGTCGAGGTTTTTGTAATCCGGTATCTCAACATCGATATCGTCTACTACCACGGTATAGTTCTCCAGCATCTTCCGAGCATCCTCGGGATTTCTGACAGCCTGGGCAGCCGCAATGGTGTTTTCAATGGGCGTGTCATAAGGCATGTCGCAACCAGGGCTCAAGATGAAGTTGTGGTGATCGACGCTGTCCAGAATATCGATAACACCCTTCATGTTGTCCTGCTGATTTCCAAGCAGCATGGTAGTGGTCAGAGGAATGTTTCCTCCGATGGTAATGTTGTATTTGTCGCTGATATTCTTGGCTTCCACTAAATTGACGTTTTCGTCTACAGAAATGCCATCCGGATTCATCTTACACATGACTTCAATTTGCTTGGAAGCGTTTCCGCATA
This sequence comes from Eubacteriales Family XIII. Incertae Sedis bacterium, assembly GCA_012521055.1. GTDB lineage: Bacteria > Bacillota > Clostridia > Peptostreptococcales > Anaerovoracaceae > UBA1426. The sequence continues at coordinate 27,290 of JAAYNC010000069.1, forward strand.
CGAAGAAGCTGGAGAGGGCTCCTTTGCTCCGTATGAAATCAAAGACTGCAATGAAGCCGTCGGAAAGCAAATTCTCTATGTGCTTAGGAGAAACTTGGCTCACGAGCGGATCTACGATGGCTATAACATCCATCCCGGCTTCAATGTAATACTCGGCCATTTGAATACATACCTCAGAACAGAATCCAATCAGTTCTTTTACATATTGAGGATCTTTAACCATATCCATAAATATGGATGTACCTCTAAGATGGGAAGCGAGAGTGAAAGGCCCGCATATCAATCCGTACAGAGCAGTCTGATCTCCAATCTCAGCCTTAACTCTGCGCATAGCATCCAATATCACCGGGATTCTTCCCGATTCCTTGGTTGGGATTGTACACCTGCATGGGATTGTTTTATCTTCCGCAAGGGGATGAGATTTTACTGAGGGCGGGTTATTGTCAGCCCAAAGCAATGAACATCCCAGTATTTCCGCTTCGATCTGCAAATCAAATGTGATGGGTATGCCGTCGGGCATGTACAGCTTGTTAACTTCAAGCAGTGATTCTACGAGTTTGTCAGCATCCGTTAGGATTTCTTTTCCTGTATAACCTTTCAGTTTTCCGGCATGAACTCCGGCAAAGGGCACCCAGGGTACTCGTTCGGTCTTTTCATGGCGCAGTGCCTTTATTACCAGTTCTTTTCCCATACTTTCCTTTTTCCTCCTTTGATAAAATATTTTTACCTAGACTAGAATAGTTCTTCTTCTACACCTCTTCTATTCTCCAATTCATGATACATATTACATGTATAAAAGGATAGGAGGATTTAAATCGATATTTGTATTTTTTTTGTTCAATCCTTTGCGCCTTGCGTGCCAATCAAATGTTTGGTAAAATATTATTACCTAAGCTGTGAATTTAGGTAATTTTGTGAGGTGAACACATTGAATCAGGTATTATCGTCCACAATGAAATCGTCTGACCACCGGCTTTCAAACCATCTTATAGAGTCCATCAACGCCTTCAGCGTTATGATGAAAATCCCCGTCACGTATATGGATGGCGAAGGCAATATAAGATTGGAATGGGGCGAAGAATATAAGGTCTGCAGCCACTCTCATCAATACGGAGACCCTTCTTCTCCTTGCGGCAGAAATCTGCTCTCATCTTTGAATTACGCTTCCCAGCTGGGTGAACCGTATATTTTCGTATGCAGAGGAGGTTTGGTGAAAATTGCAGCAGCCTTGCTCCATGGAGACACCCTTGTGGGAGGCTTTCTGGCAGGACCGATTGTAATGGCCTCTCTTCGTGAATCCACTGTCACAAAGGTCCTGAAAGAAGATACTGTAAGCGATGCCGATTATCCAAAACTTATTATGACAATGAACAAGATGAGTTCTTTCACCCCGGAAGAAGTATCCCATCTCTCCGTTATGTTGAACAATTGCGTTCTTTCTTCCGTGGAAAATGCCGGGGAATATTTCATTAGAAACGAACGATATCGCAGGCAGACCAAACTGAATTCCGAGGTGCGGAAATATAAAATGTCGCAAAAGGCAATGAGCTATCCTCACGAATTAGAAAAGCAAGTAGGTCAGCTGGTCAGCAGTGGGGACAGCCAGGGAGCCGTTGATGCAGCTTCTCAATTGATGGATGAACTCTATCTTTTGGAGGCCGGCGATCTTGAAGCCCTTAAAATGAAAATTTACAGTTTATGCAACATGTTGATCAGAGGTCTGCCGGATTGGGATCAATCAGCTGTCGAAGCAGATTTGAGCAGTCTGGATACATTAGCCGAAGAAAAGGATTACGATAGCATGAAGCGGTTCGCCTGCACATTCCTGAGCGATTTGGCGGTTACATATGCTGAAAGCTTCTATCATGGTTCATCGGAAATCGTGAAAAAAACCGTAAAATATATGAACAAACACTTTAAGGAAAAGATAACCTTAGAAGACATCGCAAATCATTTCCATGTAAACAAATCATATTTATCCGCCATTTTCAAGCAGGAAATGGGCAGAAGTTTTACGGAACGCCTTACCCTTTTAAGAATACGCGAAGCAAAAAAACTGCTAAAAGATACGGCGCTTAACCTTACAAATATAGCCTATCAATGCGGATTTTCAGACCAGAGTTATTTTTCAAAAGTCTTTCGCAAGGTTGAAGGTCTCACGCCGAAGGAATACAGAAAACAGAAACGCATTAACTCTTAGCATTTTATTTAATACCCGAACGGTTACAGAAAGCGCAACCGAAAGTCCCCCCTATGCAGCTCTCACATGAAAGGGGAGGCAGTTGTGTGCCGTCTTTAACGGACAGGTAAAGCCCTGTCACGCTTTTCTGTGGCACCATCATCCCGCCGGCACTGAGGTAAACATTCACAAGAGAAGGGTCGATAATTCGAAAAATCTCAGAGGTCTGTTCCAACGGCATTCCGTAATAACCCGGTCCAAAGGGTTCAGATAATACGCCGGGGGCTTCCCTCTCCGACTTAACAGAGAAAATATGTTCACCAACTTTTTGTCGCAAAGCATCAACAAGAGAAGTGCCCCATACATCGCTATATAGCTGATCGACCAGCTGATCGCTATCCGTATGCACTCTTCCTGCAGTGATCAGATAGAAATACACCCCTTTTATATTCTCAAGACTCAGCAACTCAAAAGCATTGCAGACAATTGACACATCTTGAAAGAAAAGATTTTTCCCTTCTTTTTTGTCCGGAACCAGATAACGATAAACCGCTTTTAATTCTGCTTTATCGCGGAGTTCATCATAGATTTCAAGTGCGCGAGACCACATCCGCATATGCTTTTCGTTGTTCCTGTCAAACCTGGCCGTCTTGAGGAAATACTCCTCAGCCACCGGGTATATGTCCTCTGCTTGAACATGCATAATTTGGTGATCTTTAACATTTTTCACACTCATTCTCGATTATTTCTCCGCCTCTCTTCCTTTTCTCTCTCTTCTGCCTCGAGAATCGTATATGCTACTTTCCCCACCAATGTCTTGGGCAGAGACTCACGAAACTCAAATTCATATGGCATTGCGTATTTTGCAATATTCTTTTCGCAATGTTTCCGTATGTTTTCCCTCACTTCTTCGCTGGGAGAAATATTGGGTTTCAGTACAATGAAGGCCTTCACTTTCTGTATCTTATACGGATCGTCTACTCCGATGACAGTAGACATGAGTACCGCTTCATGAGCGTCGATGATATTTTCCAACTGGGACGGATAAATAGAGTAGCCGGAAGATATAATCACTCTTTTAAGCCGTTGTACAAAATATACGAAGCCGTCCTCGTCCATAATCCCCAAATCACCGGTATGAAGCCATGTAAGCCCGTCTGGATGAATCTGCAACGCGTGAGCCGTTTCCTTTGGGTTTCCTATGTAGCCCAACATCACGGTGGGGCCGTGAATGCAAATTTCTCCCTCCGTTCCGTAAGGAACTTCTTCCTGTGTATTAGGCTTCACTATTTTATAATACGTATCGGGAAAAGGCAAGCCAATGCTCCCTTCGCGATAATAGTTTTTCGGCGTCAGGCAACTGGCTGTCACGCATTCCGTTGTGCCGTATCCTTCTCTGATTTGGACTGTGGCACCGTGCTCTTTCAGAAACGCATCAACCTTTTTCTTCAATTCCACGGACAGTGAATCACCACCACAGAACACGCCTTTCAAACACTTAAGATCATTCTTCTTTATTTTCTTGCTCCGCAGCAGCGCTTCATAAAGAGTGGGTACACCGGCTATATGGTTCGGCTGATTTTTTTTCAACAGCGTTCCGAAAGTTTGAGCGCTGAATGCAGGGATTAAAATGCATTTGCAACCATGAACTAACATTGTATGTATTCCTATGCCCAGTCCAAAACCATGGAATATAGGCATGATGGATAACATAGAATCTCCCGGCGCTGCACAGTCTCCCATAGCTATAGTCTGCAATGCCAGCGCATTGAAATTCAAGTTTGTGAGAAGAATACCCTTTGTAGTTCCGGTTGTGCCGCCGCTGTAAAGAATAACTGCCGGATCATTTCCCTTTCGGCGAACTATATAATCAAGCCCATACCTCTCTCCAATCTCTAGAAAGTCTTTCCAGTAAATAAGGTCTGCATTTCTGGGAATCGGCTTGATTTTACGACCTTTTGTTACAGAATATCCTATAGTTTTGAGCGGATTTAATTTATCCTTTATGCTTGTAATTATTAAATATTTAACATTGGTATCCTTTATCACATTTGAAAACTTTTCATAAAATGCATCCAGGGTTATGGCTGCTACGCTGTTGGAATCTTTAAGGAAAAACCGGATTTCCCCTTCAGCTGCCAGAGGATGAACCATGTTGGCTATAGCCCCCATCATATTGATGGCATAGAACATGATGATGGCTTGCGGCACGTTGGGAAGACATATCGTAACCCGATCTTCCTCTTTGATTCCCAAAGATTTCAACGCTTTTGCACATTGATGAACCTCTTCTACAAACTGCGTATACGTTGCTGTTGTGCCAAAAAACTCGTAAGCGATGTGGTCAGGGTATTTTTCAGCAGTTTTTTCCATCAACTCAAAAATAGATATATCGGGATAATCCAGATGATGGGGAACTGAATCGTAGTATTTAAGCCAAGGAGCTTTCATCATCGCAATTCACCTCTTCCTTAAACGGCATTTCGAGAAGTTCAGGATTATTTAACAGATACTTAAACATTTTTATGGATTTCGCAAAGTAGTAACCGTCGCCTATTCTCTCGTCAATGGTTATTCCCATCTCCACAACATCTCTTATATGAGAATTTCCGTCCTCGTCAATTACGCTTTCTTTGTGGATTTCTCCTATGGTGACCATCAAAGAGTTTGTGCCGTATTCCGTCAAATGGTGATAAGGGGCTCCGCATTTGATGCTGCCCAAGTTGGCGATCAATACGGTTGAATAGTATGGATCTACATCAGATAGGGATTTGGGCATGCAATTATAGTATTCAAGTAAATTGAGCAAAGTGGCAAAAAGTCTGAGCACCGGCCTTGGGAATTTCACCAGCAGATCGAGAATTTTATCCAGGTCATTGCCTCCCGTCTCCCTTACTTTCTGCACTGCTCCCCGAACCTTTTGGTTGATCTCATCCAAAGTAGAATCTCCGTTGGTTCGCAATATCATGAGGCTTTCTTCGCCCTTATCGGAAAATTGTTTTTTTATAACAAAAGAAAAACTGACTTCATACCTCTCATAAAATCTCATGCCGGAAATAAACCGGTTTAAATAAGGCCTATGAATGATGGTTTTAGAAAAAGCAGCTAAAATCAAATGGAACAGCGTAAACTTGCGATCCGGATCCGATTCATTTCTCTGTTTTATGTACTTTAAGGCTTCCGTCACATCGACTTTTTCATTGATATATACTTCGGAATCGCATCGTCTTTTCAATATGTAGGGCATCATTTGGTGCACGGAATCGAGATCTCGCACTCTTCTGGCATCATGCCGGTATCCTCTCAATCGTCTTAGCATTTCCCACACTCCGCAATTACTGTATTGTTATGATTCGCCCGTTTTATTCCAATAAAAATATAGGACTAATTTTATCACATTTTGCACTTGGTGTCAGACGCTTTTTGAAAATTATAATAAATGCCTGAAACCAAATACAAAAAACTATATGAGTGCGAAGGAGAATTCACCTTGTATGCACAGTTTTCCTTCCACAAACCCTTTCCCCCTGGCGAAAACAAAGGGGGGTTTTGCCCTGATAATTTCGCATTCAAAGGTTACCCGGTCCCCCGGTTTTACGGGATTACGGAAACGGACTTTATCCAAGCTTGTGTAATAAGGGGTTTTGTCCTTGGCATCTTGAGAAAGCAAGACGGCGCAAGTCTGTGCCATCATTTCGCATAGTACTACCCCCGGTACCACCGGATTGCCCGGGAAATGTCCCTGGAGGAAAAATTCATCACCTTTCACATTATAAATTCCTATGGCTTTGCCCGATTCGTCCACCTTAGCTTCATCCAAAAGCAACATCGGCTTTCTATGTGGCAGAATCTTTTCCAGATCCTCAACCTTCATTATCGATCTCCTTTCCGAATAACCAGGACAGCGTTATGCCCACCGAATCCAAGAGATGTGGATACGGCCATTTCCACATCCACCTTCGCTTTTACATTAGGAGTATAGTTCAGATCGCATTCCGGGTCGGGTTCTTTATATCCTATCGTTGGAGGGATTTCTCCCGTTTCAAGAGCGATGAGACAGGCGATGGCTTCAACGGCTCCTGCCGCTCCAAGCATATGTCCCGTCATGGACTTGGTGCTGCTTATATATATCTCTCTTGCCCCGTCTTCTCCCAACACTTTTTTTAGTGCCAGGGTTTCAACCTTGTCGTTCAGGGGTGTGGATGTGCCGTGTGCATTATAATAAAGCTTCACGCCTTTGGTATATCCCGCCTCTTCCAATGCAAGGCGGATCGAATTGGCCGCCCCCTCCGCTTCCGGGTGAGGTGCGGTAATATGGTAAGCATCGCACGTATTGGCGTATCCCACTATTTCACCCAATATTTTGGCACCCCGTTTCTTTGCATGTTCGTAGTCTTCCATAATTACAACACCGGCACCTTCTCCGATTACAAAACCGTCCCTTCTTGCATCGAAAGGAATGGAGCTGTCATTCGGTATATTTCTGGTAGATAAGGCCATGCTGTTTGTAAAACCGGCAACTGCGAGACAATTAATGGCTGCTTCGGTTCCTCCGGCGATGATTGCATCTGCGTATCCGAAACGTATAGCACGATAAGCCTCTCCAATGGCATGGGACGATGTGGCGCAGGCTGTCACCACCGGAAGGCACGGTCCCATGGCATTGTATTGAATGGCAATGTTGCCCGATGCCATATTGGAAATCATCATGGGAATGAACAGAGGAGAAACTTTTCTCGGTCCCCCGGCCCTGAATCTATCCATTGTATTTACCAGAGTATCCATGCCGCCGATTCCGGAGCCGATATAGACGCCGAACTTCTCCGGTTCCACGGTGCCCAAGATACCGCTTTGAGAAATCGCCTCTTTAGCAGCAACGACGGCATATTGGGTAAAGAGATCCATCCGGCGAGCTTCACTCTTGTCAACATGATCGGTTATCCGGAAGTCTTTAACCTCTGCGGCAATCTTAACTTTGTACTCTTCCGGATCGAAACGCGTGATGTAATCGATGCCACATACACCTTCTAACAGATTCTTCCGGAAGGTTTTCATGTCATTTCCGATAGGAGATACTACTCCCATTCCCGTTATCGCTACCCTTCTCAAATATACAACCCCCCGTCCACTTTAATCACATGGCCGGTGATGTAGCTGCTGTCATCCGAGGCCAGGAAAGCAGCCAACTTCGCCACCTCTTCCGGTTTCCCCATTCTTTTCAGAGGAATCAGACCTAACGCCGTTTCCTTGACTTTATCCGAGAGACCTTCCGTCATGTCCGTCTCGATGAATCCGGGAGCGATGGCGTTGCAAGTCACATTTCTTCCGGCCAACTCTTTTGCGACGGTTTTTGTTAAACCGATGACTCCTGCCTTTGCACTGGAGTAATTAGCCTGTCCCGGATTGCCCATAAGGCCGGAAACGGATGCTATGTTGATAATTCGTCCTTGCCGGCGACGCATCATATGAGAATACAAATGTTTAATCATGTAGAAGCTTCCCTTCAAATTCGTGTCAAGCACGCTGGAGAAACTCTCATCATCCATGGTTAACAATAATCCGTCTTTTGTAATCCCGGCATTATTCACAAGAATATCTATGTGAGAGAAGTCTTCAAGGATCTTCTCCACTGTTTTTTTAGTTTCCTCAAAGGAACTGACGTCACATTGATAAGCCACGGCTTTAGCTCCCATTTTTTCAAGCTCTGCCACCGTCTCTTGGGCAGCTTCCTTGTTGCCACCGTAAATCAGAGCGACAGAAGCTCCTTTCGAAGCGAACTCCTTTGCAATCGCCCTACCGATTCCCCGGCTGCCCCCTGTTATAATTGCATTTTTATTGCTAAGCATTCTTCAACACCTCCACCGTGTTATTTAGGCTTTGTTCGTCTTCCACATTAAGGATGCACGCTCCCGGAAGTATCTTCCCAATCATATTGCTCAAAGTTTTACCGGGTCCGGCTTCAATGAAAGTATCCACTCCATCCCTTTTCATGTTCAGAATCAGCGGATACCATAGTACCGGGGAATCAATCTGTTGAAATAGCTGCGTCTTTCCTTTGTAGGGTTCTCCTGTCACGTTGGAATAAACGGGAATGGTTCCTTCTTTGAAAGACAATTCCCGGAAATCTCGCTCCAAAGCTTCCCTTGCCTCCCTCATCATGGGGGAGTGAAAGCCGCCGCTTACTGCAAGCTTTATAGCTTTGCCGCCTGCCGCAGCCACTGCCTTGGGAAAGTCCTTTGCGGCTTCTTCGGTGCAGGAAACGGATATCTGAGTCTTTCCATTGAAATTCACAGGATAACAGCCCTCCCTGCCACTGCAAAGCTTAGTTACTTCCTCGCTGTCAAGTTTCAACACTGCAAACATCACTCCGGGATTTTTTTTGCCGCTTTCCTGCATGGCAAGAGCTCTGGCCGTGACAAAACTAAAGGCTTCTTCTTCAGATAGATAGCCTCCGTAAGCCAGAGCTGTCACTTCTCCCAAAGAAAAACCTGCGGCACAATCTGCTTTTATACCTTTTTCTGCAAGAGCCACCGCCGCTGCATAGCTAACGCAAAAGATGCAGGGCTGTGTGTTTTTCGTTTGCTGCAACTCCTCATCGCTGCCTTCAAAACACTGCTTCGACGTGCCTGGTCGAATTGTATCCGCCATTTTGAACACATTGGCTGCAGCTTCAGAACAACTGGCCAGCTCTTTTCCCATGCCGCTATATTGAGCGCCTTGACCGGAAAAAACAATAGCTATTCTGCCCATTTCAACCCACCTGATATTGTTTGCTTGGTTTCCGCAATCAGTTCCTGAATGATCTCTTCCACAGTCTGTTCTTTCTTCACCAATCCGCTGCTCTGACCTGCCATAAAACAACCGTTTTGTTCATCGCCTTCCTGCACTGCTCTTCGCAAAGCTCCGGCTCCGAAAGCTTCCAGTTCTTCGATTGATTTTGTACTGTCCTTCTCGTTTTTTAAGAAAGCCCTGGTAAAGGGCGTTTTTAACGCACGTACCGGATGTCCAAGCCTCTTTCCCGTGGTCATGGTATCGATATCTTTCGCCTTTAAGATTTTATTCTTGTAATTGCGATGTATCGTGCATTCCCGGGCAACTAGGAATCTGGTTCCAAGCTGAACACCCGACGCTCCCAGCATAAGAGCCGCAGCAATTCCTCTGCCGTCGGCAATACCTCCTGCCGCAATGACGGGAATATCCACCGCATCGCAGACCTGAGGAATAAGAGGCATGGTATTCAGTTCGCCTACATGTCCTCCCGCTTCTCCGCCTTCCGCGATTACAGCGGAAGCGCCGGCCCGTTGAACCATTTTTGCCATGCCGCAGGAGGCTACCACCGGTATAACTTTGATTCCGGCCGTGATCCAGTCTTTCATGTATTTAGTCGGCAGGCCGGCACCGGTGGTTACCACCTTGATGTTTTCTTCAACCACAAGCTTTGCTATATCGTCCACAAAAGGACTCATGAGCATGATATTTACACCGAAGGGTTTGTCCGTAATCTCCCGGGTCTTTTTAATCTCTTCACGAACTATCTCTGCAGGAGCGTTTGCAGCCGCGATAATACCCAAACCTCCCGCATTGGAAACGGCACCTGCCAGAGACGCATTGGCCACCCAAGCCATACCTCCCTGTAAGATCGGATATTCGATTCCAAGCATTTCCGTAATAATCGTTTTCATTCTGGTACCTGCTCCATTTCTTCAATAGGGATTAATTCTCTATCAGGCTGTCTACAAGATCCACAAGATCTCCAACAGTCTTGATGTTTTCATCAATTTCCAACGTTATTCCGAAAGCTTCCTCGATTGCCATTACTACTTCAATCACGTCCAAGGAATCCAGTTCCATGTCGTCAAAGGACGTTTCCATAGTGATATTGGATAGATCCATATCCTTGTTTTCCGCGATAAGCTCAGCTATTTTTTTAAATGTCATAATTCATTCCTCCATACACTTTGATTTTATATTCTTTTATAGAAAGTTCAATTTCTTTATAACTCTATAACGCAGGCTCCTGTTGTCAAGCCGCCTCCGAAGGCAGACATCACTATAATGTCTCCAGGTTTCAGTTTTCCTTCCTCTATCAGCTCATCCAGCAACAAGGGAATACTTGCAGATGAGGTATTACCGTAATGATCGATTCCCATAGCCAACTGCTCGTCAGAGAAGCCCAGTTTTTCTTTTGCTACCTGAAACACTCTCTGGTTGGCCTGGTGCGGAATCAGCATTTTCACGTCCTTCACTTCCACGCCGGCCCTTTTCATCACATCCTTGACGTCGTGCAGAACCGACGTTACGGCAAACTTGAAAACTTCGCCGCCTTTCATGCGAAAATGCGGGTCAAGCTTTAGTTGTTTTCCGTATGGACTGGGACAAAAAGTATTGCCGATGACCAACAGTTCGTCATCTCCTTTTGCCGTTATTTTAATGGATTTCAAGCCATGGCCTTTTTTTACCACTACCGCACCGGCTCCGTCTCCGAAGAGCACGCAGGTGCTCCTATCAGTCCAGTCGAGATGACGGGTCATCAGCTCTGCCCCGATAATCAATACTGTTTCGACTTTTCCCGATGCTATATAAGCATCAGCCTGATCCAAGGCATAAAGAAACCCGGAACATGCTGCGTTAAGATCTACTGCAGGACAATCTGCCCCAATCTCCTTCTGCACCAGACATGCAAGTGAAGGACAGGCATAATCGCCTTTCATTGTGGCACAGAGAATCAGATCCAGATCTTTCGCCCCTATCCCCGCTTTGCTTAACGCATTATTAGCGGCTTTTACAGAAAGTTCCGTAATTGTTTCATGAGTGCTTACGTATCTGGTATTGATGCCCGTCCTTGCAACGATCCATTCATTGCTGGTGTCCACGATCTGGGACAGCATGTCGTTGTTCAGCACGAATTCCGGGTGCGCTCTACCTGTTCCTATGATTTGAAAACTCATTCGCTCCTCCATATTTTGCCATTTTTTTCTTGAAAAACTCGTCAAGGTGGCGAACTCCGATCAACAATGTTTCCTTCTCTTCTTCTGTCAGATCCTGAGCTGCAGCCCTTACAAGCTTATAATGAATATACCGTTGAAGCCGGTATATTTTCTCTCCTTCCCGAGTGAGCCGGACAATCACAGCACGGCCGTCTTCTTTACTCTTTTCTTTCGTAATAAAACCTTTTTTGACAAGTTTGTTAACGGCCACTGTGGCGGATGGCACCGCAATATCTAATTCAGAAGCAATTTCTGAGACTGTCAGGGCCCTGTCCTTGCTCTTCCGTATAGCTTCTATCAAATGTACCTCCGATACGGAAAGCCTGGGAGCGCTTCTTTCAAGAATAAGCTCCTCCACCTTCAGGATATCTCGGAAAGTTTGAATGAGAAGCTCGTTGAGCTCTCTTTCAAATGTATCCATACAGGCCCTCCTTTCTTTTAAAACTTGGTTCTTCTTTCTGCAGCTCGCTTCTTGCAATTATTTAGTTAGTCTATCTAATTATATCAGTAATTTTTCTCCTGTCAATCCTTTTTTATTACGCTTTCCCCTTCGCCCACCAGCAAAAACTCATTATAGAGAAAAACGACGTGTTTTAATCGCGAAAAGTATTATTTTTTTTCGTGATGAATCCTGTACTCACATCATAGATATGAGATATATAAATGAATCTACCTATAAAAGCTGTGAAAGGATTTGCGTATTTCCATGCGGAATTTGCTTCATCGCAAGTTGAGTCTTTTCTTGATTGCAGGCCTTATAACGGTATTATTTATTGGCAGCGGCTGGTACTTCTCCTTTGTCCCTGCAAAAACTGCGGAGTCAAAGGATGCGGATTATATTAAATGGGTAGATTTCAATGTGCCCTACGAAGCTCTGGATTATTCGCTGAAGCTGCATATCGAATCCCGCCATAGTGAAATCCCCCTTGACTGGATTGAACTTCTCGCATATCTGGCTGCAGAAAACGGCAATAATTTCAGAAACTTTAAAACCGTTCAGATCGATTCAGTGGTTGAAAAGCTTCACGATGGAAAAACCATGGAAATGTTGACCCAAGACATGAAGTATTACGACTATTACCATGAAGCTTATACAGCCATTCTGTCAGGACTGGTGGGTGACTATGAAATCGAAGTACCAGACGAAACATCGCCTACCGGCAAGCGCTGGGAACGAAAATACGGGCTCAAAGCATTTTGTCCCATTGCAGAAAATTATTATTATAGTCATTATGACGATTTCGGCGCCGGCCGGGCCTACGGTTTTTTCCGCCGCCATTTAGGACACGATATGATCGGATCCGTAGGCACACCTATCGTTGCCGTAGAAGGCGGCATAATAGAAGCTATGGGCTGGAACCAGTACGGAGGATGGCGAATCGGTATAAGAAGCTATGACAGGAAAAGATATTACTATTATGCTCATCTGCGCAAAGACTTTCCCTTTCACAAATCGCTCAGTGTGGGTTCCGTAGTCAAACCCGGCGATGTAATCGGCTATCTGGGGCGCACCGGTTACAGCAGGACCGAAAATGTCAACAATATCCGGCAGGCACACCTGCATATCGGGCTCCAGCTTATTTTTCATGAATCTCAAAAAGACAGCCCAAACGAAATCTGGATTGACGTCTACCAACTCATGAGACTTCTTTCCCGCAATCGATGTGAAGTTGAGAAGGATCCCGAAACAAAGGATTATTACCGGGTGTACGATATCAGGGAAATACCCGAATCATATATAGAATAAAAAACCTTGAAATTCCAAATTCGTTGAAATTTCAAGGTTTTCATGGTGCGGTTGAAGGGACTTGAACCCTTACCCTCTCGGACACGGCCCTCAACCGTGCGCGTCTGCCTATTCCGCCACAACCGCCTGTATTTCGTTTTGCCGCGAATATTATACTAACCTCCCGGAGACTCTTTGTCAAGATATAAATCATACTTTACATCAAGATCCTTTCCCCTCTTGCGCAATAATGACTGCAATCCCGCATCATGCTTTACAGGCGTAATGTTTTTCTTTGGCCTTTATTCCTCGGGCTTTACATAAGTGACACGCCAGTCTTCGCTTCCGTGATAAATATGATAGAAATAGGGTTCTATTTCGCCTGTCAAATCGACGGATGCGGCTATTCCGCAAGTTTTATACAGGATACAATAGTAGGGTATTTCCTTGACATAGAGTTCATGAATAGATTGAGAAGTTTTCCTTTTCTGTTCTGCTGATACACCGCGTTGCAGTTCATCCAGCAACCCATCCATCCGGGCATCGGAATAGCGGATGTAATTGTATTCACCGTCGGACTGAAGAACCGGACGCAAGTCATAGTTCTCGCTGAACCGGAAGCCGCCCAGATATAAATCAAAATCGCCCCTTGAAATAGCTGTATAATAATCTTCATTTTCCAAAGGTACTAATGTAACGGAAATCCCCACCTTCTCCAACCCGGATTTTATGATCTTCGCCGCCAGATTGCGTGCATGGTTTTCAGCGTTAAAGACCAAGCTGAGAGACAAGCCTTCGTATCCCGACGCTTTCAAAAGGGATGCGGCCTTGTCCAGATCGTATCCATAAAGCGCGCCTTCACTTTCAATGCCTCTATAACCCGGATAAAAGATGGTCTGGTTTAATATTCCGTTGTTATAATAACAAGTTTCCAGGATCATCTGATTGTCTACGGCGTGAGCGATGGCCTGGCGAAGACCGCGATTCTGCAATGCCCCGTGGCTGAAATTGAATCCGAGCACCTCCACCTCATTAGACGGAAAGGACACCATCTTGACAACTTTATCTTCTACCAGAGTATTTCTGTTTATGGCTCTGAGGAATGCAAGATTTATTTCGCCCACATCAAAGAGATTTACAGCTTCCTCTTTATTTGGCATAAATTTAAACAACAAAATATTTTTGGGTACAGTTCCGCGATAATGGGGGTTTCCGGATAGGGTGATTTGCTTTCCTTCCTCTATATCGCTCACAATATATGGCCCCGTACCCATGGGAATATAATTACTCGTATCCCTGGCAAGATCGCTGGGTCTGCCGTATTTATGAGAAGGAAGAATGGGAAATACCAGGTTTTCAACGGTGGCGTTTCCCGCATCTGTAAATTGGATTTGAACAGTTAACGGGTCAATCACTTTGGCAGATCTTATCAATTCAATAAACGGTCCGTAGGAACCCTGTTGAGCGGAAGAAACGCTTTTATAAGCATCAATGCTAAACTTCACGTCCTCGGCTGTGAAAGCGGTGCCGTCCTCCCAAATTATCCCCTCTTTCAATCGTACCTGCATGCTCCTGCCGTCTGCTTCGTATTCATAACTATCCGCAAGAACACCTACCGCTTCCAGATTATCATTGAGTGTGAAAAGCCCTTCCAAAATCAGCTTGTTAAGAAAGTAAGTGTCCTCGTCTAGCGACAGCAAAGGATTTAACGTCCGCACTCGTTCAATAGGAATGGAAACAATATTAGAAGTAATGCGTTCCGGCTGTTTTTCCGCTTCATTGCCGGGGAAAACCGCATCCTCAGCGCATCCTATGCCAAACATCATTATCGAGATTATCAAGATAAAGAACATCAATGCGATAAAAGGCTTTCTATTCATAGAGCTCATTCTCCCGCAGTTTGTTTAGTGCTTCGTCAATTTGTCTATAAAGTATTTCTTTAACTCCGCTGTTGTTCAAGATGATGTGCGCTTTTTTAATTTTTTCATCCCGACCCGCCTGAAATCGTATTCGTCTAAGCACGTCCTCCCTGCTGCTATCGTCTCGTTCCATTACCCTTTTAATCCTTATTTCTTCCTCCGCATCTACCACCCAAACCTGATCTACGTACCGATCCATGCCGGTTTCGAATAACAGTGGCACATCGATAAAGACGAAAGGCTCTTTTTCCATGGATCTTGCCCGCTTGAGCAAGGTGTCGATGATCTTTCCGTGCATTATCCCATCGATAAGCTTCTTCTTCTCGGGATCAGAAAATACAATCCCGGCAAGGAAACGCCGGTTCAGGCTTCCGTCACTATTGAGAATATTTTTTCCAAAGGCACGGGTAAGCTCTTCGAGAGTCTCGCTTCCAGGCTCTACTATTTCCCTCGCTACTTCATCGGCGTCAAGCACCGGATATCCTTTTTTCTTCAGATAATCGGAAACGGTAGTTTTTCCCGCACCGATTCCGCCGGTAAGACCTATTATCATCATCTTTTACTCTTTCCAGACATGTTTGTTTTAGATTGCGGGCTCGAAGATTTCTGTGTCGCTCTATTTTAACTCGTACCAATTTTCTCCCGTATTCAATTCCACCGAAAGCGGAACCTTCAGTTCTATGGCATTCTCCATATTTTCTTTTAAAATGGTCTTTACCCTTTCCAATTCATCGCGATGAGTTTGAATAATCAGCTCGTCGTGAACCTGTAATATCAACCTGGATTTAAGCCCTTCGGCCAAGAGCTGTTTATGGCACTTTATCATAGCAATTTTAATAATATCTGCTGCCGAGCCCTGGATAGGACTGTTCATGGCCAACCTTTCTCCGGCCTGCCTTTGAATAAAATTCCTGGCATGTATTTCCGGAATGGGTCTCTTGCGGTTCATTATTGTGGTGACATAGCCGTTTTTCTTGCATTCTTCTATCTGTCTGTCCATAAAGGCTTTTACCTTCAAGTATTTATTGAAGTACTCATCAATATATTTCTCCGCCATTTTCCTGGAAATATTGAGTTCGGAAGCAAGTCCGAAACTGCTCATTCCGTATATAACACCGAAATTCACGGCTTTGGCATTGGTTCGCTGAAGAGTAGTAACTTCAGACTCAGGTACTCCGAACACTTTGGCTGCTGTTGTTTTATGGATATCAGTTCCCTTTCGAAAGGAATCAATCAGTGTAGGATCTTCCGACAAGTGAGCCAATACCCGCAACTCAATCTGCGAATAATCAGCTCCCACCAATATCCACTCATCGCTCTCAGGAACGAATGCCTTCCTGAGCTGCCTTCCTAGTTCCTGTTTTATGGGAATGTTCTGCAAGTTTGGCTCGGTACAGCTTATGCGTCCCGTTGCGGCCACAGTTTGCTGAAAATGTGCATGAATTTTCCCGTCTGCATGAATCATAGGAAGCATACCTTCTACATAAGTGCCGTTCAGCTTTGACAGCATCCTGTATTCCAGGATTTGCGCCACGATTTCGTGCTCGTCCTTCAAGCGTTCCAGAGTTTCCGCATTGGTTGAATAACCTGTCTTAGTCTTCTTTCCTGCAGGAAGTCGCAGTTTATCAAAGAGGATTTCTCCGAGCTGTTTTGGAGAGTTGATATTGAACTCCTGCCCTGCCAAACTGAAAATTCTTGAAGTGACAGCAGAAATTTGCTCTCTCAGCCGTTCTCCTGCATTTAACAATTCCTCTCGATCCACCGCAAAACCCTGGGCTTCCATGTGGGCTAACACGCTGATCAGCGGCAGTTCTATCTCTTCAAATACGGGAAGCAGACCTTCTTTTTCCAGTCTTTCATATTGTAAAGGTCGAAGCAAGAGCACTGCGGCACACCACCTCGCCCCGTATTCGGAATAATCTACCTGTTTCTGTTCTAAAAAATCCAGCTGTTCTCCGCCGACACCGGTTTCAGGTCCCTCCAATTCCCGGTGAAAGTACTCAAGAGTCAGCGCATTTAAATCATAGCTGCTTCTGCCGGGTTGAAGCAAGTACTGTGCGACGGCGGTATCAAAAGCGGTTTCCGGTTCCCAATTATTCAAACCGTTGCTTATAAGGGCATAATAGTCTTCTTGGATGTAATGCCCTACAAAGCGCAATTTCGTTGTGGAAATCAGCGATTTAAGGTCTTCAAGAAGCCTTTCCGCAGACAGGTCGATGTAGAAGCACTTTTCCTCCGTGGAAAGTGTTACTCCTGTTAAAGCAGGGATGTCTTTATGATTCTTGTCGCTAAACACTTTAAGGGCCGCCGTATCTACCTTCTTGAAATAGTTATCGATGGTCTTAAAGTCTGCTCTGCTATTTATAATAGTTATGGGAGGCAGTTTTTCTTTCTCCAGGCTACCGCGCACTTCATCCCTGTCCTGCTCAGGTATTTGGAGCTTCTTTAAAAAACTGTTGAATTCCAACTTTTTATATAGTTCAATAAGCTTGCTGTAATCCGGTTCTTCTTCTATATAATCTTCCAGCTGTATGTCGATGGGAACTTCTGTATTGATTTCTGCCAAACGCCTGCTCATTAACGCCAGCTGAACATTTTCTTCTATCTTTTCCCGGAGTTTGGGATTGGCAATGTGCTCAGTATTGTTGATCAGATTTTGAATGCTTCCATATTCGAGTATCAGCTTCTGAGCCGTTTTCTCCCCAACTCCCGGAACGCCTGGTATATTGTCTGAGGGATCCCCCATCAGTCCCTTGAAATCCACAAAAAGTTCCGGAGAAAATCCGTATTTTTCTACTATGGCATCGTAATCGTACTCTTCAAACTCCGAAATGCCCTTTTTGGTAATGATTACTTTCGTAATGCGGCTGGCAAGTTGAAGGGCATCCTTATCACCGGTGATAATCAGCGGCTCAAATCCTTCTTCCTCGGCTCTTCTGGCTACCGTGCCGATGATATCATCCGCCTCAAAACCGTCGATTTCCAGAATCCGTACTCGCATGGCATCCAGTACTTCTTTGAGCACAGGCACCTGCATTGCAAGCTCGGGGGGCATTTTCTTTCTCCCGGCTTTATAATCTGCAAATTCAAGGTGACGGAAAGTAGGTGCTTTCCTGTCGAAGGCTACTGCCAGATAACCCGGTTCGTAGTCTTTTCGTATTTTCTGCAATATATTAAGAAAACCGTACACCGCATGGGTGTACAGTCCTTCTTTTGTCATCATTGGCCGCTGAATGGCATAATATGCCCGATTGATCAGGCTGTTGCCATCAATCACTACCAGTTTGCGGTTTTTCTTTCCCGGTATCCTTTCCTTCAAGCTGTTCTTCGATTGGCTCTCCTTCCGTTGATTGTTGTTCTGGTTGCTCATATATTACTCCTTGCTCTCCCCTGAGGGTCAAAGGTACATTTACAATCTGTCCCTCCGGATCCGAAAGTATCAAAACTGTAAACGTATATGCTCCAGTGTCACTGTCTCTCTCACAATCTGTCAATTCATATTCGTAGCCGGACAGATACTCATCTAATAGTTTTAAATAGTTCAGATATTCTTCCGTCGTCTTTACATATTGGCTGCCTTCCCTGCATAAGATATCCGGTTCTGTATCCTGCATTCCAAAATAAAGTTCAGCATTTTCCACATTATCACTATTGCCGTCGGATTTTTGGGGCAATTCTCTGGATGAGGGAACCGGAACGGACCTTTCCGCCGTTACATGTAGTTCGGCAGCAAGTCCCATATCTTCGCTTTCAGCAGCTTTTTCCGATCCCGCACCGGGAGCGGCTCCATAAGGAGCCCTTTCTTCCGCCGTCGAGTCTGAATCCTCTGCGGCAAGCATTATATCTCCAACCGGAGCCTCTTCTGATGCGTTATTCCCTGAAAACAATCCGATGTCATCATTATACACTGAGAGGGATGCAAAAACAACAACAAAGCATGCGGCAATGACCGCCGACGCCTTTAGATAACGATTGCGTCTTTTCCTGGCTGTGATAAGAAGTTTTTCCTGTCGGATTCTTTTTCCTTCTTCTTTGAGTGTCTCGCTTAAGCGCCGTTCAAATCTGTCCGGTATCTTCTCTTCCGGTATACTGTAAAGGATTGCCAGCAGTTTTTCTAAATCATTATCAATTATTTTTTCGTTGTCCAGTTCCATGTTCCTTTCCATCGAGCGCTCTTCCCCCTCTCATTCTGTTAGACGCATGATTCATCGTATTGTTCCAAGATCATCTGTTTCAATTTCTGCCTTGCTCGATTGATTCTGGATTTTACCGTACCCATTGAACATTCGAGAATCTGACTGATTTCTTCATAAGAAAAGCCTTGAATATCTCGTAATATTATGATTTCTTTTTGATCTTTGGGGATCTTATCAAGACAACTCAATACGTATGTAGCGGTAAGTTTTGCATCGAATGCTTCCGGAGGTGTAGGTGATGTGTCGGGGAGGTCGATTATTGTCTCGCCGTCCTCGCCTGCGCGATAGATGCTGATATTATTTCTCTGGTACTTGTTCTTTCTGAGAAAGTCATGGCAGGTATTTACAACGATACGGTAGACCCAGGTGTCAAATTTGCAATCTCCTTTGAATTTGTCCAGGTGACGAAACACTTTGATCACACTTTCCTGAAGAACATCCATAGCATCCTCTTCGTCACGCAAATAACGGAGCGCCGTGTTGTAAGCTTTTGTTTTGCAGTTTTGAATCAACAACTCAAAACTGGCCTCGTCACCGGATTTGGCTTTTTCGATTAAAATAGACTCGTTATAAACATCCGCCATCTGGATTATCCTTTTCCACAGAGAAAAATGTGTTATACTAGGAAACGATTATAGCACAGTAAATAAACGGAGGCAATTATGTATACTACCCCGCTGGTGGATTATCACACCCATACCACTTATTCAACGGATGGATATTCTTCAATGAAAGACATGGTGGCAACTGCCGCCGCTTTGGGAATATCTCAAATTGCCGTAACAGATCATTACGATCCGGATTATCCTTCGGATGACTGGGGTGAAGGGTTTTCTCTGATCGAATATCAAAACGGAATGGAAATCATTAAAGAAGAGTTTAAGGACCGTATAAGGCTCATAAAGGGACTTGAGGTGGGCATCCAACATGGCAGCACCATGGATAAGTGCAGGCAAGTTGTGAGAGGATATGATTATGATTTTATCATCGGGTCATTTCATTGCGCGGAAGGTTTTGAATTGTCCTGCGGATCCTTTTTTAAAGATCGATCTGTAGAAAATGCCACAGCTGCCTTTTATAAATATGTCTACGACTGTCTTCGCGATTACAAAGACTACGATGTATTGGGTCACATAAACGTTATCGACCGCTACGGGTCATACATCCCTTTTTATGGGGATGAACTGATGGATATAATAAGGGAAGTGTTGAAACGGATAATAGAAGACGGAAAGGGAATTGAAATAAACACCTCCTCATTCCGCTATGACATGGGGGATCATACCGTCCCTTCCCAGGGCATTTTGCAACTTTACCACGAACTGGGAGGAGAGATTGTAACCGTAGGCTCAGACGCCCATGCCGTTCGGGACGTAGGTTTTGGCATTCAGTGGGCCTACGATAAATTGAGAAGCGTTGGCTTCCGGTACCTAACTACCTTCTGCCAACGCAAGCCTTCTTTTGTTAAGCTGTGATTACGATCCCTATAATTTATAGAAAATCCTTTGCGGCCTTAAGCCCGTAAGCCGGTTCTGCCATGTAAACCGCTCTGTTAATGGCTCTGGCCATCACCTCTGCGGCCAGGGCTCCTACCGCATCCGGCATAACTTCTTCTTCTCCCGTTGCAAGAACGAAAATAGTATCCCCGTCTGCCATGGTATGTACGGGGCGTATGGCTCTTGCGAAACCATTGTGCGCTATGGAGGCAACCTTGTTAGCCTGGGTTTTTGTCAGTTTTGCATTTGTAACCACGCATCCGATGGTGGTGTTCCCGCTGAAAACGTTTCTGTTTTTGTCATACTCCTCGTACATGCACGCCTCCGTGTTGTATATTGCCGTCTTATCTTTATTCAGGATGCCGGCGATGCGCTTTCCCGAATCCACGTCTATAACATCTCCTAAGGCGTTGACGGCTACGATGGCTCCGATGATCCATTCCCCCATCTGCACCGCATAGGTACCCAGACCGCTCTTCATCATGTATTCCATTCCAAGAAACTTGCCCACTGTAGCGCCTGTGCCTGCGCCCACATTACCTTCAGCCGGCTTTTGGGAAGATGCGTTTAAACAAGCTTGGTATCCCATGGCTTTGTCCGGCCTGCATTTCGGATCGCCTACAACCAGGTCGAACAATGAAGCGCCACATACAATGGGAACAACTCCGATGCCCACATCAAAGCCTTTCCCGTTCTCCTCAAGGTACTGCATGGCGCCTGAAGCCGCATCCAATCCATAGGCGCTTCCTCCCGACAACATGACGGCATGGATCTGCTCCACCAAGTTGACGGGCTTCAGCAATTCCGTTTCCCTGGAAGCGGGTCCGCCTCCCCTTACATCCACACCTGCATTTGCGCCTTCCTCACAGAGTATTACCGTACAACCTGTACCGCCTTCCACATCCTGAGCGTGACCTACTTTTATCTCTTTAATATCCGTTATACTGACTTCTTTCATTGCGCACCTCCCGGAGTACCGATAAGGACAGACCCTTTGAATGAGAATTCACTCACCGGGTCTGTCCTTATACGTTTAAATATCTTAAAGCGCTTGCATGATTCGGATGGCTTGAATTAAAGCAATGATGACGCCGACCACTGCTTCACCGCCCAAAAGGCCTGCTGCAATAATCTGGCCGTTTCCGACCTTTTCATAATTAGGTGCAGCTTTCATAACGATGAACCGCAACGCCCCCCCTATAAACGCTGTCATGGAAAGATAGAAAGGCAGGTAAACGCCAAGCCCTAAAGTCATTACAGGGAAATTAACGATATAGAGTATTATAGCCGCTATCAATCCGATAAGGAATGCGGGCATATGGGAAATTCCGCCTACCATTGCAGCTACAGCGCTTGCCTGAGGTGCCGGGAACATATCCGGGTTACCAAAGGCAGACGGTCCATAAGCCTTCATAATGACTAAAAGAACGATTACAGAAACAAAACCTCCTATAATGCCGCCGATTACTTCACCCAGCCATTGGGCTTTCGGATCGGATTTAAGTATATACCCTGCCTTAAAGTCGTTCATCACGTCTCCGACAAGTCCGCAGGCAACGGCTACGATAGCGGCAACAAAGAAGGCCTCAGTCTGTCCGATGCTGGATACAGCCTTGGTGGCAATGAGCACTATGATTCCGAATATCTCCATAGGATTGATGCCCGTCTGGCCTACGCATTGAGAAGACATGGCAGTGGCCAGCCATACACCGATGATTGTGCAAATGGACGCCACTATGCCCATATCAGCCAGAACTGTGAAGATAAAGGCCAGAATTACCATTGCGATGGGAGCCCAGCGGAGCGGAATCACGCCTCCTCCAACGCTGCCCTTGCTGAACATAGGGCCAAAGATCTCTTTCGCCTTGGGCAAAATTCCCTTAACAACGATACCGATACCGGTTCCCACCATGAGACCGATTCCTAATGAAGATTTAATGCTTGCAGCCGTGGCAGCATCCCAAATCCCTGCTACCTGTCCTCCGATGAGAATACCGAAATCACCGATGATAGCGCCTAGGAACCATACGCCGATAAATACCGGGCCGATGATATATCCTACGGCAATCAGCATTAACGAAAGCCACATGCCACCTAGGGAGCCATAAGGCATCATCCTCTTAAACCATACAACGCCGGCTCCAAAGGTTCCAAACCAGTCACGCAGAACCGTGAATACAGCAGCTACACCCAGGGATGCAAACAGGGTTCCAGCCTTTTTTCCGCCTTCGTCCCCGACGATTAATGTGTCGGCAGCGGCCTGCCCCATGGGATATGGAAGCTCTTTGAATTCAATAAAATATTTTCGAATCAGTGCAGTAAAAATCAAGCCTAAAAGTACGCCGCCGAGAGTGATTACGAACAACGCCAGGATGCTGACTTCTGCATCAGGCTTCAGCATCCAGATGCCGGGTAACGTAAAAGCTAAGCCTCCTGCCACCATGGCACCTGCCGACATGGCGGTATGGGTCACATTGATTTCGTTGATGTTTGTATTCCCCAGTGCTTTCAACGAGAACATGGAAACCAATGCAACGAACATGATGGGCCAGGGCAAAGCGCCAAGCTTCAACGCTACGAACATAGAGCTCATCGTAAGAATGATGGCCCCGATTGCGCCGATAATCATGCTGCGTACTGTAAATTGCTCGCTGAATGACGAAGCATACTTTACAGTTTTCTGTTCTTCTGTCATGGCTTACTTCCCTCCTTTTAATCAGTTTTTATATATCTTTGCTTATAAAGGATCAGGTTCGTCAGTACCGAGTTTACCGGCGTCGTAATCCCGAGACTGCGACCTTCCCTGCAAACCGCTCCGTTTATCATTTCAATTTCAGTCTTCTTGCCGTTGAGAATATCCTGCAACATAGATGACTTATTGGCTGCCGTAGCCTTGCATACATCCTTTGTATGGGCTACGGGATCCACGTATTGCAAGCGGATTCATTTTGCAAGGGCCACCTGATGTGCTTCCTCCACCGCCGCTTCCAACAATGCTCCCAGTTCCGGATATTCCAACAGTTGGCCATTATGAAGCCCCGTCGCGATCCTTCATTTCCTGAATTTTCAATGTGGTTATCTTTGCCATTTCCTCTTCCCTCCCGCATCTCTTATATTTATTGGTTTTAAATCTAAAATAGACCGGAAATCCCGTTCTTTTGCCTTCACTGGAACACTTAAGGGCGTAGTTTAAGGAAAACTCTGTTTTTCCGCTGCCGTAATGTCCCGTGATAATGGAAATACGTTCCATATCCACATTATAGGAAAAAGGGTATTTGCATGCAAGACAATTCACTTTATAGACCTGAAATGAAATATCTGCTTACTAATTTAGATCTGCCAACCGAAAAAATAAAAAAATCCCGAATGTGTCGTCAGGTTTTTTAATTCACAACCTATCCTCAGATAGGTGGGTTTTCTATTCCTGCTTCTGTCTTCCTCTCGAGGAGGCTTGACATAGGCGATGGAAACCCGAAATCCCGTGAACCAAATGTAGGTTTGATTATAAAACCTAAACGAACACTTCAGGATCTTATTCATTAGTATGTTTTCTTTCCTTGTCCCTATGCTGACAATGTTTTCATAAATCGCCATTAGCATTTGCTATCTATTGTGCGTCATCTTTCAAGCTGATTATAACATTCAAGCATACGGGAATCAAGTTTTAGAAGAAATTTAACTTAGCAAAACTTGTTTATTGTGTGAATATTACTCATCATACAACGGTACCGCACAGTTGTGGTAAACGTTTTGCACGTCATCATTTTCTTCCAACATATCGATCAATTTTTTGAGATCTTTTAGCTCAATCTCACCCGGAGTTGCTTCTACGGAAGCGACCAACTCAACATCCGCATCGACAAAATCATAGCCGCCTTGCTTTAATGCGTCGGATACCGCATTAAAGTTTTCAGGCAATGTTTGTACTTCGAAGCTGTCTTCATGTGAAACGATATCCTCAGCGCCCGCTTCCAGAGCTGTTTCCATCAAAGCATCCTCGTCCACGGCATCGGTTTTTTCGATGATGATGATCCCTTTTCTATCGAACATATAAGATACACATCCGGGAACGCCGAGATTTCCTGCGTTTTTATCAAATGCATGCTTAATTGTTGACGTGGTTCGATTTTTATTATCCGTCAGCACCTCTACTATAAGAGCAACTCCGCCGGGGCCATATCCTTCGAAAACACCGGCTTCGTAAGATTCTCCCGCCAATTCGCCGGTTCCTTTCTTAATAGCCCGATTAATGTTCTCACTGGGCATGTTGATGGCTTTTGCCTTTTCGATAGCATGCTTTAGTGAAACATTATACTCAGGATCACCTCCGGCTTTGGCAGCAACAGTAATAGCTCTCGCGTACTTTGTGAATAGCTTCCCTCGTTTTGCATCCTGAGCGGCTTTTCTGCCCGCTATGGTTCCATGTCTTCCCATTTTATTAAACCTCCTGTGCAATGCGCATCAAAATAATTTACATTTCCGAATCAAGAATCAATCATATTGCACATTACGCGGCAGGCGGCGGGTCCTCCTCTTCCATGTGCTTGAAGGCAATAGCCATCATCAACTTGATCCGGTTCAGTTGATTGATGTCGCTGGCTCCGGGATCATAGTCGATGGCAGCAATATTCGCTTTGGGGTTATAATTTCTCAACGCCTTGATCATGCCTTTACCCGTCACATGATTGGGCAGGCACGCAAAAGGCTGTAAACAGACGATATTTGTTACTCCGCTGTCTATCAGCTCCACCATCTCTCCGGTGAGAAGCCATCCTTCACCGCATTGATTGCCAAGAGAAGCGATTTTCGTTGCTTTCTCCGCCGTTTCCTTAATATGAGCAGGACCATGAAAGCGTTTGCTTTCGTTTAAAGCTTTACGCGCGTCGGAGCGGAACCATTCAATGAAATTAAGAGCTATCTTATTCTTAAACATAGTTGCAAAACTTCCGGACAGATAGCGGAGATTATACTCTTTGCTGTGCATGCCGTAAAGAAAGAAATCCATTAAATCCAGAACTACCGCCTCTCCGCCCTCCTCTTCTATTATTCTGACGATGTCGTTGTTCGCCATAGGATGATATTTGACAAGGATTTCTCCTACTACTCCAACTTTCGGTTTCCGAATGTCCCGGAGAGGTAGTTCGTCGAATTCCTTTATCATCTGCCTTATATTCTTTCGCATGGTTTTAAGGTTTCCGTCTCTGACGTTCTCAAGGGCAATCTTTGACCATTTTTCGGCCAGGGCATTGGCAGAGCCTTTCTGTGCCTCATAGGGTCTCGTTGCATATAGGATGCGCATCAGCACATCGCCGTATAACAACGCAATTAATCCCCTCTTGATAAGCCTCCGCGTTATAACAAACCCGGGGTTGCTTTCCAAACCTACCAAGCTAAATGATATTACAGGCACCTGCTCCATATCAAGATCAACCAGCGCTTTTCTCAAAAGAGAAATATAATTGCTGGCACGACACTGTCCTCCGGTTTGTGAAAAAACTACCGCAGTTCGATCCAAATCGTACTTGCCGGATTTCAGCTCATGAATGATCTGTCCCAATGAGACGATAGTGGGATAGCATGCATCGTTATTTATATAGCGCAGCCCTTCTTCTACGGCTTCTTTATCAACGGAAGGCAATAGGACCGCCCGATACCCTTCCTCATGCATGGCAGCCTCTACAAATTGAAAGTGAATCGGCGACATCTGCGGAATCAGCAGAGTATAGTCTTCCTTCATCTCTTCTGTAAACAGTTTTCTTTTGAACGGTTTCCCAAAGGATTTTGGTTTAATGTTATTTTTTGCCCGTTCGGTCATGGCCGCCCGGAGGGACCGTATTCTGATCCTTGCTGCTCCAAGGTTGTAAACTTCATCAATTTTCAGAACTGTGTATAGTTTGTTACGATTCTGCAACAGTTCTTCTACTTGTTCCGTCGTAACCGCATCCAGCCCGCATCCAAATGAGTTCAACTGCACCAGTTCGAGTTCTTCATGGTCGCCCGCAACTTCTGCCGCCTTATAAAGTCTGGAATGATACATCCATTGGTCCAAGACCCGTATAGGTCTTAACAGATCGGCGAGATGGCAAACGGAATCTTCCGTAAGCACTACCATTCCGTAAGAATTAATCATCTTGTCGATGCCGTGGTTTATTTCCGGATCCAAATGATATGGCCTGCCCGCCAGGATGATTCCCTGCAGGTTCTCCTTCTTGATCAGCTTAAGGGCACGCTCGCCTTGACTGCGGATATCCCTTTTAAAAGCCCTGTCTTCTTCTCTTGCTTTTTTTACTGCAACTCTTATTTCTCTTTTGCTGATCCCAAGATCCGAAAAAAGTTCATGCAGCCGTTTTATCAATCGCAAATCATTATCGTAAGGCAGGAAAGGATGCAGCAGCTGGGCACCGTACTCCTGAAACACATCCTTCATATTTCCGGCAACTGCCTCCGGATATGTGGCTACAATGGGGCAGTTGTAATGGTTTGGCGCTCCATCGTCCTCAACTACCTCATGATTGATGCATGGGTAAAAAATTTTCTTAACGCCTTGTTTGGCAAGCCATTTAATATGACCGTGCACCAGCTTGGCGGGGTAGCATATGGTGTCCGAAGCGATGGTCTCCATGCCCAATTCATATAGCCTTCTGGAAGAAACGGGAGAAAGCACTACACGAAATCCCAGTTCCGTAAAAAAAGTAAACCAGAAGGGATAGTTTTCATACATATTCAATACTCTGGGAATTCCGATTTCTCCCCGCGGTGCATGGTCTTTCTCCAGGGGTTTGTATTGGAAAAGTCTGTTCAGTTTGTATTCAAAAATATTGGGCAGTTTGTTTTCTGAAATCGACTTTCCTTCACCCTTCTCGCAACGGTTGCCCGTTATGAACCGGTTACCGTCATTAAATATATTGATTGTGAGCAGACAATTGTTCTCGCATCCCTTGCATCTCCTATGGGAATTATCTACGCTGAAATCTCCCAGCCGGTCAGACGAAAGAATAGTCGAACGCTCTCCCTCTTTATAATTCTTAAGAGCGACCAGCGCTGCTCCGTATGCGCCCATAATGCCCGCAATATCCGGCCGTACAACTTCTTTGCCTACAATTTTTTCTATACTTCTCAGCACAGCATCATTTAAGAATGTGCCTCCCTGAACGACTACTCTTTCTCCCGCTTCATCGGGGTTCCTCAGCTTAATGACTTTATACAAGGCATTCCTTATTACGGAATAGGACAAACCCGCAGAAATATCCCCGATGGTCGCCCCTTCTTTCTGAGCTTGCTTTACCTTGGAATTCATAAAAACCGTGCATCTTGTTCCAAGATCAACGGGATTTTCTGCGAACAAGGCTTCCTTGGCAAAATCGACCACATCCATGTCCACCGATTTGGCGTAGGTTTCAAGAAATGATCCGCATCCGGAGGAGCAGGCTTCGTTGAGCATGATATTATAGATCGCATTGTCTTTAATCCTCATGCACTTCATATCCTGGCCGCCGATATCCAGAATAAAATCCACGCCCGGCAGGAATTCCGCCGCAGCTTTATAATGGGCAATGGTTTCTATCTCGCCCAAGTCCACTTGAAAAGCAGCTTTGATCAAGCCCTCTCCATATCCCGTCACAGTAGCCTTTCCTATATATGCATCCTCAGGCATCAGGTCGTATAGCTCCCGGAGCATCTCCAACACAACATCCAGCGGTCTTCCCTCGTTGCTTTTATAGAAAGAATACAGCAAATATTTTTCTTCGTCGATGAGAGCAGCCTTAGTCGTTGTGGACCCCGCATCTATACCCAGGAAGAGACAACCTTTTGCTTCCGACAATGTTTTACGTTTAACGGAATTTCCCCTATGTCTCGTTAAAAATTCCTCATATTCAGCCTCGTTATTAAATAACGGAGGTAAAAGCTTGCTCACGTTCAATTGAGTCTCGTCAGCATCCTTTAAACGATATAAAATTTCTTCCAGTTTTATGGATTCTTTCTTCTCAGATAATAATGCAGCTCCTAAAGCAACGAAGTATTCCGGATCTTCGGGGAAAATCACCTGTTCCGGGGTCAATTCTAAAGTTTCGATAAAACGTTGTCGCAATTCCGGCAAAAAGGCCAAGGGCCCTCCAAGGAAAGCGACATTTCCCTTGATGGTACGACCGCAAGCCAGGCCGCTGATGGTCTGATTGACTACAGCCTGGAAAATGGATGCGGCAAGATCCGAAATGTCCGCCCCCTCATTGATAAGGGGCTGTATATCTGTTTTCGCGAAGACACCGCAGCGGGCTGCAATGGGATAGATCAATTTATGGTTTTTGGCGCTCCCATTGAGCCCTTCTGCATCCGTAGAAAGAAGTATCGCCATCTGATCGATAAAGGCTCCCGTGCCCCCTGCACAAGTGCCGTTCATCCGCTGCTCGACAGAGGGGCCGAAAAAGGTAATTTTGGCGTCTTCGCCGCCAAGCTCAATAGCCACATCGGTCTCGGGTATATACCGTTCCACGGCGGTGCTGCAGGCAATAACCTCCTGCTCAAAATCGATTCCCAATAAATTAGAAATAGCCATGCCTCCCGAACCGGTTATGGCAACCGTGCATCGGATATCGGGATATAACGAGACCAGATCTCCAATCATTTCCGAAAATTTATCGAAAACATTGGACATATGCCTCTCATATTTTTTATACAAAATATGATTCTCCGAGCTGAGGAGAATCAATTTTATAGTAGTCGATCCGATATCGATCCCTAATTTCATTAATTTGTCAGCCTCCCAGTTTGTTGCACCTAATTATAGCATGACAAATTCCCTCCTGTAAACAAATTTCTACATATATATATATATATCATCTGTATGTCATCTGGAAATCGGACAAAATTGAAAGGACCTCCACAGAGGTCCCTTCGTCTTATCAAACCCTAATCTATACCATGTAATATGTATTCTTGTACTCTTATTCCACCTTGAGCATATTATAAATTGCCACCGCTGTTTCTGCCCTTGTCATGGGCTTTGTACCATTAAACCGTCCTTTGTCATCTCCGCGCATAATGCCCAGTCCGTAACAAAGCATGGCATACCCTTTATAATTCTCATCAATATTATCTCTGAACTTGTTGGTATATATTTCAGATCGCTCTCCGGCAATCCCCAGACCCAGATACCGGATCAGGAATTTTGCCCCATCCTGTCTTGCCAGCGGTGATTCGGGCGCTTTCTCCCCTTCTTTTATGATGCCTCTGTTTTCAAGCATATCATAAAGATCTTCGTCATCG
>JAAYNC010000136.1:0-1824 GCA_012521055.1 Eubacteriales Family XIII. Incertae Sedis bacterium
GCCTAGAAAAATTCTGGAAATGATTTGCAACCATTGGAGTTTTAGTTTAATATATGTATATATTAAATAACTTTGTCGCAAAAACTCTGTTTTCACGCAGATAAATCAACGAAGGTTCGCCGATTTATATCGGAAGAACCCGTCGAGCTGTATCGAAGAGTAGATGCAGACACACCAAAAAAATAAATAAGAACAATGATTTCGAAAGAAAAACTTTTAATAAGATTGAACTGTTTGATGAACAAAGTTGACGAAAGGACGCCGGAAGAGGTACAGCTCACGGTTGAGTGGTATGAATGAAAGGTTCAAAGACAATCAATAACCGGAGAATGTTCTATGTGTCAGTACTGATGCTGGCGTGCTTCTTTTTTTTGAGTGCCGCCACGCCTGTACTCGCAGCTGGCTCAGAAAAGGTCGGCTTAGAAAGCAGTGATGCGGTATCTGGAACACCTTTTAGTGTGGAGAACATGTTCCCGGGCGATTCTGTTGTGCAAGAGTATAGCGTGAGCGTCTCCCATAAAGAGGCAGTTACCCTATACTATCACGCGGATATACGCGCCGGGTATGAAATACTGGCCGAAGTGCTCGAGGCAAAGATTGAGCTGGCGGACAAGGGGATTACGCTCTACGACGGCCTCCTGCGCGACATGCCCTCTGCACTGGAATATCCACTGGCCGCGGGCGAAGATACTCTTCGCTATCGAATCACGATCTCCCTGGACACCGGCGTGGGCAGCCCCAATGGGCTTGACCCGGATGGAAAACGGTATATGAACCGGGAGCTGATTGCCGATTTTCGCTGGTGGTATCTGGTGGAGGAGCCCGGCGAGCCCGGCGAGCCCGCTCCTGTGTATGTGAAGCTGACCGCGGAAATGACAGTGGACGGGAATCATCCAAAGGGGAATGACTTCACTTTCCAGCTTACCGATGAGCAGGGGACTATCGTGCAAACCAAGCGCAACAACGGGGGGCTGGTGGAGTTTGATTCCCTCCCGTTCACCACCCCGGGTGTCTATACCTTGTACATAAGCCAGCTAGCCGGAGCTGACGACCGAATCGAATACGATGATTCCGTCTACCGCGTTACAATCGTCGTAAGAGAGCAGGATGGCGTTTTGACGGCATCGGTCAGCTACTTAAAGGACGGAAGGGCCTATAGCGGCACTCCGCTTTTTTCCAATGCCAACGCCAACATCAGCGGTATTCCGCAAACAGGGGAGAAAAACACGCACCTGGGGCTCTATATGGGGCTGGGCGGCGGAGCATTACTGATTTTGGTTTTGATTAAGCGCCAAAGGGAGAGAAGTGAATGAATAAGACGAAGAAACTGAGTGTCAGCATCATTGTGCTGATTCTGCTGATAGCAGGCCTTTGTATTACCTCCCTGGCCCTGGCTTATACGGTCATCAAGATGGAAAACAACCGCTTTCAAACCGGCAGAATCGAGATCGATTTAAACAATGGCGAGCCGGTCATCACGGCGGACGAATTTCTCTTTGAGCCGGGGATGACCGTGGAAAAGCCTTTCTATATTCAAAACAAGGGCACGTGGGCCGTGTATTACAAGCTGTACTTTGCCCAGGTGGAAGGAAATCTCGGCGATGTACTGGATGTAACCATCCTGAATGAGGAAGGCCAATCGCTGCTAACCGGCAAGCTCTCTACGCTTACCCAGGGCAACGTCGCCGCCCTTGAAAATGCCCTTGAAGTGAGCGAAAGGCAGGATATGACGATTCGCTTCCACTTCCCGGAGGAGTCCGGGAACGCGCAGCAGAGCGGCTCCCTGACCTTTGAGCTGTCCGCCGTTGCGGTTCAGACCAAGAA
>JAAYNC010000008.1:0-2997 GCA_012521055.1 Eubacteriales Family XIII. Incertae Sedis bacterium
AAACTTCTTTATGGGCTCCTTCAGGGAAGTGGCATCGTTCTCAAGAGTGATGGTTATGGGGTCCGCGTCTTCTTCCGTAGTTTGGTGGAGTTGGATGGTCACCCCGTCGATGTTGATTTCGTTGGTGCTTCTAACGATATCTTTGCCGTTGACAGTGAGCAGGGCGTTTTGTCCGTAAACCACGGAAGCTCCGCTCTCCGCCGTAAGCCCGAGGGCCTCCATCAGATTGCCCTGAGTCTGTTCTATTTTAATATTCTCGCCGGCTCCCGTCTCTTTGGCCACCATGGTAAAGGAATCGGTAATGGAGGAATAGGAGAGGGTCACTCCGGCGTCGCTTGCGTTGATCTTCCTCATTATTTCCGTAAGAGAAACGGATCTATCGAACTCAAACTCAACGGAATTGATGCTGAATTTGAAGGTTTCTACATCATCGAGCTCTCTGGCAAAGGAAATATCACCCAGAGCCAAACCGGTGTTTATCTTGTTGGACTGACCGTTTTTGAGCCCGAGCAATTCCAGCGTTTCCTCATCGTCGCCTACGGCTCTTACGGTAAGCCGGGAGCCATCGGCAGCAAAGCTAAGCTGATCTTCGTTAATGGAAACATTTATAATCCGATCTTGGGGATCGATGACGCCAAAGGCCTTGTCCACCGCCGCTTGAAATGCATTTTCAAGAGCTGTAGCAGTGGGTTGTTCTGTGGCGATGTTTTCGAAAATCTCGCTGTCAAAGGTCACTACCCTTACTTTTCCGTCTAAATTCAAACTGATGGATTTTCCGGCAAGGGAGCTGGCCAGATTGGCAATTCCCGTTTCGGTCAAGGTGCCCGGTGTTTCGCTTTGCAAAGTGCCGGACAAAGCCTTTGAAGCCGGTTGCGTGCCGGTTATCTTCTGGCTGGTGGCCAGTTGCCTAATGGAATTTATCGTAATGGTGCCGGCCGTTGCCGAAGGGGTGGTAATTACGGAAACGGCAGAGGATGACGAGGTAGCTTTCACCGTGTTAAAGAAGGAGGCGCTGCGGAAATTGGTCGGCGAAAGCACATCCAAATATGAGCTCTGAAATTCGGACAGAGCTTTTATAACGGACCGGTATGCCTGCTGCTTCCATTGGAGCTTTTGGACCGTTTGCTGCTGCTTCAGGATCTTCTGCCTGCTGGCAGCGGTCAGGCCCTGGACTAATTCATCGATGTCCATGCCCGATACCAGGCCGCCGATGCCGGTTTTTGCAGTTAAAGATGTTAATGAGTTTATGGTTGTCATATTGCGCTTACCTCCTACGTTAATAGTATCGGAAGAATCCCGAAAAACTTAATAGGAAGTTGGAAAAACTACGGCTTTATATTTATCAGAACGCAGTTAATTGATTGTTTAGAATTCACAACACAGCGGGCATTACAGTAAGCATTATAAAATTACAATCAAAAACTTTATAATTTAACGACTTTAAAATATTAATGCCCCGGCTCTTTCCAGGGCAGTAGGGAGTTTTCTCTTTAAGGTTTCTCTTCATATGATCCCCGGGTTGGAAATCTTCTTAAAGAGCCCGGGATTTATATATTATTACTCCGAATCTAAGGGCTTCTGATAGATGGAAGGCTGGACAAACTTAAAATTATTCTTGCAGCAGGACAGGGACTCGCTGAGCCCTATGAACAGATACCCTCCCGGCAACAGCGCATCGTAAAATTTAGCGATGATCTCACTCTTTGTAGGCATGTCAAAGTAGATCATCACATTCCTGCAGAAAATGGCCTGGAAAGGCTTCTTAAACTTAAAGGGAGAAAGCAGGTTAAACCTGCGATAAGCCACGTTCTTCCTTAGAGTATCTGTAATGGCATACTTGTCGTCGCCTACGGGAACGAAATAGCGGCGGATCCAGTTATCCGGCAGTTCAGACAAATCCTCCTTTGAATAAATCCCTTCCTGAGCGGTCTGGAGCACTTTCGCCGAAATGTCGGTGGCAAGAATGGTGGTGTCCCAGTTTGCCGCTTCCGGGCCGAAATAGTTAAAGGTAAGCATGGAAAGGGTGTAGGGTTCCTGTCCCGTGGAACAGCCGGCGCTCCACACCCGCAGATCCTTGGTTTTCAAAGTCTTGTCGATCCAGGGCAGCACCGTGTCGCTGTAGAAATCAAAATGGTCCTTTTCCCTGAGAAAATAGGTGTGGTTGGTGGTCAGCTTGTTGATGAGTACCGTCATCTCGTCTGCGTACTTGGGATTCATGGAATAGCGGAAGTAATCCATGTAGTTGGTGAAGCCCAGACCGATTACATGGTTGCTCAACCTTCCTTCGATTAACGTCCGCTTCCTGGTGAGGTTTACTCCGTAGTTGTTCTTTATATGATTCGTAATGAATTCAAATTCTTCGTCGGTTAAATGCAGCAATATGTCGCGCCTCCGTCTACCTTGATGCGGGTTTTCTCAATCGGGTTATTCGGGTTTTCTTTTGGTTTTCTTCGGATCTTCGGAAATTTCTTAATACTGTTTTAAAATACCCTGGACGTCCAATATCAAACTGATGTTGCCGTTTCCGAGGATGGTACATCCGGAAATTCCCATGGATGAAACATTGAAACGGCTCAAGTATGCTGGTAGGGGCTTGACAACCACCTGATGCTTGCCCAGGATTTCATCGGCAAACAGGCAGGCCGTTCCTTCGGAGGATTCCGCCAAAAGGAACACGCCGTCCTCTACATTTTCAAAGCCGTCCTCTATGTTGTAGACCCTGTTCAGCCGGATGACGGGATAGGGGGTGCCACGCAGCATGATCATTTCGTTGTTGTCAGGATCGGTAAAGACCTGATCGGCAGTGGCTTTGAAGGATTCCCGGATATTGGCGATGGGTATGGCAAAGATCTCTTCGCCCACCTGGATCTCCATGCTGGAGACGATGGCCAGGGTCAAAGGTATCTTAATGAACACCGTGGTCCCTACGTTCCTTTGGCTTTCAATGGTTATGGTTCCGCCTAGCTTTTCGATGTTCTTTTTAACCACGTCAAGCCC
>JAAYNC010000226.1:0-12253 GCA_012521055.1 Eubacteriales Family XIII. Incertae Sedis bacterium
CATCGGATTGAGGAAGTTTTGCTGTTGGACGATAATGGTAAGGCCATCAAGAGCGTGGGCAGGGCCTTGGATATCGACGATGAGAAGAAGGCAATCCAGCTGCTTGAAGCCAGGACTCAGATCGACAGTAGCTCCGGTTTGTACAACAAGCTTGCAACGGAAGTCTATATCCGGAAATTCCTGGAGGAGAGCCGCCACGGCAGGCACGCGATGATAGTTTTGGACATTGACGACTTCAAGAAAATCAACGATACGAAGGGGCACGTTTACGGAGATCAGGTCATAGCCGATTTAGCCGCAATCCTGAAGAACCAGTTCCGTGCTACGGACATATTGGGAAGAATCGGCGGGGACGAATTTATGATTTTCATAAAGGATATACCCAACGAGTTGTTTGTGGCGGCGAAGGTGGCTAAAGTCCGCAATTTGTTTATGTCTCAGCACGAAATCGGAGTCAGTGCCGGTATCGCCATATTCCCTAAGGACGGAACCAATTATCTCGACTTGTACAAACATGCGGACATAGCCATGTATTCCGTAAAGCGAAGCGGGAAAAACAGGTACGAGTTTTACTCCGACATCAAAGAACAGGAATCAAGGGGTTCTGTGCAGGATCGGGTGTAGCTTTCGAATCAGGAAGAAGGCAGCGGCGATTTTAAATATGTCTCCGGGGATAAAGGGAATCACGCATAGAAGCAGGGCCGACTGCAGGTTGGCTCCGGATATGTACATAAACCATAACGTTCCCAGGCTGTAGCAGGCGATCAAACCTGTGAGCATGCCGAAGATGAGCCCTTTTGACGTCAGTGCCAAAAGGGTTTTTTTATGATAAAAGAAACCGACCAGGAAGGCGGCGGCGATGTAGCCGATTAAGAATCCTCCTGTTGGGCCCAGCAGGATGGAGAGTCCTCCGGTGAGATTGTGGAAAAGAGGCAAGCCTATGGCCCCCAGCATGACGTAAACGAGCAGGCTTAAGGCGCCGTTTTTCGGTCCCAAAAGGCCTCCTGCCATGTAGACGGATAACAGGGCCAGGTTTACGGGTACGGGTGAAAAAGGGAGAGGGATTGAAACGATAGACAGCACTCCGGTCAGTGCTGCGAAAAATGCGCAAAGTATCAAAGATTTTGTGAAATTCTGTTCGGTCATCTTAGTAAGTTCCTTTCGAGAATTATAAAAATATTTCGAGTATGTTTGGCGGGTTAATGCGGCTCCATGAATTTGTGATTCGCACAGTTTAATGGCTTGTGCGGTTCATTCGCTATTTTGTTCGAATTGTTACTTCGCCGGATCGGAGAGTGTGAATGGAGCCGTCCGATTTTTGGATGACGAGTCCGCCTTTTGAGTCAATGTCCAGGGCTTTGGCATCGTAAATTTCGTTGCCGCAGTGAACAGTGATCTGTTTTCCTGGTACGAAGTTGCGCGCCCTGTATTCGTTCATTATGTCTTCAGAGTCGAGGCGGTCAACCAATTTGAAAAGCTCATCCAGTATAGCTGCGGCCAGGCGGTTGCGTGAAACTGAGGACTGAGTGGGCAGCAGGGAGCCTGCAGTTTTTCGAATATCGTCAGGAAAACTTTTCTTGCTGGTGGTGACGTTAACTCCGATACCTAAAATGAGGGATTCTATAGTACCGGTCTGAAAATCCGACACAGCTTCCGTAAGAATGCCGCAGACTTTCTGATCGCCGACAAAGATGTCGTTAACCCATTTTATGCGGGTTTCAATTTCAAGTACCTGTGAAATAGCCCTGGATACGGCAACGGCGGCGGCGGTGGTGGCGAGCACCGCCTCCTCGGCGGTGCTCTGGGGCCGCAGGATCACGCTCATGTATATGCCTTTACCTTTGGGGGAGAAGAAACTGCGGCCCCGGCGGCCACGGCCCTCCGTCTGCTCCTCCGCCAAAATCACCGTGCCGTGGCCGGCCCCCGCCACCGCCGCCTTCTTCGCCTCCTGATTGGTAGATCCGATGCTCTTATATATATGTATGCTATCTTTCGTAATGGCTGGATTGGTAAGCCAAAGCGAAATACCCTCAGCGGACAGAAGGTCGCTGCTCTCGGCAAGGGAATAACCCCTGTTAGTGGCGGCATGGATCTCATAACCTTCCTTACGCAGCTCTTCTATCCCTTTCCAGACAGCAGATCTTGAAATATTGAGCTTTTTAGCTATATCCGAACCGGACAAAGTCTGCCCGCGATTTTCTTCCAGCAACGTCAGTATTTTCGATTTCGTCGATGCCATTGCAAACCTCCGTTTTCGAACCTCCGTTTTTAGCCCAAGTCCGAGAAAAAACCGTTTACTTTTTCCCACTTACTTTTTTCCGTTTACTCTTTTCATTCAACGGGGAAATTTTTATCCCGCCCCGGCCTGAAACCCAATTCTTGTTCTTTTGTGTGACAATCCGAGAAAAATCCCTTTTTCCCGCTCACTTTTTCCCTTACTTTTTCACTCTCCGGGGAAATTTTTACCCGCCCCAGCCTGAAGTCTAAATTCTTCTTTTATGCTACAACAAGCTAATAATATACGGACAGGAGCAAAAATGTCAACCATAAAATTCAAAAAGGTAGACAATAAAATAGGGACAACTAAAACTTCTTAAAAACCCCGTTATCGTTGACTCGACTGGGAAAAAACGTCAACCTATATTACAACTCCATTTTTCGTAGGCTCCACTTGCATTTGGTGTCTGACACTTTTTACAACTTTCAGTGCGGAAGCAACGATAACCGGTTACGAAATCAAATTATCGCTGCTTTTTCTTGGCGTAGGCATCGATATCATTAATCGAAGCAAAATCATCGATGCCTTTTCCAGAGGGAGTCAGCGAAATCATCCACCCGAAACGAAATCATCGTTGCTTTCCTCCTGGCGGAGCAACGATATCTTTATTTGAAACCAGATCTTCGATGCCTTTTCCTGAAAGACATCGATATTTTAACCAATCCAAAATCCTCGCTGCTTTTTCCCGACAGAGTCAGCGAATTCCTCACCCGATGCAAAATAATCGATGCTTTTCCCTGGCGTAGACATCCATATCATTAATCGAAACCAATTCATCGATGCCTTTTCTTAAGAGAGTCAACGGTATCCTCATCCAAAGTAAAACTATCGATGCTTTTCCCTAACGCCGTCAACGATTCTTTCTTCTAAATCAAATTTACGTTGCACACTTCAGGAAAGCAACGTTAATACAACTTGTAAAAAGTGTCCACTGCAAAAAGTGTCAGACACCAAACACAGACCTGTAAAAAGTGTCAGACACCAAATACAGACATCAAATACAGAT
The DNA here is from genome assembly GCA_012521055.1 of Eubacteriales Family XIII. Incertae Sedis bacterium. GTDB lineage: Bacteria > Bacillota > Clostridia > Peptostreptococcales > Anaerovoracaceae > UBA1426. The sequence goes on from JAAYNC010000226.1 coordinate 3,285, forward strand.
TGGGCGTAATCTTGAGCTCACCCTCGAAGAAGCGTTTATCGGCCGAGGAGTTGAATCGGAAGGGGGTCCTTGCCCTCCATTGCGATGGCGATTTCGGGTTTGAGGAAGGATTCCAGTTCGTCGACGGAAAAGGAGAAGCTCTGCATGCCGGCCACATAAGGCGCCAGCTCGTAGAGCTGGAAGTAAACGATCAATTCTTCTCCGTTTATGAAGAATGGATAGTCGTTCTCGTAACCGATTACCTTATCAGCTGCAGTTTCAAAATAATAATCGCCCCCGGTAATTTCCTCCAGAATCTTGTTTGTCACATATTCCGCACCGTCGGCCCCTTCCAAAAACAACCCGGGAAATGTATATATTTCACCGGTATCCGTGTTGAAGGTGTAGCTATCCATCCAATATAAACCGTGGGCGCCCCCCGTGTAATTGTCCCAGTTCATCCAAAGGGAAGCCAGGTTTTTATTATGAAAATATTGATAATTGCTGTTTAGCGATGCAACGAAACCCTCTCTGCCTTCCAGTTCGAGAGCGGCGTTTCTGACCTCCGTTGCCGCAGCTTCTACCTTTTCTCTTATTTCCGCATTCAATTGATCGGCACCCGGAAAGCCTTTGAGGACGGGGTACTCCGCATTGATGCTCAGATGCTCGCCGCTTTCCTGTATGTAAGAAGATTCAATAGAAAATGCTCCTGCTTTTGAACCGGGCATTCTGCCGCTGCAGCTCGAACAGCCGGCGATCACAATGGATATCATCATAATCGCCCAAATCAACGGCCATTTGCGCAGTGTCATTTTAATGCTCCTTTCGAGACTTGGTAAGGGTCGGGTTCTACCCCCGCCAACCAAGATCTTCGCGATTTTTATAAATGATCAACCCAATACCCGCTATACTATATTAAAATGCATGCCCGATAATTCAATGCAACGCGATTTTTATCAGAAACTGTTTTATATCAAACGATTCATAAAATGTAATAATGGTCCGGAACTGTAATTTTGTATCCTAAGCGGTAATATGTATCTGAATATTTGATCCGAATTCGGAACGCCTATTCCATTCAATTCATGATACGCATATAACGCACGCGGGCGCAAGGTGAGAACGGAAAAAAAAGGTCTTGATAAAAGCGAATCGGCAGGTTGTTATATTACTAAATTAGGGATTACAGATGCAAACTATGCATTGAAGGGTATGTGCATATGGTATATCCATATGTATATGGGATGATCGCGGGCGATTTATTAATTTATTAAATCGAAATCTTCGGATGGCAAAACTATCCCGAGGATATTGCCCAAGGATTTTGCCGGATACGAAATAAATTACTTTGACCGGAGCCGGAAGTAAAGCCGGGAGCAAAAGGAGGAGAAGATGAAAATACCTACAACATTAAAGCACAAACCGGTGATTGTATCGGAGAATTATGAGAATGTTGACGGGCGATTCGCCTACAATTCCGACGCGAAAGGATTGTCACTGGGTTTGGCCCAGTGGAACGACCGTGGCAAGGTGGACATTTCCGCAAAGGTTTGGAGACATACGGGCGAAAAATGGTCCAGGCAATCGGAAGAGTTGCCTTTGCATAGGGTTTTGGACCTGGCTATTTTTGTATGCAGGGCGCAGCAATATTTTCGGAAAGCATATCGTTTGCCGAAACTTTACGATCCTGAGAATCCTTTCATAGATAGGGTAGGGCTTCAAGGAGATGCCATGTCCATACAGGTTTGCACAGAAAATGAAAGAATCGACGAGGATATCTGCCTGTTTCGCGATGCATTGGCAAAAGACGATGAGTTGTTAGGGGAACGTCTCAGTGTGTTGGCCCGCATATTAAGGGAATTAGGTTATTGAGGGTGCATAGAAGCAGCTTTGTTAATTCAGTGAGGAATGAATAGAATCGCTGTATTTAATGGCTATCGTAATGATGTCTGGCATCGAGCAGAGGTAACATCAAATATAAGTATATAGAAATGAATTTAATGAATAGCCGGCCGGTAGGGCCGGTCGTTAAGATCAATAGATAAGGCCGATTGAATTAAAGATAGGAAGGAAAAATGGATAAACAACGAAAAAAAGAGATTATAACGGAATACAAGCAGCAGAAAAGCACGGGAGGCGTTTACAGCATCTACAATAAGGAGACCGGCAAGAGATTCATCAAAGGGGATGCAAATCTGGAGGCGGTGAAGAACCGGTTTATGTTTTCGCAAAAAATAAACTCGCCCTTTACAGTAGTGATGAAAGCGGATTGGGCTCAGTACGGGCCCGACAGCTTTGTGTTGGAAATCCTGGAAGAAATAAAAATGGAAAATGAAGAAAGCCCTCGCGCATTCAGGGATCGTTTAAAAAAGCTGGAGGAGCAGTGGAAGGAGAAGTACCCTGCGGAATTGCGGTATTGATGGCTGACGGGGGAAAGGGTTAGCCCATGGCCAGTTGAAATTAAGCTGTGATTGATTGCGGGATTGTATTTGGTGCCAGACGCCAAATACAAACTTGTAAAAAGTGTCAGACACCAAATACAAGGAATACAAAAAATCAAAAGGGACTGTCCCTTTTGATTTTTTGCACTGCGGCGTTATTTGTTAATTAGGATTAAGCCGCCCAGGCAGAGGCCTAGTCCGATAATTTTTTGAACCGTCAGCATTTCTTTATAGAACATGACGCCGATTATAATAAGTATAACTGCGAGGGCGATATTGCAGACAAGCGAGCCGATGCTGATATTCCAACCCACTTTGTACATCCAGACGTTTCCGAATTCCAAACCCACAATGGCAATGCCAAGGAGGAAAGGCGTCCAATTGAGATGTCCATATTCTGTGGCCAGGTTCTTTGCCGGACTCGTTAAAAAATACAGCAGAAATGTGGCTATGGCGGCCACGATATATGTAACTCCAAGGGAAGCAAGGGGGTTAATAGTCCCAGGCATGGACTTTGCGCTTATGTGATAACATACATTAGATGTGATGATTAAAAGAATCGGCCAGTAGTAATTCAAGATGACAACTCCTTTCATATCCCATATTCTACAAATTGCTACTTCACAATATCCCGCATTTCATAAATTGCCACTTTACAAAATTCACATTTCACAAAAAAGTTGCCGCCGTCCAAGGGTGGCAACTTCCATTTTCAGTTCCGTTCCTATACGGAACTCTATCATAAATTAACGCAGTTTTCAATGATTATGAAAGATAGCGCAAATGTCAAATTCGCATTCAAATGCTGAGACCTGGCATGTCATGTCATTCATAGCGCAAAGCTTCGATGGGATCCAGCTTAGCCGCCTTTCTCGCCGGGTAAAGGCCGAAAAACATTCCAACCACTGTGGAAAATCCCACCGCAACAAGGACCATTATAGGATTGATGATCACATTCACCCCAGCAATGCCCATGCCGACGGAAGCGATTCCGATTCCCAAAGCGGTTCCGATGATGCCTCCGATGGCGGCAAGGACCATGGACTCGATGAGAAACTGGGTCATGATATCTCTGGTCCTGGCCCCAAGGGATTTGCGAATGCCGATTTCCCGCGTCCGCTCGGTAACGGAGACCAGCATGATATTCATGATTCCGATGCCTCCCACCACAAGGGAAATTGCCGCGATTGCACCGATGGCGATGGACAGGGTCCCCAGGATTGTGTTGATCATATCCATCTGCACTTCTGCCGATTCAAACCGGTAGAAATCCGGCTCCTTATCCTTGATGCGGGCAAGGTACCGGACGATTTCCTGGCCCAGGAGGCTCTGATCTTTTTCCGCGTTGGTGTAGAGTTCAAGATAGGCGGTACTGTCGTCCTGAGCCTGAAGCAGGGGATGAGGAATGTAGGTCGTATAGGCGTCGCTGGTGCTGAGTTGGTCGAAAATGCTGGGATCCTTCCTGTAAACGCCTACGACGGTCAAGTCCCTGACCTCCCCGTTGATAATCACCGGCAAGGTATGGCCCACGCTGTCCGATTTATTGAAGAAATTCCGGGAAGCCTCTTCGTCGATGACGATGCGGTCCCGCTTTCCGTCCACATCGCTCTGGTTGATCATCCTCCCGTGAATTATATTTATGTTGTAAAACTTGTTGTAATCGGCGGCCACGCCGTACATATTCAATTGCCCTCGAACCCGGCCCACTTTGGTTTCGCTGGATTCGGGCGTGTAGGGCGCGGCGTAGAGGATGTCTTCCGGAAATCTGGCCTTCAAAGCCTCGATGTCATCGGGCAGGATCAGGTCCGAATACTGGAGAGGCCGATCCCTTGTAAGCTCCCAATTGAGATAAACGAACATGTTGTTGGTTCCGGAAGCTTCGAACTCCTTGCTCACTACCGCTTCCGCGCTGGCGCCGATGGAGGTGATGGCTATGACGGAGCTGATGCCGATAATAATGCCCAGCATGGTGAGGAAAGAGCGCATTTTGTTCATTTTAATGGAGGATAGCGCGATTTTGATGTTTTCCCATAAAAGCATCAGGCCACCCCCTTAGTTTCATCGCTGATGTTGCGCCCGTCTTTAAAGGTGATGATGCGATCGGCGAATTCAGCCACGTCGTTTTCGTGGGTGACGACGATGACCGTGTTGCCGTTTTCACGGTTGAGCCGGGTAAAAATCTCCATAATTTCAATGGAAGAACCGGAGTCCAGATTGCCCGTGGGTTCGTCGGCCAGGATGATCTGCGGGCTGTTGGCCAGGGCTCTGGCTATGGCAACCCTCTGTTTCTGGCCGCCGGAAAGTTCGTTGGGCAGGTGATGGGCGCGATCGGACAATCCTACCTGTTCCAACAGCTTCAACGCCATGGCTTCCCGTTCGCCGGCGCGGACTTTTGCGTAGATCATGGGCAGTTGGACGTTTTGCAGGGCGGTGGTTCTGGGGATCAGGTTGAAGGATTGGAAGACGAAGCCGATCTTTTTATTCCGTATGGCGGAAAGTTCGTCGTCGCTCTTTTCGTTGACATCGATTCCTTCCAGATAGTAGCGGCCCTCCGTTGGCCGGTCAAGGCAGCCTAAGATGTTCATCAAGGTGGATTTGCCCGAACCGGATGCCCCCATAATCGCAATGAATTCACCTTGCCTGACGGTCATGGTAACGTCGCGCAATGCAGTTACCGCTATCTCGCCGCTTTCATATACTTTTGTGAGGTTTTCGATTTTTATGACTTCTGATTTGGAGTTTGGCCCGCTTGGGTTTTTCTGTATTGAATTATTCGGGTTCGGGTTTTCGTGTGACCCATTATCCCGGTCCGGATTTTCCGGCAAATTTTCCGGCTTGATATTTTCCAACTTCATTTTCTCACGTTCCATGCTGTCTGTTCCCTCCTTTTATTGTCCGGAAAGAACGAGCACGTTCATGCCGTCGGTCAGCTCAAAGGTGGGATTGAGAACTACCTGGTCGCCTTCGGAAAGGGCGCCGGAAAGCACTTCCAGATGAAAGTCGCTTTCGATGCCGGGTTCGAAATTCACTCTCTTGAGGGTGGTTCCTTCCACCACCAGTACGTAGCTCGCACCGGTATCCGGATCTTCCAAAACCGGATCGATGGGCACTGTCAGTACCTGGGACCTGCTTTCGATAAGAATTTTAGCCCTTGCCGTCACGCCCGCTATGAGTTTTTCGCTTTGATTCACATCGATTCTGACGGGAATGACCATCTCTTTAGAAGCAGGATCCTTCAGCTCGCCGGTGGGGGAAATGCGGCTTACGGTTCCTGCCACGCTTTCTTTGCCCAATACGTCCGCTGTGATGGTTACAGTCTGGCCCTCTTTGATCTTGCTGATGTCGTATTCGCTGATATTTACGTCCATTTTAAGTTGGTCCAGGTCTTCGATTACGAACATGGGCTTGTTGTCTTCCGTATCGTTGGCGTAGCGGCCAAGGCTGACGTTTACTCTGGTGACCGTACCGTCGATGGGGCTGCGAATGTTGGTTTTTTCAGAGATGTCGAAGGAATTGACCGTGATTTGATCGCTTTCATAAGCGCTTTTTGCCCTTATGTACTCGGCTTTGGAAATAGCTCCTTCCTCGTACAGACGTTGAGATGCCTCGTAATTAAAGCGGGATTGTTCAAGAGCCTTTAACGCTTTCCGGTATTCGTCCTGCAAGGCCTCATCGTCAAGAATCGCAAGTACCTGGCCTTTTTTCACCCGGTCCCCTTCTTCCACGAGGATAGAAATAATTTCATAATTTAAAGATGATACCACTTCCGCAGACTGGGAGCCCGAAATGATGCCGTTGACGGAAACCGTTTGCTCAAGATCCATCTTCTCTACGGAACCCACCGATACTTGAGGAGGGATTTCGCCTGCTTCGAGCAATCGGGGAAGAGCGAGAGCGGCTATAACGACCAAGATAATGATGCTGATGATTATGACCTTTTTCTTCTTTTTTGATTTGGGTTTATTTGATTTTTTCAGGGCTTTGTCTTCGGAGGGTCCAGCCTCCCCCTGGATGTTTTTATTTTTCTTGCGGAACATAAGCACCTCCAATAAATATATAAATGAAAGAAACGAAGTTATGGTTATAGCGCACCGGTTAAGCAATTCTACTATCAGGCAGAGATATCGGTTAAGGGAGCTTCAGATCCGGTAATCGCAATTGTTATAAAATATTGAATGATATCTGCAACTATTCTTTAATCGCTTATCTAATCACATGCGTTTGTCAAATTGCGTTTGTTAAATTGTTACTATTTTATCACTCCTATGTGGTGACCGCAACATTACATTTTTGTATTTATTTGGTGCCTGGTTTGGTACGGGCACTGTCTATTGCTTTGATTTACGCATAATCAAATTCTAAGCTTCAAATCCAAATCAAGGATACTGCAAAATTTTTCCGGAGGAAACCCTTAAACTCAAAAGTTCATAAAGTTGTAATAGATATGGTTGTTGTATTCTTTTACTAGTCCCTTCTTTGAATATCTGTATAATTGTGGTATTATTAAGGGTAATATATTTTAGAAGTTGAAAGGATTGAAGTTTGTTCGTGAAGCTGATCTTGATTCGTCATCCGGAAACAGAGGCAAATGCGAAAAGGTTGATATACGGCAGAACAGAATCTGAATATACGGAAAAGGGAAGGGCTAGCGTAGCCACTGTGGTGGAGCAGCTTTCTCAAATTGACATACATATGATATATTCCAGTCCGCTGAAACGGGCTTTAGATCTGGCAAAGGCCATTGCCGAAAGTCACAGTTCGGACTCCCGCAAGATAGAGGTCAATGTTGACGAGCGGCTTCAGGAGATGCACTTTGGAATCTTTGAAAACAAGACCAACGAGGAAGCAAGGGAATTGTACGGCGATGGGTTCGACCATTTCCTGCACGATTTTGCCAACTTTGTGGTTCCAGAGGGGGAGAGCCTGAGCCAGGTGAGAGATCGCGTGGTGGATTTTCTCAAGGAACTGCTGGCATCGGAGTTGCCTGAAGAATCCTTTGAGGAAATGGTGAAACGGGATCCGATTAAAGCCATTGAGCGATGGGATGAAGAGGGCAAAACCGTGGTTATCATGGCGCACTCTCTGGTGATACGAGGCGCCTTGTCGTGGCTTTTGAACATTCCCCTGAACGAAATGTGGCGTTTTGAGATCAAACCAGCATCGATTGTGGAGGTGTCCTACCGCGGCGGATACGGTTTTTTGGCCGGTCTACGCTGATCGACTGAAAAACGGGCCTGCAATTTGCTTTATATTATGCCTGCAATTTGCAATGCAATTTATTTTGCGTTATACTTGTTCCGCGTGTTGCGCGTTCCGTAAATTGCAGTGGAAAACGAACCGATAAAATACAATACAAACGAATCGGCTAACAGCAATGGTAAACGAAACGAGGAATTGAAAAATAGGAATACAAACGAATCGGCTAACAGAAATGGTAAACGAAACGGGAAATTGAAAAAATTGGAATACAAATACAAATGAATCGGCAAATTACAATGCAAACGAATCCGCAGAATCCGCAGTTTGTAAAGCAAATAAATTCACAAACAGCTCGCTCAAAGAGTGATTGACAATTTGCGCTGCAAGCAATGTGGTTGATATTTTTCTCTGTTAGCTGCTCGGAAAATAAAGAGGTTTTAATATCAGACAGAGCGGAACAGCCAAACTACAAATCAATAGCTGGCAGGGCAGCACAGCGAAATCGATGGCACAGAGAAATCAATATCGGACAGAGCGATACAGCGAAATAAAACAGTAAAAGATACATTAAAATAAATAATCAATTCATATATTTGCAAAAGGCTCTCATTAGGCCGGCTGCAGAAGGAGACGCAAGATGGAGAAAAAACAATTCTACATTACGACACCAATCTATTACCCCAGCTCAAACCTGCATATCGGGCACACCTATTGCACCATTATGGCAGATGCCATGGCGCGCTTCAAGCGTTTGACCGGCTATGACGTCATGTTCCTGACAGGCACCGACGAGCATGGGCAGAAAATACAGAAAGTAGCGCAGGAACACGGCTGCTCGCCGCAGGAATACGTGGACGAAATAGTGGACGGCATCAAGAAGTTGTGGAAGACCATGGAGATATCCTACGACGATTTCATCCGGACCACGGAAGAGCGCCACGTGAAGCGGGTCCAGGAACTCTTAATGAAAATGTATGAGAAGGGTGACATTTACAAAGGTGAATACGAAGGCTGGTACTGCACGCCCTGCGAGTCGTTTTGGACCGAAACTCAAGCGGAGGAAGGCAAATGCCCGGACTGCGGCAGACCCGTTGAGAAAGCCAAGGAGGAGGCGTATTTCTTCCGCCTTTCCAAATATCAGGACAAGCTGATCGACCTCTTTGAAAACAACCCGGAATTTCTCCAACCGGAAAGCCGTCGGAACGAAATGCTCAGCTTCGCGCGGCAGGGGTTGGAAGATCTGTGTATTTCCAGGTCCTCCTTCGACTGGGGCATTCCCGTTCCCATCGACGAAAAGCATGTAATTTACGTGTGGCTGGATGCGCTTTCCAACTATATCACCGCTCTCGG
>JAAYNC010000168.1:0-26957 GCA_012521055.1 Eubacteriales Family XIII. Incertae Sedis bacterium
AAATCAAAAGGGACAGTCCCTTTTGATTTCCCTTTTGATTTCCGGTAATACAATTGGAAAAAATTTTTAAAAACAGTTGACAAAAGAATTCTCTGGTGGTAACCTAATACTATGTTTAGCACTCACCTTCAAAGAGTGCTAACAACAGAAAAAAGGAAGAGGATACGAATGAACTTTAACGAACGAAAACTTAAAATCCTCCAGGCGATTGTGTCGGACTTCATTCGTTCGGCTGAACCTGTAGGGTCCCGCACCCTCGCGCGTAAGTACGGGATGGGTATCAGCCCTGCGACAATCCGCAATGAAATGGCAGATTTGGAGGAAATGGGGTTTTTGACTCATCCTTACACTTCGGCAGGAAGGGTGCCCTCCACAAGGGCGTACCGCCTTTATGTAGATGATCTAATGGAGCGGTACGAGTTGTCAGAAGAAGAAAAGAGTCGCATACGAGAGAAGCTTAATGCGACGATTATGGAACTGGACCGTACAGTGGAGCATGCCGCCAAATTGTTGTCAGAGCTTACAAACCTGACCTCATTCGCCATGGCTTCAAGCAAGGCTGACGATTACCTGAAGTATGTAAACTTCATCCCTGTGGATGAAGATACTTTGGTCTTGGTTTTGGTATCGGAAAGCGGTAAAGCCACCCATACGACTCTTAAGATAAGAGTTCCCTATAGAGAAGAACATCTTGAATTGCTGGCTAAGGTCATGACCTACAACTATAAAGGCAGAAAACTGACGGATATTCTGACCATGGATATCATAAGGGAATTCGAATCGGATATTGCCTTCATGAGCAGGCTTGCCGAATCCATCATGCCCAGGTTCTTGTCCACGTTGGAAGGCATGTTGGATGTGGAGCTCTATTGGGATGGTTTGATGAATATCTTTAAGCAGCCTGAGTACAGCGATATAGAAAAAGCTAAATCCTTCCTCGAAACCATCAGCAGAAAGAAGTTTACCGATGTGTTGATAAATCGAGAGAACGGAGTTATCATCACCATCGGCGAAGAGCATCCGGATGAGAATCTGAAGGAATACAGCCTGATTACGGCAACTTACGCGATCAATGGCAAAAATATAGGCAAGCTCGGAGTGATAGGCCCTACACGGATGCAGTACGATCATGTCACATCCGTGATTGAATATTTGACAGAGCATTTGAATCAAGCATTTATTACTGGAGGAGAAGATAATGAAGAAGAAGAAAGACCCGATTGATGAGCAGGTCGACAAAGATCCTGCGTTAGACACGGAGGAAGCAAAACAAGAAGCAGATGAAACAAAGGTAGAAGAAACAAAGGAAAGAAAGGAAAAACCGGGAGATCCGGGAGAGTCAGAAGAAAAAGCGAAAGCTTCAGAAGAACAGCAAGAAGCAGCAGAAGGTGAAAAGGAAGAACCTCAGCCCGTTGAAGAAGATGATGAAGACCTTAAAACCAAATACCTGCGGCTGGCGGCGGACTTCCAGAACTATAAACGCCGCGTAGAAAAAGAGAAAAACGACATTTATGCATACGCCAATGAAAAACTCATGGCGGAATTGCTTAATGTAATAGATAATTTTGAGCGAGCCCTAGCGGTAGAAAGCGTTGACACCGGCATGAAGGAAGGCATGGAAATGATTTTCAAACAACTCATTGACGTGCTGGGAAGCTGCGGATTGGAGGAAATTCCGGCAGAGGGCCAGGATTTCGATCCCAATTGTCATCATGCGGTGCAGTCTGAGAGCAGCGATTCTCACCGCAGCGGGCAGATCATCAAAGTATTGCAAAAGGGGTATACGTTAAACAAGAAAGTTATACGCCCATCCATGGTAATCGTGGCAGAGTAACAGAGCTTTGACAGCGGTTACCCGGACGTATTTCAGACAGAAATTTCAATGAGTTTTAGGAGGACAAAATGGGAAAAGTAATCGGAATTGATTTAGGGACCACAAACTCGTGCGTTGCCGTTTTGGAAGGCGGAGATCCCGTAGTGATCCCAAACGCAGAAGGAAATAGAACAACACCGTCTATCGTGGCATTTACGAAGAACGGTGAAAGATTGGTAGGCGAAACTGCAAAGCGCCAGGCCATCACCAATCCGGAAAGAACAATATCATCCATAAAAAGACATATGGGTACCAGCCATAAGGTTGAAATCGACGGCAAGACCTATATGCCTCAGGATATATCGGCTATGATTCTGGCCAAATTGAAGGCGGATGCGGAAGCGTATTTAGGTGAAAAAGTGACGGAAGCGGTTATCACCGTGCCCGCTTATTTCACAGACAGTCAGAAACAGGCTACTAAGGATGCAGGTAAAATTGCCGGTTTGGATGTAAAGAGAATCATCAATGAACCTACGGCAGCATCCTTGGCATACGGCCTTGACAAGGAAGATACTCATCAGAAAATCCTGGTTTACGACCTGGGCGGAGGTACATTTGACGTATCTATTCTCGAGCTGGGCGACGGCGTATTCGAGGTACTGGCAACCAGCGGAAACAACAGATTGGGCGGAGACGATTTCGACAATGCCCTGGTCAATTATATTGCAGACAATTTCGCAAAGGAACACGGCGTTGACTTGCGACAGGATAGAATGGCTCTTCAGAGGCTGCGGGAGGCTGCGGAAAAAGCGAAGAAGGAACTCTCTGCGTCTCAAACGACAAACATTAACTTGCCCTTTATCAGCGTGACTGCGGAAGGCCCGCTTCACCTAAACATGGACATTACGAGAGCCAAGTTTGAGCAGCTCATAGGTGACCTTGTGGATAAAACCATCGAACCTATGAAGAGAGCTATGTCAGACGCGGGCGCAACAGCAGCGGATTTGGATAAGGTTATATTGGTGGGCGGTTCCACTAGGGTTCCTGCGGTACAGGAAGCTGTAAAGAAGATTACCGGCAAAGAACCCTTTAAGGGGATCAATCCGGATGAATGTGTTGCAATCGGTGCCGCAATTCAAGCGGGTGTTCTCACCGGCGAGGTCAGAGATGTGCTCCTGCTGGATGTTACACCTCTTTCCCTTTCCATCGAGACCCTGGGCGGCGTAGCAACCAGACTGATCGAGAGGAACACCACCATTCCCACCAAGAAGAGCCAGATCTTCTCTACAGCTGCAGACAACCAGACTACCGTTGAAATTCACGTTGTGCAGGGTGAGAGAGAAATGGCTGCCGATAACATCACCCTGGGCAGATTCCAGCTCACAGGAATTCCTCCTGCTCCTCGCGGGGTTCCTCAGATCGAAGTTACGTTTGATATCGACGCAAACGGCATAGTCAACGTAAGCGCAAAGGATCTGGGCACAGGAAGACAGCAGAGTATAACCATAACATCCTCCAATAAATTGAGCGAGGAAGAAATCAAGCAGAAGGTTAAAGAAGCGGAGCAATACGTAGAGGAAGACAGAAGAAAAAGAGAAGAAGTAGAAGCCAGGAACAATGCCGAGACGCTGATCTATGAAACCGAAAAAGCCCTTAAAGATATCGGGGGCAGCCTGAGCGAAGACGAAAAGCGCAACATAGAAAATGCTAAAGAAGACTTGCGCAAGGCCCTTAAAACAGGTACAGTTGATGAGATAAAGGCCAAACACGAAACTCTAACACAGCATTTCCACACTATCTCCGCCAAACTATACCAGCAAGCCCAGGGAGGGCAGGCAGACTTCGATCCGGGCAATGCGGCAAGCGGCTTCGGTTCGGGCACTGGAAGCGATGCCGGCAGCCAGGATGCACCTCCCCACGATAATGTAGTAGATGCGGATTATGAAGTGGTGGACGAGGATGAAGACAAGGATAATAAAGGCGAATAATACGAATTAAAGGATAAACAACAACAGAGGGTCGTGCCTTAGCATATAATTAGATTAGACGGGCGCGACCCTATGGTTGATAGGGCAAAAATCGAAGTAATAACGGGGGCAACATGGACCGATGGCAGGACAAAAAAGAGATTACTACGAAGTGCTGGGTATCAAAAAGGGTGCATCGGAGGATGAGATAAAATCGGCTTTTCGAAAGAAGGCCATGGAGTATCATCCTGACCGCAACCCGGGCGATAAAGCAGCGGAAGAAAAATTTAAAGAAGTAAATGAAGCCTACAGCGTTCTTTCCGATCCGAAGCTGAAGGAAAAGTACGATAGATTCGGCCACGCGGGTGTGGATCCCAATGCGGGGTTCGGAGCGGGAGGAGGCGGCTTCGGCGGCTTTGGATTTGGCGGTTTTGATGATATTTTCGAAGATCTCTTCGGCAATATGTTCGGAGGATCTGCAAGCTACGCCAGAGCCAGGCGTACCGGGCCGCAGAAAGGTGCAGATATTCAAACAAGCCTCGGAATTAAATTTGAAGAGGCTGCTTTTGGAGTGAAAAAAAATATCAAGCTCACAAAATACGTTTCCTGCCAACCTTGCGACGGCACCGGCGCAGAGAAAGGCTCGGGCAAAACCGTATGTCCTTTATGCAACGGTACCGGAGAAATACGCACTTCACAAAGATCTCCCTTTGGTCAGTTTATAAATGTTCAGACCTGCAGCAGGTGCGGCGGAACAGGTCAGGTAGTGGAAAACCCCTGCAAAGAATGCGGCGGCAGCGGGAAAGTGCGTAAGACTGTCACCATTGCCGTAGAAGTTCCTGCAGGAGTAGACAACGATTCGGTAATTTCCATAAAAGGTCAGGGAGAGCCGGGAACAAACGGAGGACCCAACGGTGATTTGTACGTAGTGATTTCCGTCGAGCCCCACAAGCTGTTCAAGCGAAACGGAGAAGATTTGTGGCTTGAGATCCCCATTACCTTTGATCAGGCGGCTTTGGGCGCGGAAATCGTCGTACCTACATTGAAAGAAAAGGTGAGCTATAAGATTCCGGAAGGAACGCAGCCCGATACTGTTTTCAGGTTGAGAGGAAAGGGTATCAAGAGCCTGCGCTCCAATAGAACAGGTGATCTTTATGTGAAAGTTAATCTTGAAATACCTACAAAGCTCAACAGTAAGCAGAAGAAACTGATAAAAGAGCTGGGTGAGACACTTACCGAAGATGCCTATAGTAAGCGCAAGAGCTTTTTGAAGAGCGTTAAAGAGCTTTTCAGATAAAAGGTAAATTGCGGGGACAGACCCCTGTGCTTGTGGCACACTCGGGGTCTGTTTCCTTTTGATGCTCGTTGTGGAACGGAGTGATAGAAATGAGTTATACGAGAGTAAGGATCTACACGGAATCGGACAAATTGGAACCGGTGTCTTTAATGCTGCATGAAAAGGGGGTTTTAGGAGTTGAAATACAAGAACCCCAGCTTTATTTCGACCTGTTAAATAAAAACAATCCTTACGATTGGGATTACATTGACGATTCCATGAAGGAACTGGCGAAGGTCTCTCCCAATTTGACCTTTTACCTCGAAGACACTCCGGAGGGGATCGAGCTGTTGGATGAAATACTGGGAGAGCTTTGCGCTTTCAGCGTTGAAAAGGTGGAAGTGTCCGGAGTTTCCGACGAAGATTGGAATAACAAGTGGAAGGAGTTTTTCAAACCGACCCGGATCACGGAAAGGATAGTGATTAAACCTAGTTGGGAGGATCATGAAAAAAAGCAGGATGAACTGGTTATAGAAATAGATCCGGGACTGGCCTTCGGTACAGGTACTCATCCCACTACGGTCATGTGTGTAAAGCTGCTGGAAAAATATATAGAAAAGGGCAGGTCAACGGTGTTTGATGTGGGCTGCGGCTCGGGAGTTCTGATCATTGCCTCTGCTCTTCTGGGCGCGAGAAAAGTGTTTGGCGTCGATATAGATCCCCTGGCGGTTTCCGTTGCGGAAGAAAACATCTTGAGGAACCGGCTCGACGGTGACATCCGGTTATTTGTGGGAGACTTGGCGAAAGGAATAGAAACCAGGGCGGATATCGTAGTTGCGAACCTGTCGGCTGACCTTGTAGTCATGCTTTCAAAAGATATACGTAAAAATCTCAAAGAAAATGGTGTTTTCATCGTCTCCGGAATTATAAATGAAAAGAAAGACGAAGTGAGAGACGCTCTGATAAAATCTCAATTTAAAATACTGGATATTTTAGAAGATGACGAATGGTGCGCCATGGCGGCTACGTTATAGGAGAGGTATATGAACCGTTTCTTTGTGAAAGAATCGGCTGTGAAGGCCGGAAATATTCAAATCACTGATAAAGAAGATATCAAGCATATCTGTAAGGTGATGCGGCTCGGTATAGGAGACAAGCTGGAGGTGTCCGACAGCAATGCCTTCGAATATTTAACGGAGATTGTAGATATCGGCCCGGCAATGGTTACGGTGCGGATTCTCGATAAGCAGAAATTTGCAAGGGAACCGCAAATCAAAGTTACGCTCTATCAAGCCGTGCCGAAGCAAGGCAAGATGGAAACCATCATTCAGAAATCGGTGGAGCTGGGGGTCTATAGCATAGTTCCCGTAATTACGGCAAGAACCATAGTTACGGAGAAACATGGCATTGAGAAGAAGCTGGATCGCTGGAAAAGAGTATCTGCGGAAGCCGTCAAGCAGTGCAAGAGGGGAATCGTGCCTGAGGTAAAGAAAAGCCTGAATTTTAACGAAATGCTGGATGACCTGGCACAGTATGATTTAGTCCTGTTTCCTTATGAAGATGAAAACGACACCTCCATCAAGGACGTGCTTCGCAATTTGAAGGATAAAAAGGAGAACATTGCCGTAATTATCGGCCCTGAGGGCGGCTTTTCACAAGAGGAGGCCCGGGTGGTTGTGGATGCGGGCGGGAAATCCGTATCCCTGGGAAAGACAATCTTACGTACTGAAACTGCCGGACCTGCGACTCTGGCAATGATCATGTACGAACTGGAAATATAAATTGAACAGAACCGAGGACAGAACCGTGGGAAATGTGGGAAATACAAAAAAGAAAATTGCATTCTATACTTTGGGCTGTAAAGTAAATCAATACGAAACCCAAGGGTTAAAGGAAAATTTTATCAAGCGGGGGTTTGAAATAACGGATGAGTTTGAGCATGCGGACATATATGTGGTAAACACATGTACCGTTACAGGCTTGGCTGACAGAAAGTCACGGCAATATATCCGAAGGATGAAGAGACAAAACCCCGGCAGCATAGTTGCGGTTATCGGCTGCTACGCCCATGTTAATCCGGAAGAGGCGGCAGCCATAGACGGAGTAGACCTGGTTATAGGAAATAATGAAAAAAATGCCTTGCCGGATCACCTAGAGAAACTGCTGCATGACAGGCAGATAAAAAAGGAGCAAGAAGGCCCTTACATCCACATCCTTCCCAGAGAAGAGCTGAAAGAATACGAAGAGAGCGGCATAATTACTTCTATGGAATCTCGGACCAGGGCCTATATTAAAATACAGGACGGCTGCAACCAATTCTGTTCCTATTGCATTATCCCATATGCAAGAGGGGCAGCCCGGAGCAGAGCAAGCCAGGATATAATCAGGGAGGCCAAAAGTCTTCTGGAGAAGGGATTCAAGGAACTGGTGCTTACGGGCATCAATACCGCCCTGTATGGATCGGAAGAAGACTTCCGGTCGGAGGAAAAGGATGTTTACGGAATAGAGATTATTGTCAAGCAATTAAATGATCTCCCCGGAGATTTTCGAATCCGTCTGAGCTCATTGGAGCCTACGGTTATAAACGCTTCTCTTGCTGAGAGGTTGTTGAAGTACGACAAGCTCTGCCATCATATGCATCTCTCCCTCCAAAGCGGCAGCGATAGAATACTTAAGGCCATGAACCGCCATTACGGCCGGAAAGAGTATCTTGAAATCGTTGAGGTTCTGCGAAAGGCTGATGCCGGTTATGGACTTACTACGGATGTTATCGTAGGCTTTCCCGGCGAAAGGGAAGAAGATTTCAAGGACAGTGCGGATATGGTAAAACGGGTTGGTTTTCTCAAAACCCATGTATTCCCTTATTCCAAACGTCCGGGAACGAAAGCGGCTGAGATGAGGGAACAGGTGGACCCCCAAACGAAGAAGGCCAGAAGTGCAGAGTTAATAAGAATAGCCGAGGAGTCTTCCCGGGATTTTCTAAAAGGTACAATCGGCGACAGGAGAAAAGTGCTTTTTGAGGAATATGATGACACATCCGGTATGGTATCCGGATTTTCCGACAACTACATCAAGGTATACTGTCAGGTCGACGACGAAAAACATGGACAATGTCTGTTGAATACTCTGAAAGAGGTCAAGTTTTCGGAGATATATCTTGATGGCGTAAGGGGAACTTTTTGTGATAAATAGCATGAAAACCCTAAAAACCGTTGCGTGAAATGATATTTTATTGTATAGTTTACAGAGCCGTCGTGTAAGATTTTGAATCAATTAAGCGAAATCGTCAGGAGTGATAACATGGACAACTGTA
The DNA here is from genome assembly GCA_012521055.1 of Eubacteriales Family XIII. Incertae Sedis bacterium. Classification (GTDB taxonomy): domain Bacteria; phylum Bacillota; class Clostridia; order Peptostreptococcales; family Anaerovoracaceae; genus UBA1426. The sequence goes on from JAAYNC010000168.1 coordinate 8,370, forward strand.
TCTTTTGCAAGATTGCAAAAAAAGAGATACCTGGAAACATCGTTTACGAAGACGATTTAATTATCGCCTTTCACGATTTGAATCCCCAGGCCCCGGTTCATGTGCTCATTATTCCAAAAGAGCATATTGCTTCGCTGGATGAGGTGACCACAGACCATAAGGAGGTCATGGGATGGCTTATGGCAAAAGTAAAGGACATTGCATCCGAGCTGGGATTGGAAAACGGCTATCGTCTGGTTTCCAATTGCGGAGAAGATGGTCTGCAGACTGTGAAGCATCTGCATTTTCATCTGCTCGGAAAGAGAAAGATGCAATGGCCTCCGGGCTGATCTCTAATTTACTTTTGCATGTAATAAATTCTTGATTATTTCGACGGCAGTGTGTATAATGGGCTCGTTATAGGTGGAACCGTTCCATTTACTCCATTTGGACAGAGCAGAGCTTTCCGGGAGTAACAGTGCATCTGAAGTCCTAATTACGGAGGGAGGGAAAATGGATAAATGGCACAGGTTGTTGTTAGAGAAGGTGAAAACCTCGAAAGTGCGCTGAAGAGATTCAAGCGCTCTTGCGCAAGAGACGGCGTAATGTCTGAAATCAGAAAGAGAGAGCATTACGTAAAGCCTAGCGTCAAGAGGAAGAAGAAGTCAGAAGCCGCTCGTAAAAAAGCGAAAAGGTAACATATAAATGAGGTGTTGCTCATGTCTTTAAAAGACAGATTGGCAAACGATTATAAAGAAGCCATGCGAGCCAAAGACGAAGTAAGAAAAAATGCGGTGAGTATGGCAAGGGCTGCGATAAAGCAGTACGAATTAGATCACAGGGTAGAACTGGATGATCAGGGTGTCATAGACATTCTGACCAAACAAGTTAAAATGCGTAAGGATGCCCTCTCTGATTTTGAGAAAGCAGAGCGAACGGACTTATTAGAAACCTATAACAAAGAAATCGAGATATTGATGGAATATCTGCCCAAACAGCTGACAGAAGCGGAGGTCGCCGAAATCGTTGAGCAGACGGCCAAAGATCTTGGGATCGACGGCGGAAGGCAGAACATGGGAAAACTCATGGGAGCGGTAATGCCAAAGGTGAAAGGCAAGGCCGACGGTGCTATCGTAAGGAAGATGGTTGAGAACTTCCTTCAGTGACACAAAATCAAAAACCAACATAAGGATTGATAACCCGACTGTGTCGGGTTATTTTTTTTTCGCCGGAATCATAATCTATACAGACTGGAGGGCTGTATATGTTTGTTATGGACGAATTGATTTTTGATTTCAGCGTCAATTTGCCTCGCGTGTTGGTAGGAGGCAAAACCGGCGTGCTGGATCACGTAAAACAACTCCTCATCGTCACTGATAATAATATTGTAGCCAAGTGCGGTTCCGGATACATTTCGTTGAGCGGGAGCGATCTGTTCATAAGGCAGCTCTCCGATGAAAGGGTCGTTGTAAGCGGAGAGATAAAGACCATTGAACTGTTTCAGCGCAAGAGGTAGGCCATGCATTATAAAACCATCCGTATTGAAGGCTTCGAAATTAACAGACTGCTTTCTCAATGCCTGAAAGAAGGCATCGGTTTAAGAAATATCAGGATATTGAGCCATTGCGAATTCACGGCTGATGTAAGCGGAAAAGATTGGGTGCGGTTAACCCGGATGGCAGGCAGCAAATACCGGCTGACTGTAACGCGGGAAAAAGGGCTGAAGCCTCTTCTCATTCAGATGTTGTCCAATCGAAGTGCCGTTGCGGGTGTTATTCTATTTATTATCATTCTTTTTTTGCAAACCTCCTTCATTTCGGAAATTCGGGTCTACGGTTATGAAAGTCTTACAGAACGGGAAATACTCGAGCATTTAAAGGATGCGGGCCTGTATGTGGGGTGCAGCCGGTTTGTCGACCCTGATCGGGTAGAAATTGAAATGTACAGAAAACTGGATATCCTAAGCTGGATAGGAATTACCTTTAAAGGTGGTTTGGCAGAAGTTACAGTTGTTGAGGGGACCGAACCCATTGAGGAAGTTGACGAGAGCCAGCCCTGCCATATAATTGCCGTAAAAGAAGGATACATCGAAAAAGTAATTGCAAAGGAAGGAAAAGGTGAGGTTGTAAAAGGTGACTTTGTACACGTTGGAGATGTGCTGATTTCGGGTATACTAGAGGTTGAGGACAAAACCTACAGCCTGGATCCGGAAAGCAAAGTCTACCGCTATGTGCACGCTGACGGGGAAGTTTATGCCAAAACGGTCTATCGCTTTATATGTTATCAGGATGTTTACAAATTGGAAAAACGCAAAACGGGAAAGAGCATACCTGGCATACGGTTGACCATTGGTGATCGTACATTGAGTACGTCCGGTTTTATTACCCCCTTTGAAACCTCCGTATATGAAGAAAAGAAGCTCATTGACATTCTCTGGCCTGTTCCGCTGGAGCTTGCCGTAAACCGCGTTTCAGAGCTGGAACTGTATCGGGGGAAAAGGACCGGAGAAGAGGTGGAAAAACAGGCAAAACGGCAGGCAAGACAGCTTATTCAGGAGAATGTTCCCCAATCCGCCCAAATATTAAATAAAAGTTTGAAGTTTTTGCCGGAAGAAAATATAATAAAGGTTACAATTATGGTAGAAGCTTTGGAACAAATCGGTGAAAAGAAACCATTTATCCCCCAGGATGTGCCCAGGGACCAAAGCAATGGCTAATAAAAAATTCAATAAAGAAGAGGAAGGAAAAATTACATTTGGAAAATATGCAGATTGAAGAAATACGCATAAGAATAAACGATGATGATGAGAGCGAACAACTTTTCGGAAACTTGGATGCCAATCTGAAAATCATTCGGGATAACTACGATGTCAATATCGTTCTGAGACAGGACGAAATCGTATTGCAAGGAAAAGAAGCGGCAAAAGCCGAAGAAGTTATCGATGAACTCATAGCCATTCTTCGGTCTGGAGAGGTTCTGGACACCCAGAAAGTGAATTATGTAATCAGCTTGAAGGAGAAGGGGATATCCTATCTTGAAAGCAATATCAATAAAGACGTAATATGTTTTACCCATCGCGGGAAAGCGGTCCGGCCGAAAACCATCGGACAGACCCACTATGCCAGGAGCATCAAAGCCCATGACGTAGTGTTTGCCATCGGCCCTGCAGGTACGGGAAAAACATATATTGCCGTCGCTTTAGCCATCAATGCATTGAAGAACAAGGAAATAGCAAAAATTGTTCTCGCAAGACCGGCGGTGGAAGCGGGAGAGCGCCTGGGATTTCTTCCGGGTGATCTTCAGGAAAAGGTGGATCCCTATCTGAGACCCCTTTACGATGCCCTTTATGATATACTGGGGCGAGATAACGCATTGAGGCTTAAAGAGCGAGAAGTCATTGAAGTTGTCCCTCTGGCATATATGAGAGGACGAACCCTGGACAATTCCTTCATTATTCTCGATGAGGCTCAAAACACAACCAGGGAACAGATGAAGATGTTTTTAACCAGGCTGGGTTTTGGGTCTAAGGCAATTGTCACCGGAGACATCACACAAATCGATCTTCCCCGGGGCAAAAAATCGGGGCTCATCGATGCTCATCATACATTGGATGGCGTAGCGGGTATTAAATTCTGTTTTCTCAATGATGCAGACGTAGTGCGCCATCCCCTTGTAAAGAGGATTATAAACGCCTACGAGCAACGAATGCTCTCCGATGATGATGAAGAGGAAGAGCTCCGGGAGCGAGAGCAAAGGTATGAGTATGATCAGGAAGATCGAGAATAAGAATAGCAATAGCAATAGCAATAGCGGTTAGTGTTAAGGGGAGGGAGGGCACTATGGAAATTATATTCAGTGATGAAAGGAAGCCGGGAGAATCTATACTCCAGAAAATGTATCAGGCTGCAGAACTGTGCCTTGCAAAAAAGGATTTGGATCCTGAGAGGGTGACGGTTTCAGTTACTTTCGTCAGCAGTGAGGAGATGAAAGAGCTCAACGCGCTTTATCGGAATGTAGATAGAGTTACTGACGTGCTCTCTTTTCCGCAATACGAAAACCCGGAGGAGATCCCCGAACAAGGGAATATACTGCTGGGAGACGTGGTAATTTGCACTGAGCAGGCTCTGCTTCAGGCGGATGATTTCGGTCATTCTCCCGAACGGGAATTAGTATACCTGTTTGTGCACAGCATGTTTCACTTGCTTGGCCTTAATCATGAACAAGAGGACGAAAAAAAGGATATGAGGCAACTTGAGGAATCGGTTATGGAGCAACTGGGCTTGAAAAGAGAGGAGTTATCGTAATGATTACGGACAAAGATCTTTATCGAAAGGCAAAGGAAGCTTTGAAAAACGCCTATGCGCCCTTTTCCAAATTTACTGTGGGGGCAGCCCTTCTCAGCGAAACCGGGGAGGTTTTTACAGGCGTTAATGTGGAAAATTCATCTATTGGAGCCACCATTTGCGCCGAGAGAACTGCCTTTGTAAAAGCTGTCTCGGAAGGAAAGCGTAAGTTCACTGCCATCGCCGTGGTGTCGGGGGAAGGGGCGGTGCTTCCATGCGGGATTTGCCGGCAGTTTATGTTCGAGTTTAGCGATGATTTGCGGATTATAACCGGCGATGATGAAGACCATCTGAAGGTCTATACGATACAGGAGCTATTACCGGAAGGTTTTAGTTTAGTTCGATAAATAAATAACACTATACATATTAGATGTTATTAACTATACTATAAAAATTGTAGGAGAAATTATGAAATCGGGTTTTGTTGGAATCATTGGACGCCCAAACGTGGGAAAATCCACATTGCTGAACGCAATACTAGGCGAAAAGATCGCAATTACCACGGATAAACCTCAGACGACGCGAAACAGGATAAGGGGCATCTATACCAGAACCGATGCGAACGGCCTTCGCAGTCAACTGGTATTTATCGACACACCCGGCATTCATAAGCCGCGAACAAAGCTCGGCGGGTACATGACTGAAATGGCCCTCAAGACTTTAAATGAGGTGGATGTCATAGTCTTCATCGTGGACGACGTAAGCGGGCCCGGGGATAAATATATACTGGATTTACTAAAACAAGTGGAAACACCCGGCATTCTTGCCATCAACAAAATTGATAAGCTGCCTCCGGACGTGTTTCGCGGCATCTATGATGAGTACGATGAAACAGGTATTTTCCATAAGATCTTTGGAATATCCGCCCTGAACGGCAAAAACGTTCAGGAACTGGTGGACGCCATCGAAGAGCTGGTGGAGGAAGGTCCCATGTACTTCCCGGAGGACATGGTAACGGATCACCCGGAAAGATTTCTCATTAGTGAAATCATCCGTGAAAAGACCATCCTCTATTTGGAGGAAGAAGTTCCTCACGGCATTGCCGTGGAGATCGAAAGCTATGAAGAAAACGAAAACCTGACCAGAATCGGAGCGGTCATATACTGCGAAAAGAAGTCTCACAAAGGCATCATTATAGGCAAGGAAGGCAAGAAACTGAAAGGCATAGGAAAGAGTGCAAGACTTGAGCTGGAAGCTCTGTTGGGTACAAAGGTCTTTCTGGAAATCTGGGTAAAAGTCAAGGAAAACTGGAGAGACAACCCGTTTTTCATATCGGAATTCGGGTATCGGAAAGAATAAGGGCTCAAATGTATGCTGAAACAGAAGGCATTGTGCTGAAACAAATAAAGATACCAGGCGGCAGGCGCATGCTCGTAATTTTCACTAAACGTTACGGCAAAATAAGTGCCGGAACATATATCAGCGAAAAGGGGAAAAATCGTGCGGCCTTGGCTCTGCGGCCTTTTACTTACGGGAGATATCAGATCAAAAAGACCGGAGACAACTATCATGTAAACGGCTGTGAAACTATAGCCAGCCACTACTCCATCGGAGAGGATATAGACAAATTTTTCTGCGCATCCTACGGGATGGAGTTTACGGATAAACTGCTGCCGGAAGAGGCCCCGGCGACCAAGTTGTTTTCTCTGCTGAAGGAATTCCTCTCCCTGATGGAGAAGCGTACCAAGAAGTACGATACGTTGCTTGTGGCCTACCTGCTGAAAGCTTTGGCATTGAACGGCAACTCACCCCAGCTTGATGCCTGTGTGCTGTGCGGTGCCGGCGAGAGTTTAACCGGCTTCAGCGTTGAAAACGGCGGTGTTGTATGCGAATCCTGCAGATCCCTTGCCGATGGCAACGGGCAATTGATTTACAAAGCGGGATTTGATATAGTAGGTGTGATTAAATTCCTGACTCAAAGACCCTTATCTCACTTGGAGAATCTGGCTTTGGACGATTGCATACTGGAATGGATCAAGAGAGTTTTAAGGAATTATATCGAGTACCATTTGGACATCAGCAGTCTCAAGACCGAGGAATTTCTGGACTGCCGGTAGACGGCGGCAAAACCTCTGCATGAAAACGTTATTGTTAGAGATTTAAGGAGGAAAGGGATATTATCATGGAAATTACTCTTGAGAAAATTGAACTGGTAAAGGATAGAACAGGCGTCAGCTACAAAGAAGCAAAGGAAGCCTTGGAAGCGGCTGACGGCAGCGTGGTAGATGCGATTATCAGCATCGAAGAATCCATCGACATCAAGTCGAAAAGCAAGCTGAAAGAGCAGAGCGAAGTAATTGCCGAAAAACTAAAGAACGCCATTCGCAAAGGCAATGTTTCCAAGATCATCGTCAGAAAAGGCGATGATGTAATTCTGAATCTGCCCGTTAATGTGGGCATTATCGGTTCGGTGCTGGCTCCTTGGGCGGCTGTAGCGGGAGTCATTGCAATCTTTGGAACCAAGTGCACCGTTGAACTGGTTAAGGACAACGGCGAAGTTGTAGACATCAGCGGGATTGCATCGGACACCTTTGAAAATGTAGTGGAAAAAGGCGCTGTCATAGCCGATGAAGTTATGGAAAAGGGCAGCGACGTATTTGAAAATGTAAAATCAAAGGCCAATGAAGCCATAAGCAAAGCCGTTAAGAAGGAAAGCGGCCAGGATGAAGAGCTTGACGACGACGCTGAGGATGACGCAGAAGACGGCGCAGAAGCAAGCGATAAGGAAGACGCGGAATAAGAAGACGACACACCCGAATAAGTTTATTGTTTTGTTTTATACAATAAAAATAGATTCAGTGAATGGAGCAATAAGATAATATGAGTAAAGAATTTTCATTGGACGTAATCGTGGCTTTGGCCAAGTCCAGGGGTTTTGTGTTTCCCGGATCCGAGATATACGGAGGGTTGGCAAATACCTGGGATTATGGCCCTATTGGTGTGGAACTCAAAAATAACGTCAAGCAGGCATGGTGGAAAAAATTTGTTCAGGAATCCAAATACAACGTGGGACTGGACGCCGCCATCCTGATGAACCGGAAAACATGGGTGGCATCAGGCCACGTAGACGGGTTTTCGGATCCTCTTATCGATTGCAAGAACTGCAAATCCAGATTTCGGGCCGACAAACTGGCTGAGGACTATATCAAGGCGCAGGACGGTATGTCCGTCACTGTAGACGGTTGGTCCAACGAGAAATTACAGGATTTTATTGCCGTGCAAAAGATTCCTTGCCCGGATTGCGGAGAACACAATTTTACTTCAATCCGCAAGTTCAACCTCATGTTCAAAACCTTTCAGGGAGTCACTGAAGATTCTCAGGCGGAATTGTTTTTGCGGCCTGAAACGGCTCAGGGCATCTTTGTTAATTTCCGAAATGTAGCCAGAACGACGAGGAAAAAGATACCTTTCGGAATCGCCCAGATAGGCAAATCCTTCCGCAACGAGATAACTCCCGGCAATTTCACGTTCAGAACAAGAGAGTTTGAGCAGATGGAGCTGGAATTCTTCTGCAAACCGGGAACAGACCTGGAATGGTTCGAATACTGGAGGAATTTCTGTATAGACTGGCTCAAATCCCTCGGCATGAAGACGGAGAATATTCGCCTTAGGGATCATGAGAAGGAAGAACTTTCTCATTACAGTAAAGCTACTACGGACATTGAGTACAAATTCCCCTTTGGATGGGGCGAACTATGGGGAATTGCGGACCGTACCGATTATGACCTGAAGCAGCATCAGGAGCACTCGGGACAAGACATGACCTATTTGGATCCAGAAACTAACGAGAGATATATACCCTATTGTGTAGAGCCTTCTCTCGGCGCGGACCGCGTGACTCTGGCGTTCTTCTGCGATGCCTACGACGAAGAGACGGTGGTTGATGTCAACGGAAAAGAGGACAAGCGTGTCGTGCTTCGTTTCCATCCGGCTCTGGCGCCTTTCAAGGCAGCTGTTCTTCCATTGACGAAGAAGCTGAATGAGACCGCCATAGCTCTCCATGAGGAACTATCCAAATACTTCATGGTGGATATTGACCTGACCGGAAGTATTGGCAAGCGTTACAGGAGACAGGACGAGATCGGTACGCCTTTCTGCATCACTGTGGATTTTGACACAGAAGCGGATCAAACTGTAACCATCCGTGACAGGGATACTATGGAACAGATCAGACTGCCCATATCTGACATCAGAGCTTACATTGAGGACAAAATACAATTTTAAATAGAAGGAGAAGTAATGACTTATGAGCAAGAAGAAGTATGTTTATCTGTTTCGTGAAGGTAATGGTTCCATGCGGGAGCTTTTGGGAGGTAAGGGTGCCAATCTGGCGGAAATGACCAATTTAAGCATGCCTGTGCCCCCCGGATTTACCATTACGACGGAAGCCTGCACTCAATACTATGAGGACGGCGAAACTATCAATGACGAAATCCGGGAAGAAATCATGGCCAACATTGCCAAGCTTGAAGAAATCATGGGGAAAAAGTTTGGCGATGTGAACAATCCGCTGTTGGTTTCTGTCCGCTCCGGATCGAGAGCGTCCATGCCAGGCATGATGGATACTATCCTGAACCTTGGTTTGAACGATGAAGTGGCGGAAAGCTTTGCGAAAAAGACGAACAATCCCAGATTTGCCTACGATTCTTACAGGAGATTCATTCAAATGTATTCCGATGTTGTAATGGAAGTAGGCAAGTCGTACTTTGAGAGGCTCATAGATGAGTTAAAGGAGAAAAAAGGCGTTAAGGATGACATAGATCTTGACGCAGATGATTTCAAGACCCTGTGTGAACTGTTCAAGAAAGAATATAAGGACAAGGTGGGAGAGGATTTTCCCAGCGATCCGATAGAGCAGCTCTTCGGCGCCATAAAGGCCGTATTCCGCTCCTGGAACAATCCCAGAGCCATCTACTACAGGAAGATAAACGATATTCCTCATTCCTGGGGCACTGCAGTCAATGTGCAGGCCATGGTCTTCGGCAACATGGGCAATGATTCCGGTACCGGTGTGGCTTTCTCAAGAAGCCCGGCTACCGGAGAAGCTAAACTCTACGGCGAATTCCTCATGAATGCCCAGGGAGAAGACGTTGTTGCAGGTATAAGGACCCCTCAATCCATCGATCAGCTTAAGGAAATCAATCCAAAGGTTTACGAGGAGTTCTATAAGATTGCCTATACTCTCGAGAAGCACTACAAAGATATGCAGGACATGGAATTTACCATTGAAGAGGGTAAATTGTACATGCTGCAGACAAGAAACGGCAAGAGAACCGCTGCCGCCGCGCTGAAGATTGCCTGTGATATGGTTGACGAAGGTTTGATCACTCCTGCGGAAGCGGTAGTCATGATCGATCCGAAGCAGCTGGATACACTTTTGCACCCGCAGTTCGATGCGGAAGCGCTGAAAGCGGCAACCCCCATCGGAAAAGGCTTGCCTGCTTCTCCGGGAGCCGCATGCGGTAAGGTGGTATTCACTGCTGACGACGCTGCGGAATGGGGCAGAAGAGGCGAGAAGGTAATCTTAGTGAGATTGGAAACTTCTCCGGAGGATATTGAAGGAATGCATTTTTCTGAAGGTATCCTCACCGTTCGCGGCGGTATGACCTCACATGCAGCCGTTGTTGCCAGAGGTATGGGTACTTGCTGTGTTTGCGGCTGTGGAGATATTGTTATAAACGAAGAAGCCGGGAAATTTACATTGAGCGGAAAAGAGTTCAAGGAAGGCGACTATATTTCCCTCGACGGTTCTACTGGCAACATATACGGGGAGGCTATTCCCACAGTGGATGCATCCATTTCCGGCAACTTCGACAGAATCATGAAATGGGCTGATGAAATCCGCACCATGAAGGTTAGAACCAATGCGGATACGCCTCAGGATGCAGCTAAGGCAAGAGAGTTCGGAGCAGAAGGCATCGGGCTCTGCCGTACGGAGCATATGTTCTTTGACTCTGGCAGAATTGCAGCCATGCGCGAGATGATTGTTTCGAAAACGGAAGAGCAGAGAAGGGCTGCGCTGGCAAAGCTGCTGCCCATGCAGAGGAGCGATTTTGAAACAATATTCGAAGCCATGGAAGGATATCCCGTTACCATCCGTTTCCTGGATCCGCCGCTTCACGAGTTCCTGCCCACCGATGAGGAAGATATTGCGGCCCTGGCTGCTGAGATGAAGATGGAAGTTGCAGCCCTGAAAGAGGTAGTCACTTCCCTTCACGAATTCAACCCCATGATGGGTCACAGAGGCTGCCGTCTCACGGTTTCCTATCCGGAGATTGCCGAAATGCAGACGACAGCGGTTATCGAAGCTGCCATCAACGTGCAGAAGAGACACCCCGAGTGGAACCTGGTTCCCGAGATCATGATTCCCCTTGTGGGCGAAGTTAAGGAATTGGCTTACGTGAAGAATGTGGTTGTTGAAACTGCCGACGCCATCATCGAGAAATCCGGCATCGATCTGAAATACTTGGTAGGAACAATGCTGGAAATTCCCAGAGCTGCGGTAACGGCGGATGAAATTGCCACCGAGGCAGAGTTCTTCTCCTTCGGTACAAACGACCTGACCCAGATGACCTTCGGTTTCAGCAGAGACGACGCGGGGAGTTTCCTCGAAGCTTACTACGATAAGAAGATCTACGAGAACGATCCCTTTGCCAGATTGGATCAGGCAGGGGTAGGTAAGCTGGTAAAGATGGCTGTAGAGCTTGGTAAGAAGACCCGGCCCGATATCAAATTGGGAGTCTGCGGAGAGCACGGCGGCGATCCCTCTTCGATAGAATTCTTCTACAAGACGGGATTGCATTACGTATCATGCTCACCGTTCCGTGTGCCCATTGCCAGGTTGGCAGCAGCCCAGGCAGTGCTTAAAGATAAGAAAAACTAAACCGAACATATGACACGGGTTTAGGCTGAACATAAAAGGAAGGTATTGTCCTTAGATTCTAAGTGCAATACCTTTTTTTTAAAAATCAAAAGGGACTGTCCCTTTTGATTTTTTGTATGTCATTAGTTCTGCAGTTCGATTGTCTTGGGGTTTGCAGGTCAACACAGCTGCAGACTTTTTCTACTCTGTTTTTTCCGCTCTGCTTGGCTTGGTAGAGAGCTTGATCCGCATGATAGTAATAGTTCTCCAAGGTTTTGCCGCTGACATCCCGCAATGAAGAAACGCCGAAACTGGAAGTGATCTTCAATGAAAGAGAACCTACTGAGAATGTCTTCTCCATGATTATTTTTCTCAGTCTTTCCGCAAAGGCACAGCCTTCATCCACAGAAGCCCTGGAAAGAAGGATAATAAACTCTTCACCGCCAAATCTGGCAACTGTATCCGATTCTCTGACGTTATTCTTTAATAGTTCGGCCACTTGCTTCAGCACCTCGTCGCCAACCGCATGGCCGTAGGTATCGTTGATGAACTTGAAATCATCGATGTCTGAAAACACTATGACCGTTTCGTGGCCGTAACGCTGCATCGCTGCAAATTCTCGTTTAACCATTTTCTCAAACAATCGCCTGTTGGGCAAATCGGTGAGGGGATCGTAGTATGCCATCTGCTCCAGCTGTTTTTGCTGCATCTCAATGAACTTTTTCTGGATTGTATTCGTGTAATTGTATTGCCACAGGATAATGCTAAGCAAGAGTCCGATTCCAACGGCAGAGACTCCGTCGACTCTATTTGAAAGCAGCACTTCCTGGTTGGTTATGGTAAATGCTATGGAATAATAAAACGCCGCATAGGAACACAGAAAGAAAAAGAAGGAAACCAGCGGCCTAAATAAGAAAAATGCCCCTATAATGATGTTTACTAAGAGAAACGGTGTGATGTTGGTAGTTACCAATTGATCAATGGCAACTATGACGACGTCGGAAGCCATGACAACAACAGCGACTATGTACTGCAAAACAGACATAATTATATTAGGTTCTGTTCTGTTTTTTAGTCTGCGGGTTATTAGAAAGACAACAAATAGAAAACTCAGCAAAACAGAATGAGATGCGATGATTCCTTGCCTCCACGTCTCATAAACTTGCGTGTTTTGGGACTCGGTGAAAGAAAATTGGACAATATTAATAATGCGCAGTGGTATTGTAATAAGTGCTAAGTAATAAATTCTTCGGATGTTGGTAAGCGTGCATTCACCTAAAACGCTGCTATTGTTCTGGAACGATTTTACGATTTTTCTCCTCAAAGCTGTTAAGGACAGGGATCTTTTCCGAAAGCGTTTTATTTCTTTCACCACCACTCTGATACTTCAGTATATTATGGCATAATTTCTGGTTTTATAGCTTTCACATAATTCGCTTTGGGTCCTACTATTTTATCATAAAATCCCAGCCTTGTCCTATAGAATTATTTATATAATACATTATTTTGATATTTACGACTAAAATATCGCAGATTAAGTTGTCGTGTCTACGATGATGATGTCTTCGCCGATTTTCTTGACACAATCCCATGGGAAATGGATATAATTGTTGACACTGCCAAAACGGATCCGCCCTGTATGTTCAGGCACCATGATAACGCGGATCTTGCCTGTCCTTTCATCGAACATGAGCTCCGCGTTATACAAATCGCCATATCGACTCCCGTCGGCTATGTTTATGATTTCTTTTTCTCCTAAATCCGATAATCGCATAATTCCCTCCTAAAAATCAAATGATAGGTAGTAATAAGTATATTAGTACAAACTATATTTCATGCCAGAACTTTGTTGCTCTGACAATTCACCGGCTGTAATCGGCGAATCCAACGGATACTGCCGGACCGGTGCCATCAATCAGATCTATAAAGTCTCTGGATGAGAAAGGAAGAACTATGAAGGAGAAAGAACCAGCAAAACCTGACAAGAAAGATGAAAAAGCAAAGCCGGAGGAAACCTCGGAAATAAAGAAAACCATAGACGACTTCGGTGCTATAAATAACGCCTTTGACTTTCGCAGCGATATCCAGTATCTGACCATAATCGGAAGCATTGAAGGACACTCTGTATTGCCTCCGCAGGACAAGACTACCAAATACGAAAACATCATCCCTCAACTCATTGCGGTTGAAGAAAACAAGCATATTAAGGGATTGCTTACCGTGCTCAACACCGTGGGGGGCGATGTGGAGGCCGGCCTTGCAATCGCAGAGCTTATAGCCACTCTGACAAAACCTACGGTTTCTCTCGTGCTGGGAGGCGGCCACAGCATCGGAATACCCCTTGCCACGGCCAGCAAGTATTCTTTTATTGCAGAAAGCGCAACCATGACCATGCATCCCATCCGCCTGACCGGTTTGGTCATAGGTGCGCAGCAAACCTATGAATATTTCCGGAGGATGCAGCAGAGAGTTGAAGATTTTATCGTGCGAACCTCAAAGGCAGATCTTGATACTGTAAACCATTATATGAACGCTACGGGAAACATGGCCAATGATGTAGGAACAATACTTTACGGGAAAGAAGCTGTGAAGATCGGTCTCATAGATGAGGTGGGGGGATTGAAGGATGCGTTGAAAAAGCTAAGATCCATGATCGATGAGCAAGAAGCAAATCAAAACTCTCAAAAATGATGGCAGGCGGGCATGAAAAACTTCAGATTCCGAGAAAAGGAAGAACACTCATTATAGTGTCGAAAAATGTCGACAGAAAATAATTGTAAAATTATGGGAGATGCGCTAGAGTAGATGTAAATAAATGTAAAAAATACAAATATATAGCGCCCATTCATGCGTGAGTTGCATGCGGTAAATATCCAGTGCAAGTACGAATCGGCAATGTAATGAATTAGTACACAAATATGAGTCGGTAGTGTGCATATGGGAAATTAGTTCAAATATGGGTTGATAGTGCAAATAAAAACCGGCGGCCGGAACATAAGTCAAAGGGGTAGAGAGATGAATCAAATTCGCCTGCTCATTTTACACACAGATGTGGAATATGCCTCCGCCTTGGCCAGAGCCTTGGCTTTAAGAGACAGAATTTACACCATTACGCTGGCTTCGGAACACAAGCTTTCTCTTGCCGGCGTATTGGAGGAAGCGGTAAAAAAAGAATACGATCTGATACTGACAGATGAAGAATGGAAGAAATGTGCGGACCGGGATAATGCAGAAAATCGGGAAAAGCTGATGGGGCTCAGCGAAACGCCTCTCCCGGGTTACATATATAAATACGGTGGGTTAGAGCGGATCTCTTCCGAACTTCAGATCGCCTTTTCCGAAGTCACTGGCAGGAAACGTTTTTTCTTGCATAACAAGGAGACAAAATTAATAGGTTTTACTTCCGGCGCCGGCGGCGTGGGCACAAGCTGCATAGCCATTGCGACAGGCCGCGAGCTGGCTTCTTTGGACAAGCGGGACGTACTGTATCTCTCTTTTGAAGAGACGGAATCCACATCTATATACTTTCCTTTGGATCAGGGCAGGGCGTCCATCAGCGAGTACCTATATTATCTCTTCTCCGGCGGAAAAGAAGTTACTGCATCTTTCATCGACAGCTTTTTAATATCCGACATGTACGGACTCTGTGCCTTCAGGCCGGCAAAAGTCATAAACGAACTCACACAGTTGTCCTGCCAGCAGCTGATCCGGTTTCTTGATTCCATCTGCGCCACAGGCCGATTCCGTTATATCTTAGTTGATTTTCCGGCGCGGCAATCCGAAAGCACGATGTATCTTTTGAAATCCTGTCACAACATATTTTTCATTGACGACGGCAGCCCCATATCCGTTTGGAAGAACAGTAAATTTACAAAAAATATCGCCGCCGAAGAGTATGAGGAGAGAGGAGATCAAATAAAATGGGTGACTAACAAATGGCTCCCAAATCCTGAGACGGAAAATGAAGAAGAAGATAAAGAGGCGGTTTACGGCGCCAACCGCATTTTCCTGGAATATGACAAAGATAGTTTCACAACGGACGGGTTTTATATCGATATAAGCCTTCAACGCTGCTTCGGAGTAGGAGTGAGAAAAATTGCGGATGTATGTGGGACAGATGCGTTGTTTCGAACTGGGGGTGAGGAAGATTGCAGATAAGTGCCCGGCAGAGACATAGATGCGATGCGGTCAGCAGTGTAAAAGAGATTACGGAAAACGTTCGAGCGGTGATAAACAGCCGGCAGGAAAAACTTACCGATGAGGAAGTTCTGGAACTTATCGAGGAGTTTGTTCTGTACGACAGCAGCACCGGACGTTGCACATTTCCTGTGAAATCCGCTATGATCCAGGGCGTGTTCAACGCCACGCGAAAAGAGTTGGGACTGCTTCAACCTTATGCGGATGATCCGGAAGTTAACGAAATCATGGTCAACGGACCTGACTCCATATTTATAGAACGTTGCGGGAACATTGAAAAGGTGGACCAACGCTTTGAAAGCGCTGAAGAACTGGAGGAGGTCATCCATCGCCTTGCGGGAAAAGTGCACAGAGAATTCAACGATCTGAATCCCATCCTGGACGCGCGCATGGAAGACGGTTCCAGGGTCCACGCAGTGAGCCGCAATGTGGCAATCGACGGACCCATACTCTCCATCCGC
The DNA here is from genome assembly GCA_012521055.1 of Eubacteriales Family XIII. Incertae Sedis bacterium. Lineage (GTDB taxonomy): Bacteria > Bacillota > Clostridia > Peptostreptococcales > Anaerovoracaceae > UBA1426. The sequence goes on from JAAYNC010000168.1 coordinate 24,212, forward strand.
CGCTTTCCCAAGCAGTGCATTTCCATGAAAGAATTGTTGGAGTGGGGCACCCTCACCCCGGAAGCTGCGGAACTGTTAGAGAAGCTCGTAGCCGGATGCTCTAATATTTTCATATCCGGCGGGACAAGTTCGGGAAAGACAACTCTGTTAAATGTCCTTTCGGGGTTTATTCCTTGCGATGAGAGGATCGTAGTTATCGAAGATTCGGCTGAGTTACAGATACAGAGCGTTGAAAACATTGTGCGCATGGAATGCCGGAATGCAAATGTGCAGGGAAAGGGCGAGGTGACCATTCGTCAATTGATTCGCGCCAGCTTGCGGATGCGCCCGGACAGAATTATCGTCGGCGAGGTCAGGGGAGAGGAGGTCATGGATATGCTCCAAGCCATGAATACGGGACACGACGGTTCCCTTTCAACCGGCCACGGAAACTCGCCTTTGGGAATGCTGTCCCGGTTGGAAGCCATGTACCTTACGGCTGCATCCTTACCCATAGATGCGGTTAGAGGGCAGATCGCCGAAGCCATAGATATAATCGTACATCTGGGCCGAATGCCGGATAAGAGCCGGAAGGTGCTGGAGATCGTTGAGGTGGAAGGGTTTGATCAAGGAAGATACATTATCAATCCGCTATTTTATTACGACAGGGCTAAAGGCCTGATTCCAACCGGCAACCGGCTGAAGAATACGACAAAGGCTGAGCTGAAAGGAATTTCGCTATGATACGGGAATACAGTACATATCCTTTGAGTCGAAGACAACTGCTTATATTCTGCATTATTGCCGCCGCGGTTTTAGGAAGCTGCACCTATCTCTTTTATAACAGCCTTGTTATTTCCCTGATTTATTGCGGGCTTGCCTACCCGGCTTCTCGCTATTATTCCAAGTACTTGGCGGAAAAGCGGAGGAGAGAACTATCTTATCAATTCAGGGATCTCTTGTACGCTCTTTCTTCTTCCATTTCGGCAGGGCGCCGGATGAGAGAGGCCCTGACAGAAGCGGAAAACTCAATGAAGCTGATTCATGGAGAAAATGCCTGCATCAGCCTGGAGCTGAAATACATGATCGATCGAATGAAGGAAAGCGGTGAAACGGAGGAAGTGGTGCTGCGGGATTTCGCTCTTCGAAGCGGGGTTGCAGACATAAAAAGCTTTTCCGATATCTACTCCATCTGCAAGAGAACAGGAGGAGATATGGAAAGGGTCATTCGGAAGACAGTGGCCATATTGCTGGATCGAATCGAATTGGAAAGAGAAGTGCACACATTTACCGCGCAAAAGCGAATGGAGTTCATAATTCTGACCGCCATGCCTCCTTTCGTACTTATTTTTCTCAGGCTGACATCCGGATCCTATCTGGAAATAATGTACGAAACCCTTGCAGGGAGAATTTTAATGACCATGGCGTTTTTCTTCATCGGCGCCGCAGCAGTTATCGGAGCACGTATAACACGCATTTCCCTGTAAGGATTTCAGTAGTCATCCTGCCCGCAAGGACTTCATTATGCTTCCTGCCCGCAAGGACTTCATTAGGCATATTCCTTGCGGGGACATTGGGCATCCGACCTGTAATGACTCCATTAAGGATTCTATTTAAGAGAACGGAGCGGGAGAATAAATGAGCATTAATAAACTGTTGCCTGATCCTGAAATAGCAATGAGCATGTACGACAAGCTCTACAATTCGGAGCATGCAAAACAAGAAATAGAACAAAACATAAAACGCATTACGCGAATTTATTTGCTCATAGGTGCCCTCTTCGTCGTATCCGTCTCTGCGGCCTTGTTTCAGACTGTTGCCGGGGAGGGGAGCGGCTTTGACCTTGCCGGAATCCTGATTCTCTTTGCAACTTTGCTTTTTATCGTATACAGGAACAGGTACGGTTGGGTGGAAAAACAGATTAAAACGACAAAGGAGTCCATCATCGAAGACTTCCCCGAATTTACAGACAAACTGATTCTGCTCCTGAATGCGGGCATGGTTACGGAAGCCGCTTTAAGAAAAATAGCCTTCGATTATAAGAAATCACGGGAACTGATCGGAAAGCGGGCTCTCTATGAAGGGCTTTCGAACTTGATAGACAGAGCACAGCAGACGAATTCCGGCCTCAAACGTGAATTGTCCGAATATGCGGTGAAAAGCGGCGTGCGGGAGCTTTTGCGATTTTCCGCCATCGTAGAAGACAACATCAATAAGGGCAGCAGCTTAGCGGAAAAACTGGAGGCGGAAGGCACGCTGTTATGGATGGACAGAAAGAAGCGCGCAGAAGAACGGGCCAGACTGGCGGAAACCAAATTGTCATTTCCTCTCATGCTTCTGCTCTTGTCTCTTGTGATCATCACAACGGCGCCCATATTGCTCAGCTTATAAAATGCTTTGAAAAGAACTGGAAGGAAAGGAGAAAGATTATGAATCTGAGAAACAAACGAGGTATGGAACTTGTTCAAGTTGCCATCCTGGTGGCAATCGCCGTAACATTGGGCCTAATCTTTCGTGAAAGGATCATGGACTTTATCAATGGGACTTTTGACAGTTTGGAAAGCAGCGGTTTTTAAAAGCATGAACCTATCAAAGCGAGGTTCCGTTTTCCTGGAAGCGGCATTGATTTTTCCCGTCATCATATTGACGGTAGCCATCCTCATCGGATATTCCTCTAACAGCTATGAAAAAGTCAAAAGCCAGGTGAAGGCTCACAATGAGTTGCGAGAGGAATCTTTGGCGGATGGACGCATTGATAAAGGAGAAA
>JAAYNC010000017.1:0-3585 GCA_012521055.1 Eubacteriales Family XIII. Incertae Sedis bacterium
ACAAAGTGGGGCAAACCCCTGGTTGGATTTGCCGATGCGGCAAGCCCATATATACTTGCTCTTAAGGAAGTTGTCGGACCCGGTCATCAAACACCGGCAGACGTACTGGAAGACGCTTCCATCGTAATTGCCTACTACGTCCCCTTCACAACGAAACTGGCCAAAACAAACGCAGAGTACGGCCGGCTGGCTTCTCTGGAATGGGCATTGGCCTACGAAGAGACAAACGCTATGTTTGTCCATCTCAATGCCCACCTTATAGAATTTTTGGAAAGCATGGGTTACAAAGCTGCCGTTGCAAAGGACGCATCCAAATTCCCCCGGGACACGCTGATAAGCAATTGGTCCCACAGGCATTTCGCCTATGCCGCAGGCCTCGGAACTTTTGGACTAAACAATATGCTGATCACCAAAAGCGGATGCTGTGGAAGGTATTCTACGGTAGCAACAAACCTCGACGTGATACCCGATTCTCCTCTGACGGAGGAATTGTGTTTATATAAAAAGGACGGAAGCTGCAAAGTCTGCATAGATAACTGTCCCGTAACAGCATTGAGCACATCGGAATACGATCGGTGGCAATGCTATTCCCTGTTAAGAGAAAATGCCGAAATCTACACGGAATTTAGCAGCTCCTATCAAGACGATACGGAAGAAAGCACTGCAATCAAAGGAAGCCAGGTGTGCGGTAAATGCATAACCGCATCCCCCTGCGCATTCTGGCAGCAGCCATCGAGCAGGAGCGCAATCCCTGCGCTCCAAAAATAAAACTTGTATTTGATGTCAGACACCTTTTGCAACTTTTGATTATTTGTCGCCCAAAAGGTTCATAAATATGAAAAGGAGGTGTTGCCATGAAAAAGCAAGCGGCATTCTTCGATGTGGACGGCACGATTTCCCGTGAAGGCCTCATAAGCGAGATGTTCAGAAAGATGATCAAATACGAGCTGATCGATGTGCATAAATGGCACCGTGAAGTAGAACCGGCATTTACCAGGTGGAACAAGCGCATCGGCGATTATGACCATTACCTTCAGAAGATGGTGGATATTTACACCGATACCGTTCAGAATACCGAGCCTTTTCACATCCGTTATATCGCCCGCAAAGTAATAGAACAAAGCGGAGAGCGGGTTTATACCTTTACCAGGGATCGGATGAAGTGGCATAAAGAACAAGGTCATCTCACCATAGCCATCTCCGGTTCTCCCGTGGAGTTGGTAAGCGAAATGGCCTCCAAGTACGAAATGGATAATTATAAAGGAACGATTTATGAAATCGGTGAGGACGGCACGTATAACGGCATAATACATCCCATGTGGGATTCGAAAAGCAAGCAGGCTGCCGTCATGGAAATGGTGGAAAAACACAATATCGACCTCTCCCAAAGCTACGCTTACGGAGACACCGCCGGGGATTTTTCAATGTTGAAACTGGTGGGCTACCCTCACGCTATCAATCCTACAAAAGAACTGATTACGAAAATAATGGGAGATCCATCCCTTCGAGATAAGATTACGGTTATCGTCGAAAGGAAGGACGTGACCTACAAGATGGATATCAACTGCATCGAACTGACCGACTCCTAACAGGCCCAAAAAATCAAAAGGGACAGTCCCTTTTGATTTTTTGCTTTCGATCTGGAGAGACAGTCCCTTTTGATCTCATTTTAATCTGTCTGGACGGCGCCCCGTTTTCCATGTATAGTATTTCTGAAAAGAAAGGACATGAAAACATATGGGGCTTTTATTTTTATACTGGGGAATGATCCTGATAGGTTATTTTGTCGGCACTAAGTGCAGAAGCAAAAAAGAAAAGCTTTCCTGGGTTGGAACGCTTCTTTTTGTAGCCATCATTGCCCTGGTGTTCATTATGGGAGTCCGGATGGGATCCAACCAAGAGGTCATTGCCAATCTGGGAACCATTGGCCTTGAAGCGCTTTTCATGACGGTAGCTATTATGGCCGGAAGCGTTTTGGCCGTCACGTTGACAAGAAGGCTGCTGCGAATGGATAAATACGGTCAACTTCTCTCTGAAGCTGATCGAGATCAGCCGGCTGCCGATAATATAAGAAACATTGAAATTGCCGGAGAAGAAACGACGAATCCCAAAGACGGCAACGGCAAGAAAATGACCATTCTGATTCTTGCATTTGTTGTTTTAGGAATAATCTTTGGTTGTTTATTCATTCCGTTGCTCTTTCCCGATTATAGTGCCTTTGAAACCCTCTCGGGAAACGTTCTGGTTGTCGGCCTTTGTTTCTTGCTTTTTTTCGTGGGGGTGGATTTGGGGCTTTCCGGCACCATCGTCCACAGCCTTAAAAAAGCCGGCCTTCGGGTTCTTGCTTTTCCCATAGCCGTTGTTCTGGGAACCCTGGCCGCTGCATTTCTCTGCGGCCTGGTACTGCCCCTTTCTCAGAAAGAAGCCCTGGCCATCGGAGCGGGTTTCGGATGGTATACTCTGGCCCCCATCATCATCACCGAACAAGGCTATGTAATAGCAGGAGCCATCTCATTTATGCACAATATAATGCGAGAACTGGGAGGTATAATACTGATTCCCATAGTAGCGCAAAAGATTGGATATATTGAAGCCGCAAGTCTTCCGGGCGTTGCCTCCATGGATGTGTGCATTCCGTTGATCGAAAGGGCCTGCAGCGAAAAGATCGTGATTTATTCCTTTTTAATCGGCCTGCTCCAAAGCGCCGTAGTGCCCGCTTTCGTTCCCCTCGTCATAAGCCTCTGATAGTTGAAATCAGCATCATAGACATAAACAATTACACTGTTGTTTTGGAGCGTAGGGATTGCTCTCTGGCGAGTACAAGCAAGTGCCGACCAGGCAGGAAGGACTAATTGGATCGGTAAAATGAGCAAAAAATCGAGTTGTGTGTGGATTATTGGGGCAATAACCTTAAACTTCCACACATAACTCAACTTTTTGCACAGGATGGGCCGTTTTGCAGCTTTGGATCCACACATAACTTCGTTTTTTGCACAAAACTATATAAATCAAAAGGGACTGTCCCTTTTGATTTCCTTGTGATTTTTTGATTTTTATAACTCTCTGCAGACATCGACCCATTCAAGCGCTTTTGCATATTCGAAAAGCTCGTCGCAAGTCAATTCAATGGCTGAATTGCTGCTTCCGCAGGCAGGAAATACGGTTTCAAACCGCTTCATCGATATATCGCAATAAATCTTCACTTCGGGATTTTCAATGGCGAAGGGGCATACTCCCCCCACTTCATATCCGGTGAATGTCAGCACTTCTTCGGGCGAGAGCATCCTGGCCTTTGTTTTAAAATACTGTTTAAACTTTCCGTTGTCGATTTTTCGGTCGCCGGCCGTAACCACCAAAATACAGCCCCCGTTATCGCGGAAAGACAGGGTTTTGGCGATCCTTGCGGGAACCACCCCGACGGCTTTGGCTGCCAACTCGACCGTAGCGCTTGACACCGTAAATTCCATAACATCTTTATCCCTGTTCCACTGCTTGAGATATTCTCTTACTTTTTCGATTGACATGAACTTCACCTCTCTCGTATCCTATCCCATCGATTCAAACCAAGTCAAGAGCCCCGGAAAG
>JAAYNC010000157.1:0-9617 GCA_012521055.1 Eubacteriales Family XIII. Incertae Sedis bacterium
CTCGTCAGCCGTCTGCTTCGATACCACCTGCCGTACCTTCTGCGGCTCGAAGCTTTCGATAATATTGCCGTTTTCGTCAAGCAATGCTTTTACTAATCTGGGCTGCATGAGCATACCGTCGTTTCCCAGCGCACAAACAGCGGTCAGGAGACTAACGGGAGTTACGGCGATACCCTGGCCGTAGGACATGGTGGCCAAGCCAACCGGCCCGGCCGTTTCTATATTCTGCAGGATATTTCCTCCTTCTCCCGGGAAGTCGATTCCCGTTCTCTCCATAAGGCCGAATTTCTCCAAATATTTATAGTATGTGGTAAGTCCCAGTCTCTGTGACAGGGTGACGAACACGGGGTTGCAGGAGTTCTGAACTGCATTTACAAGGGTCTGATCTCCATGGGGCCTATATGACCTCCAACAAGATAGTTTCGTGCCAGCCACCACAGTGCTCCCGGTACATACGAAATGTTCGCTGAGATTCGTAACCCCTTCTTCCAATGCGATGGCAGTTGTAATCAGCTTGAAAGTGGAACCGGGTTCATAGGTATCGCTAACCATGGGATTTCTCCACATGGCGTTCCAATATGTAAGTTTCTCTTCATCAGACAGGCTTTTTACGTACTCGGCTTCCGCAGGGTCCAATGGCGTCCTGGGGTCGTTTGGATCGAAATCAGGCGTCATGGCCATGGCGAGAACGTCGCCTGTTTTGGGGTCCATGATTACGCAAAATACTCTTTCAGCCTGAGTACTGGCACGCACCTGATCGATGGTTTTCTCTACATAGTGCTGAATCACCTCGTCGATGGTCAGCATGACGCTCAGACCGTCTTCCGCCTGAAAGTATTTTTCCACGCCATGCGAAAGGCTGTCTCCTGCCACATCGGTGTTTTTAATCCATCGACCTGGGGTGCCGGAAAGGTATTTGTCATATTTTAGTTCAATGCCCGACAGACCGCGGTTGTCATCCGTAGTGCTCCCCAAAACATGGGCAGCAAATGCGCCGATAGGATAGTATCTCTTCACATCCTCCGCAACGGAAATGCCAGGAAGCCTGGCTTCCCGAATCCGATCAGCTTTTTTCTTATCCACGTATTTTGCCACTCTTACAAGGGATTTCGGCGCGGAAATGATCTCAAGCACCTCTTCCTCGTCCATTTCCAATATTTCCGCCAATACCTCCGCCGTTTTCTTCTGCTTGGCAAGCCCTTCTTCCTCGGTTCTTGCGGATTTAACATCTCCGGGTCGTGCCCATATAGTATTTGTAACGGCATTTATAGCCATTTCTTTTCCGTTGCGATCATAAATTACGCCTCGCTTTGCGGGAATAGGAGTATCCATGGTCTGTTGTTCAACCGCAAGCTTAGAATATCGGTCACCTGCCACCACTTGAATCCAGCCGACTCTGAAAATCAAAGCGGTGCAGATTATGCATACGATGAAGAAGACAAATATTATTCTCTTTCTGCTTCTGTTCGGACTCTTTGCCATATTTTCTCCTTATAAATTACAAAGCCGGATAAACGGTTCGATTGCTTCTTTTGTTATCCGGACATTATATCATATGCAATTATCCTTTGTTTCTTATATTCTACTCGTCTGCTCCCCGTTTTATGACTTCCCCGGCAAGCGCTTATGCCAAAGTTGCATCTGGTGTCTGACACTTTTTACAAGTTCTATTACAAGTACAATTCTATATAATTCTATTTATTAAATGCCAGTTGTTTCAATGTCAGCGCAAAATCAGGCATGGTATTGCTGCCTGCCTCTATAAAAGCAATTTGAGTGATTTCGGGATAGACCATTCCCAACTCATTCATGGCTTTTTCTTCAATTATGGAAATGTTGGTGGCACTCTTAATGGCGACGTTCAGGTTTTCGATCTCACCCTGAACTTCATCGGCCTGCGCCAGTATGGCGTTGGTATTAAACTTGATCTTCGTGGAGTAAGCAGCTGTAATGATAAGGCATATGCAGAGCAACCCCGCGAATAAAGTCAGCAACAACAATCTTGCTTTATCCTTTGCGCTGATTCGTAGTCCGTATGGCTTTTTTATTTCATCTTTTTTCGGAACACATTTCGGTCTCATATCTAAACCGTACTTTCTGTAACACTCTTGATATTCGTACCATTTTTCCGCTGCCATCATAGTTCTCTACCTCTTCTGTATTACTCTCAATTTTGCGCTTCTGGCCCTTGGATTATTTTCGATTTCCTGCTTGCCGGGCAATATGGGTTTACCCGTCACCTTTACTACATCCGCCTCTTTGTCACATACGCATACCGGCAATTCCTTCGGACATGTACAAGGATGAAGTCTTTTACGGAAAACCTCCTTAACGATACGGTCCTCCAGCGAGTGGAAGGTTATAATGCAAAGTCTTCCGTCGCTTCTAAGAACGTCTATAAACCGGTCTATCGCCCGTTCCAGTTGTCCCAGTTCATCATTTACGGCAATTCTTATGGCTTGAAATGTTCTTTTCGCCGGATGAGGACCTTCCCTCCGAGCGGAAGCCGGTATAGCCGCCTTGATAATATCTACCAGCTGAAAAGTGGTTTGAATGGGCTGTGCCTTGCGATGCTCAACGATAAATTGTGCAATTCGAGATGCCCATCTCTCTTCACCATAGTTCCTGATTATTTCTGCCAGCTCTTCGCGGCTCCATTGGTTGACAATTTGCCAGGCGGTCAAACTGTCATTTACATTCATACGCATGTCCAGTCGTCCATCGTGCATATACGAGAATCCTCGCTCCGGATTGTCTAACTGAAATGAGGACACACCCAAATCCAGCACAGCACCGTCAATTTCTTCAATATTCAGTTGTTGCAACACATGAGTTATATTTTCATAGTTGTCCTGTATAAAATATTTCCTGCAGCTGTACTTTTGAAGATTTTGTTCTGCGACCTGCAAGGCGTCCTTGTCTCTGTCGATGCCTATCAGAATGCCTGTCCCATTCAGTCTCTGGCAGATCCCCGCCGAGTGGCCGCCGCCCCCCAAAGTCCCGTCCACGTAGATGCCGTCGGGTTTAATATTTAAGTTTTCAACGACTTCCTCGTAAAGTACAGATGTGTGTTTGAACTCCATCTGGGTTTGCCTCCCGGATCATATTCCCAGTTCAGCCATTCTCTCCGCGATATCATCGTAGCTCAAATTGCTGTTTCCGTAATTGATCCACTCTTGCTTGCTCCAGACTTCTATGCGGCTCATAACCCCGATAGTCACCAATTCTTTGTCAATCTTCGCATGCTCTCTTAAATGCGGGGGGATGGTAAGTCTGCCTTGCTTATCGATTTCGCAATCTACCGCGCTTGAAAAGAAGTAGCGCACAAATGCTCTGGCATCTTTACTGGCCATAGGCAAGCTCATCAGCTTTTCCTCAAACTTTTTCCACTCTTCCCAAGGATAGATAAAAAGGCAGTTGTCCAAACCCTTAGTCATGATGAACTTATATCCCAGTCCTTCTCTGAATTTTGAGGGGATAATGATCCTGCCTTTAGCATCTATGGAATGATGATACTCTCCGATGAACATGCCACTTCACCATTCTCCCAATTTATATCTCCACTATACCCCACTTCACTCCACTTTGCAACTAATTCGAAGAAAAAACATGGACAAGTTCACCATTTTTTCGACTGTTATTGACAGACTGCGGCCAAATTTAACCATTTAGTCAACATTTTGTAGCGATCTCCAAAAAGCATACAAAATATTGTCTCCTGCATTTATCAAAAGAATCGCTAATAATGATTGCTTAATGATTTTCAATGATCTCAAATGCAAAAGAAATTGCAACTGAAGTAACAATTTTGTAGCAACTGTTTTTTTCTTACATATGATGTAAGAAAACAATATTCTTCCATTTACATATTGGAGTGCGTAAGCAATCCAATAAGAAAAAGATCCTTCACAGGGTCAAAAGAACTTAAGCGAGAGAGGTAAAATAAAAATGGGAAATAGAAAATGCAGACTTGAACCGGCAGGGCTCTGCGGTACGAGTATCGATACAGAAAATGTCATCTTTGGCGACAGAAAGCCGAATTTAGTATATATGGATAAAGTCTTTTCATTTAACAGCGACACGAGTTGTCCCGTGTTTTTTTTCCTGGACACGAGATGCGACTCGGATAATTTTGAAATAAAATTTACTACAGCAGACAAGGGATGCGGTTGTGGCTGCAATCCTTACGAATTGGACTGCAATGCAGTCTTTGAGATTGAAAAAGCTTTTGCGGTGCTCGATTTTATCGGCATAGTGCCGCCGGGAAATATAAGCCCTTCCCAAGTCACAATTGACGGCGAGGAAGTCGATTCGGTCACCTTTGATAACGGCCGTTTCATTGTCGGGATATCGGAACTGGTATCCAGGTTGCAGCACCAGCAATGTATAGACTCGAATCTGCCCAGTAAGAATTTCCTCCTTATCAGAGACATATGCACATGGGAAATCCGTGCCACCTATGTGCTGGAAGGAACAGTTACTTCCGGCGGAAGAACCTGTTGCTTCCGGGCTGAAATTCGCAACGCGGATGATGCTCCTTCTACGGTGCTGCCAACAAGTTGCTGCTCCAGCTTTGCAATTCCCAATTTTTCCATTCCTTGTACCACAAACGGAATTGCACCGGAAATTGCCTTCCATTTCAGCGGCAATATAAAACTGATCAATCCTCAGCTAAAGGTTAAATGTCACAACAGACCTTGCCCTGTCCCCGTAACCGTGGAAACTGCGGGCGTCAGCGCTGAATTCTTCCCGGGTATGGATAGAACACCTACTCTGGTGTTCAAAAGCAAGGTTGCCCTGGAACCGACAGTTCACGTGGAGAGCGTTCGCCGTACCCTGTTCTCGGTAAATGCACAGGAAGGGATAATTCCCTGCCGGAGCATTGCGGGCGAACTTGAGTCCGAGCGGAGAAAAACGACGGATCCCTGTAACAACCTGCCCGGGTACGGGTTCCATCACTCCAACACCTGCACGCTGTCCTCCAATTTCGGCTGTCGTATAGATTCTTCTCCTTCATGCAACGGTGTCCGCAGAGATGACCGGAAACCTTGCCGGATTCGGGATGATATCTGCAGAGATAACAGAAATCCATGCAGGTTCACGGATAATATTTGCGGTGACTTTCGCGGAGATTTCTGCGATGACTTCTTCGATGAGTTAATTGAAGATATCTGCGATGAGATCTTCTGCAGAAGCAACCGGCATTTCAGAAGCTGCGTTGACTTTGATAGGAGGCACTGTGACGATTGGACGGGATGCCGCGACGAATGCGAAAAAAAACCTGCAAAATGTCGTCCAATCTCAGCGAGAAACGCCTGTCAGTTTTTCGGCAGCAACGGTTGCAGCTGGTAAGGATAAGTAGATTATAATTCGCATAAGGGATAAATTTATCTGCCGCGAGGATCGTCCCCGCGGCAGAGTTACTTACTTTTTCTTTACAGGTTTTGCTTCCCCGTTTTCTTTTTCCTTCACATAGACCAGCACGCTGTTTCCGTGTTTTACCGTCTTGATCTGAACGGAGTCTATCGATCGAATAAAGGGAGTTAATTTTTTGAAACCGAAGTTTCTAACGTCAAAATCCGGATATCGTTTAAGCAACATATTTCCGATATCTCCGATAAAGACCCAGTCATCTTCATCGGAGTTTTCTCTGATTATAGTCATTACCGCTTCCTTAATGGTTTCAAGAGGTGTCATCTCAGGCTGAAGAGCATCTTCCTCTTCTTCCCCGAAGCCCTCGGGCAACGGTATCACAATTTTTTCTTTCTTTACCTGATCGGCCTTGGATCGGATCAGCCTGTCCTTTATGGAATCCTCCTTTTCTTTTTCCTTGGATGCGGTTGCCTCCTTGGCAAGTATATCGAGATATTTGAACTTATTGCAGGCAACGATGAAAGCTTTGGGCGTTTTGCTCTCACCCATTCCCACAACATCCATCCCCGACTCCCGAAGCCTGGATGCCAGTCTGGTAAAATCGCTGTCACTGCTTACCAGGCAAAAGCCGTCCACATTGCCGGAGTACAGAATATCCATGGCATCAATGATCATGGCTGCATCTGCCGAGTTCTTTCCTGTAGTGTATTCGTATTGCTGAATAGGAGTTATGGAGTATTCCAATAAATGCTTCTTCCAGTTGCTCATAGCCGGCTTCGTCCAGTCGCCATAGATCCTCTTGTAGGTAGCAACACCTTCGTTTGAAATTTCGTCGAAAATAAACTTAATATATTTATCCGAAATGTTTTCCGCATCAATCAATACGGCAAATCTGTGTTCGTTAGCCATCAGGCTCCTCCTTTATCCTTCCGCCGGCACTGTTGGAAAGAACAATACCTATCATTTTGTAGCTTATTTTACCATAAAATCCAAAGGAATACTATAGTCACAACTCATATCTAATCAACTCACATTTTTTACAATTCCTATTTTAAGGCATGAAAGATTGCAACACTGTATTATTTGCTGTATAATCGTTAAAACATGATATTTATGGACAAGGGAAAACGTTCGGAGGAAATCAATTAAATGTTTTTATATGAACCGAACCCCATCGCATTTACTATACTCGGTCAGGACATCCGGTGGTATGGAATCTGTATCGCTCTCGGCATGCTGGCAGGCCTGTCGGTGGCATATTTCAGAGCTCCACGACACCAAATCCAAAGTGATAAAGTAATAGATCTGGCGCTGATCGCCATCCCCGCGGGAATTGTCGGCGCCAGGTTATATTATGTCCTTTTTAATTGGGACCTTTACGGAGGAGATTTCTTCAAGATCATCAACCTCCGGTCAGGCGGCCTGGCTATTCATGGAGGATTGATTCTTGGAATTCTGGCCGGCGTAATCTGTTGTAAGATCTGGCAGATCGCCCCCTTAAATTTGCTTGATTTGATGGTTCCCTCCATTGCTTTGGCCCAGGCAATCGGGCGTTGGGGCAACTATTTCAACCAGGAAGCCCACGGCTGGCCAACGGACCTTCCCTGGGCTATCTTAGTGAATGGCGAGATGGTGCACCCCACCTTCCTCTATGAATCCCTGTGGTGCCTGCTGATGTTCTTCATACTCATAATGATCGACAATCGAAGCCGGTATAACGGCAGGGCATTTTGGGCTTATGGCGTTCTGTATTCCGTCGAACGCTTTTTTGTAGAGCAGCTTCGCACGGACAGTCTGATGCTTGGACCCTTCCGGACTGCGCAAGTGGTCAGCCTCCTGGTTTTTGTCATCTTCCTGGTCATATGGATCCAAATGGAACGCAAGCATGGTCGCAAAGGCCGGATATTCTATTAACAAGGAGTAAATTTATATGAAGCTTGGAATCGTAGGCTTGCCCAACGTAGGCAAGAGCACGCTTTTTAATGCAATCACAAAGGCCGGCGCAGAAGCGGCCAATTATCCCTTTTGTACCATCGAGCCCAACGTGGGAGTGGTCACCGTACCCGACGAGAGACTTAAGGTTCTGCAGAAAATGTACAACTCAAAGAAGATCGTATACACCTCCATTGAGTTCTACGACATCGCCGGTCTGGTCAAAGGCGCATCCCGAGGCGAGGGGCTGGGCAATAAATTTCTGGGGCATATTCGTGAAGTAGCCGCCATCGTTCACGTGGTCCGTTGTTTCGATGATCCCAACGTGGTTCACGTGGATGGCAGGGTCTCCCCTATTAGCGATATCGAAACCATCAATCTTGAGTTGATTTTCTCAGATCTTGAGATGCTCGAGCGCAGAATCCAGAAAACCCAGAAAGACCTAAAAGGAGATAAAGGGCTTCAGGCTGAGATGGATATCCTTCTGCGGATAAAGGAAACATTGGAAAGCGGTATTACCGCCAGATCCATCGCATTTGACAAAGATGAAGCGGAGTTCGTAAAATCGCTTAACCTTTTAACTTATAAGCCCATCATCTATGTGGCCAATGTTTCCGAAGACATGGTGATGGACGGAGCCGAAAACGATTACGTCAAGCAGGTTCGGGACTACGCGGAAAAAGAAGGATCCGAGGTTGTCGTCCTCTGCGCAAAGCTGGAAGCGGAAATTGCCGAGCTGGAGGATGAGGAAAAGGCCGCCTTTTGGGAAGATCTGGGGATCTCGGAGTCCGGTCTGGACAAGCTTGTCAAGGCCTCCTACAAACTCCTCAATTTAATATCTTTCCTCACAGCGGGCGAACCGGAGGTCCGGGCATGGACGATTACGCGCGGCACCAAAGCACCTCAGGCCGCGGGCAAGATACATTCGGATTTTGAGAGAGGTTTCATTCGAGCGGAAACTATCGCCTATGACAAGCTGATCGCCTGCGGCGGCAACATAGCAACGGCTAAAGAAAAGGGCTTGGTGCGCTCTGAAGGCAAGGATTACGAAGTCAAGGACGGCGATGTGATCCACTTCCTGTTCAATGTGTAGCCCATCTGCAGAATACACGCAGACACTGAACATATGGAATAAAAAGGCAGCGCCTTCATCGCGCTGCTTTTTCACCCAGGGTTTGCTCCTGTTCCTTTTGGTTCGTATAAGAAACTCGCCAAATGCTATTTAGATTTATCCAAAAAGACTTTTCAAGCGGCGGATTCGCTCTAAAATTTCACGATATTCTACCTCTAAAAGCTCTGGATCATCCTTTTTGGAGGGTATAGAAATTTTACTTATTACCTCCGTCAAACGAGTTTCTAACAGTAAGATTTCTTCCTCGATCTGCCCTTTGTTCCTGTCTCTGACTTCAGTCCTTCCAGCCATATATTCTTCGTAGCTGCCTTTGAAAGTTTTAAGCTTGTGATCTTCGATGATCATGATCTGATTCGCTACTGAATTTATAAAACGCCGATCATGAGAGGCAAAGAGCAGGGTGTGTTCGTACTCTCGCAGAACTTCTTCCATCACTTCCAGAGAGTTTAGATCCAGGTAGTTTGTAGGTTCGTCAAGGATCAACAGGTTGAAGTCACTGCATATTATTTTTGCAAAGGAAGCCTTGACTCGCTCCCCTCCGCTTAAAACCCTGACCTTTTTATACACGCTGTCTCCTTTGAAAAGAAGGCGGGCCAATAAAATCCTAACAAAACTCTCCTCATAAATGCTTTCTGCCATAACATTGTCGAGGATACTCTTATTTTCATCTAAGATACTTAACTCCTGACTGAAATAACCAATCCTTACATTAGGAGCAATCTTTATTGCGGGCTCTTGGTTCAGGATCATTTTAAGCAAAGTGGTTTTTCCACACCCATTGGGACCTATTAAACCTGCCTTTGCTCCATTTTCCAGGTAAAACTGAGCGTCTTTAAAGATAACTTTGCCCCCGAAGCTCTTGTTGAGCCCTTTTCCTTCGATGACAACTTTGCTGTATAGCTTCTGAACATCCCCAATGTCTAACTTGATTTTTTCAATTTTTTGGGGCTTCTCCTTAATTTCTAAATGCTGAATTCTTGCCTCCACATTCTTAATAGCGCGCTCCAAATTAGCTTTTGCTTTTTGATTGCCCATCTTGTGGAGTCTGGCCTCAGAGTTACCCATCCTCCGTGGAGTCTTTCGCATTGATTTTGCTTGTTCCCGAGTAGATATTATGACCCTTTCCGGTCTCCTCTTTTCCTTAACATATTGCTCATATTCAAATTGAGCCAGCTCTCGC
>JAAYNC010000049.1:0-5055 GCA_012521055.1 Eubacteriales Family XIII. Incertae Sedis bacterium
GAAGAAGCTCGCGAATTTCCTCGACAAGCTTTATTTTCGGTTTTTGATCCGTCGACTTTTGGTCTTTCCTCTTTCTACCGCCCATTCTAACGCCCATTGTAAACCTCCCGCCTGATTGTTATGCCATGGTTAGTTTTACCAAACCCTCCAGTCGCTATACAAATTAGTTTATCCCCCCTTTCTGTTTGTCCGTTTCTCTTTATGTTGGCCCATTTCTCTTTATGGCCTGGCTAGCACAACGCAGTCGCCGCCAAGATGTCTATGGAGATCCGTGAACCACGACAAACCAGACCAGGGGTTCCAGGTCTTGAATTCCGGTTGTTATCCACATCCGAAGTCAATAATAGACAAGATTCTGATTCGAACCCAGGTTGTTGTCTACATCTAAGGCCGAAAATAGACAGGAATAAACTCCCGCTCTTTTTTGTTGTCTACTTTGAAGGTTGATAGTAGACAAGATATAATTTTACGTTTTAATACTTGTCTACAATTGAACCCCAAAATAGACAAGAATTGGAATTGCTTAAGAAATCTTGTCTAACACAGAAACTGAAAGTAGACATGAAAGTGTCTTAGATTTCGGTTTTTGTCTAATCAGAAGTTTGAAAGTAGCCAAGATTCTATTTTGAAACTAGGTTGTTGTCTACATCCTAAGGAGAGAGTAGAGTGAGTGCCACCGAATACAACTTCCAAACACAACTTTGACTACACATAAAAATCACTAGCAATGACCCTAGTGATTTCATGCGATACGCCGCCTGCACTCTATCTTTTCGATAAGAACCTTCTTATACCAAAATAAATCAGAATACTTCCAGCGATAGCTATCACCAACATCTTAGTGTCTTCAGCAAAGCCCAAAAGCTTTGCTCCCACCAAGACGACAAACATGTAAATCCAGAAATTCAGTGCGGCGCCTATCATAGTTTTTCCCTCCGTCTCCTATCTTACATGAAACCGTTTCCCTTGAAAAGGATAATTTTATCTAAGAAGTATGTCTGGACTTCTCTAAGGAACGCCGCCAAACAGTGCCGCATACAATAAACTGAATTAACATAGATTCGGAGGATACTTATCATGTATTATCAAATAGCGCATACTACGCCCGGCAACCAGCCGTCTGTTTTTTTAAGTCCCTCGGTACAGGATTTTAACCTTTTTATTACAGGTGAAAGTGAAGAGTATTGGATGAACCGCATTGCAGATGCCATGATCCCGTATCTTGAAGCTTCAGGCATCCGCTACGGCCGCAACAATCCCGACGAGTCCCTGAGTCAGGCCATTGCAGCATCAAACGCGGGAGGCTATGATTTCCACCTTTCGATCCATTCCAACGCATCACCGGAAACCATGCCCGGAGCCTTTCGCGGCACTAATATCTATTATTATTCCTTTAGTGACGAGGGAAGGCAGATGGCGGAAATCATTGCACAGAATTTCGCCGCAATCTACCCTGATCCGGAATTGGTAATCACCATTCCCTCTACCACTCTGGCGGAACTCCGACGCACGGTAGCGCCGGCCAACTTGGTTGAAGTTGCGTATCACGACAACTGGGAAGATGCCAATTGGATCATTAACAATATCGATCCCATCGCCCGGGCACTGGTTTTATCTTTGACGCAGTACTTCGGTGTTCCTTTTGTTGAGCCTCAGTAATCCCTAATCCGTTGGATTACCGGCTGCTGCCTCCACCACCGCCCATTCCTCCTCCCGAAAGGCCTCCTTTGGAAAACTGCCACTATACGCGTGGTGGGAGCACGAAATCCTTATTGCTTAAAACTTAACTTCGACCCTTTGCCTTTCTTCCTCGCCCGCCACCTCAAAGAGGGCCTTCCTCGTAAAATTGAAGATGCCCGCGATGATGTTGTAGGGGAATACCTCCGTCTTTGTGTTGTATTCTCTCACCGTCGCGTTGTAATTTGTTCTGGCCCTGGCGATATCTTCTTCTACCCTTTGAAGCTGCGCTTGAAGGTCCATGAAATTTGCATTGGCCTTCAAATCCGGGTAGGCTTCCGCCAATGCGAACAAGCTCCTCAGCGCGCCGGTCAGCATGTTTTCGCCTTGAATCCGCTCCTCCATGGTTCCCGCAGACGCAGCCATGTTCCTCGCTTGAACCACCTTCTCAAGGGTGCTGGCCTCATGAGCTGCATAGCCTTTCACCGTTTCAACCAGATTCGGAATCAGATCGTACCTCTTTTTGAGATATACATCCATTGTTGAAAAAGCTTCCTCTGTCAGGTTTCGAAGCCTTACGAGCCCATTGTAGCCCCCTATCACAAAGAGCGCGATAGCGATGACGACTACAGCGATAATAATGATTTCCATAATTCCATCCTCCTGTTTAACCAGTATCCCCGGCCTTCTTAATCGGCTCATTCAGTGAAGTTCCTCATCGAGACCCCCACCTGCTTAATCCGCCCATTCACCGAGGCCCTCACCGAGATCCCTCACCTGCCAATCCTTAAATTCGGCCGGTTCTCCTACCTATTTAATTTCCCAATCGATGGGTTCACCGTACCGGCTGAGAAATTCGTTTGCCTTTAAAAAGTGGCGACACCCGAAAAATCCGTTGTATGCAGATAAAGGACTGGGGTGTGCCGCTGTCAAAACCAAGTGATTTTTATTGGTAATGAAAGGCGCTTTTGCCTTGGCGTTTGCTCCCCACAATAAGAATACCATCGGTTGCTCTCTATTATTCAATAATTCGATAATCCGGTCGGTAAATATCTCCCAACCTTTTCCTTTATGTGAATTTGCCTGGCCTGCCCGCACCGTAAGAACCGTATTCAGCAGCAGGACGCCACGCTCTGCCCAATCCGTAAGGCACCCGTGAGGGGGAGGCGAAATCCCCAAGTCAGCTTGAAGCTCTTTAAATATATTTTCTAAAGAAGGCGGTTTCGGAACGCCCTTCATCACGGAAAAACACAGCCCGTGGGCCTGTCCCGGCCCGTGGTATGGGTCCTGCCCTAAAATCACCGCCTTTACTTTGCTGTACGGTGTATATTTCAATGCGTTGAAGATATCATACATGGAGGGATAGATGACCCGTGTCTTATATTCAGAAATAAGAAAGCGACGCAGATTCCTGTAATACTCCTTGTCAAACTCACCGTCAAGCAACTCGTCCCAATCGTTTCCTATATGTACCATCTGTCCTGCTATCCTTTCATCACTTTTATGATTCCTTCTAACTAAAGCCTTAATTTAAATTCAAGGGCATGCCAAACAAGCAAATTATTCACTATACATCCGGTAAAGGTGAGCATAGGCTCCGCCTTTCGCCAACAATTCTACGTGAGTGCCCTGCTCTTCGATGCCGTTCTCTGTAAGCACCAAAATTACGGACGCATTCTTTATCGTTGTTAGACGATGAGCTATGATAAACGTGGTTCTTCCCGTTGCAAGCCGCTGCAAAGACTGTTTTACGATTCGCTCGCTCTCAGTGTCCAGGGCCGAGGTCGCCTCGTCCAAAATCAGGATCGGCGGATTTTTCAGAAACACTCGCGCGATGCTGATCCTCTTCTTCTGACCGCCGGAAAGCTTAACGCCTCTTTCTCCCACGTAGGTATCATAGCCGTCGGGCAATTCCATGATGAAATCATGGGCACCCGCATCCTTGGCCGCCTGGATAACCTCTTCCATCGTTGCTCCGGGTTTTCCGTAAGCGATATTATCATATATGAAACCGGCAAACAGATAGACATCCTGTTGGACCATGCCGATCTGAGACCGCAGGGATTTTATGGTCACGTTCTTAATGTCATGGCCGTCGATCAAAATCTTTCCCGATGTCACATCGTAAAACCGCGGAATCAGGTTGCACAGGGTGGTCTTCCCGCTGCCCGACGGCCCACCAGAGCCACGTGTTCTCCTGACGCCACAGTAAGGTCAATGTTGGACAATACATTTTTATTATTGTCCGAATAGCGGAAGCTCACTTTGTCGAACCGGGTTTCCCCTTTTACCGGAGGCAGAGGCACCGCATCCTCCGTATCCCCCACTTCGATGGGCGAATCCATAATTTCGAGGAACCGCTCTATTCCCGTCATGCCCCGCTGGAACTGACCCTAACTCCCAGCAGACTGTCCTCTACCTGGGCGTTCAGCTCCCCGATCTGGTTTCTTGACCTCTTGAAAGCCTGTCTCATCTTATCGTTGAAGGACATGGCGCAGATCAGCATGATCGGTATGAGCGAGAATATGATCAGCGTCAGGGTAAGATCCGTTTGGGCCAATATGGCAAAGGCTATGCTGATTTTCAATGCAGCGATGAAATACTCTTCCGGACAGTGATGGGCAAATTCAGTGATGTCAAAGAGGCCACTGGTAATGCGGGCCATTATCTGACCGATCTTTGTATTATCGAAATAGGAGTAGGACTGCTCCTGCAAATGGTCAAAGAGGTCCTTTCTCATATCAGTCTCGATCTTTGCGCCCATTACGTGCCCCACGTTCAAGCTTACTTTGACAGCAACACTCGTATCATAAACCTGGGCAGGGCTGCCATCCTCTTATACCGGGACGGCTGTTGCACGAGCCGATACAACCATTCCAGCCCGTGCTTTCTGTAAAACTCCGGCGCCCGCTTTACTTCGCCTGCCCATACATCCAGGCTTCCGCCCACACCGATGGCCGCCTTCACCTTCAACCCTTCCCGGTGCTGAGCCATGAATTTCTCCTGCTTCGGCGATCCTAAAGCGACACAAAGAAAGTCCGCCCCGGATTCGTTTATATCATCAACAATTTCTTGCTCCTCTTCCTCACTGAAATACCCGTGGTGGGTACCCGCTATTTTAAGCCCGGGAAAGGCTTCCTTCATCTTGATGGCCGCCATTTCCGCCACGCCCGGAGCCCTTTCGCTTCCCGGTCGGCTCCCGAGCAAGTAGATGGATTTCCCTTCTCTTTCCAAGAAATACAGGACCCAGTTCAGAAAATCGATCCCGGTCACTCTCTCTTTCAGAGGCGATCCCAGCAATTTGGAAGCATACACCAGGCCGATCCCGTCGGGAATAACCAGATCCGCCGATCTGATGATTTCCATCAATTCCGAATC
>JAAYNC010000218.1:0-2270 GCA_012521055.1 Eubacteriales Family XIII. Incertae Sedis bacterium
ATGCGGGGGCGGCTTTCGTGAAGACTTCTACCGGGTTTTCCACGGGTGGAGCAACTGCGCATCATGTGAAGCTGATGAAGGATACAGTCGGGGATGCATTGCAGGTAAAAGCATCCGGGGGTATCCGTGACAAAGCGAAGGCTTTGGAAATGATTGAGGCCGGCGCAGACCGTATCGGCGCTTCTGCATCGGTTGCAATTTGCAAATAACACCGGGGGCGAGCCCGGTACACTTGAGACGTTGGATAAAGCCGCTCCTTTTGGGGCGGTTTTCATTGAGAGGACAAAGGCACATGGCTATTGTAAAATCGGAGAAATTGCCTCGTAAGTCTAAAAAAATTCTCTATTTCACCTATAGTATTGGAGGGCTTGCCGAAGCCGGTCTCTATCAGTATATTACTACTTTTCAATTGATTTTTCTCACGGGAGTCGTCAAGATTCCGCCGGAAGTAGCCGGTTCCATCACTTCCGTTGCCATATTGCTGGAGGCGGCATGCTGCTTTGTTGTAGGCCATCTTTCCGATAGCCTGAGATGGCGTTACGGCAGAAGGCGCCCTTTTATTTTTTTGTCCGCGTTTCTTTTGCCTTTTACAATGACAGCCAACTTCATTACAGTGCAGGCGTCTATCCAAGTTCAGGCTGTTTATTATATACTGATGGGTTCGCTTTTCTGGATTGCTTACTCATTGTTTTATATTCCCTACACGGCCCTTGGGGCTGAAATTGCAGTGGATTATGATGCAAGAACAAAGCTGAGAAGCATTGCCCGTGTCTTTACCATTTCCGGTACATTTATTGCCAATGTATGTCCTCTCCTGGCCATCGGCATTTTGATAAAAGCGGGTATGGCGGATGGGCAGGCATGGTTGCTGTTTACCATCTTCATGTCGGCTCTCGTCGGCATAGGTGTATATATTTGCTGGTATAATACAGCCGGAACCGAAAGAATGGAATTTCCCGATGAATCCACCCAGGAGAAAATAAAAAAGCAATTACTGGATAATTTCGTATCCATAATAAAGGATTTCTATGAGTTAATGCGTTTGAAAGCCATGGCCATACTCGTCGGAACCAAGATCGTTTTTATGTTCGGTTTTACTCTTTATACATCTGGAATGATGTTCTTTATGCAGTACGCGCTCAATCTGGTTATTCAGGTTACTTCT
This sequence comes from Eubacteriales Family XIII. Incertae Sedis bacterium, assembly GCA_012521055.1. Taxonomy (GTDB): domain Bacteria; phylum Bacillota; class Clostridia; order Peptostreptococcales; family Anaerovoracaceae; genus UBA1426. The sequence continues at coordinate 1,166 of JAAYNC010000218.1, forward strand.
ACGGTATATATGGTTTCTATCTTTGCCAGTATTCTTTTTACGCCTCTAATAACCCATTGGGCAGTACGGGGAGGAAAGAAGAGCCTTATTTCCGGAGCTATGACCATATCCGGGCTATGCGGTGTGCTGCTCTGGATCTTCGGTGTTGATTCCTATGTAGCCTCGCTGATGTACGTCATCGTTTTTACCTTTGGTCAGGCTGCATTTTGGCAGATCAGCAGCGCCATGTTCTATGACGTGGCGGAAGCCGACGAATATGTGAGCGGAAAAAGGAGGGAGGGAGCCATCATTGCCTTTCAGTCAATCGTAGGCACCCTCAGCGCTTCCCTGGGTCTGCAGGCCATCGGTTTATTGCTGAAGTTGGCCGGTTTTAACGAAGCTCTCAGCGCGCAGTCCGCGGAAACCGTAAAGATGCTAAAGGATATTTTTGTTCTCTTTCCCAGCGTATCCCTGCTCGTTACAACGTTAACGCTTCTTGCTTATCCCCTCAGCAAGAAACGGTTTGAATTGCTTCAAAAAGCCCTGGCATTAAGAAGCAGGGGAGAGGATTACAGCGAGTACAGGACGGAGATCGATAAATGGATTTAGTATGAGCTGCGGTCAAAACCGCAGCATTTTTTATATTGACCTGGCAGAAAAATGGGTTTATACTTTTTAGCATTAGCAGGCTGAAGTAGTATGCGGATATACGTTCATATTGTAAACAAAATAGGAGGTTTACCATGATACGCCCAAAAAGGTTACATAAGGGTGATACCATCGGAGTCATCTCGCCGGCAAGCCCCTCTGAAAGAAGAAGCGAAGTATACCGCATCGGATCTGATTAAGATTCCCAGCTTTTCTTTTATGGAGAACCAGGAACGTGATGTGGCGCAATATATTTGCGATCTGTTTCGCAGCGAAGGAATTGAATCGGAAACCGTCGAGGTAATGCCTGGCCGCTGCAATGTCATAGCGCGTCTCCCCGGCAACGGCAGCGGCAGATCTTTAATGCTTTCCGGCCATCTGGATACAGTTCCCGCTTACGATATGGAGGACCCGTTTTCAGGGAGAATTGATAACGGAAAGCTGTATGGCAGGGGCGCCTGCGATATGAAGGGCCCGC
>JAAYNC010000192.1:0-4777 GCA_012521055.1 Eubacteriales Family XIII. Incertae Sedis bacterium
TATCGTGCTGGTTTTGGCGGGCGCCACAATGAATATTCTGCAGAAATACAAAGCAAACAGCGCTTCATGAGATTTTACTGCTATCTCTAACAGAGTTTTATGGCATTTATCTGCGCGTTTCTAACAATGATTCATTAACATTTATCCGCGCATGGCAACAATGCCCATTGACATTTATCCGCGCATGACAACAGAGACTCATTGACATTTATATGAGCGTAACCAACAGCTGTCCTTGACATTCGCCGGCATATTCTCAATAATGAAACCAAACGGTAACAGGTGATATCATGCAGGAATGGATGACAGAACTCGTCAATCAGTTCGGATATACCGGTGTCTTTCTACTCATTGCGATTGAAACCATTTTCCCTCCGATTCCGTCGGAGGTCATTTTGACATTTAGCGGATTTCTCACAACTTATACATCCATGAGGGTCGTGGGCGTTGTGGCCTCCGCAACAGCCGGTTCCCTGGTTGGTGCCACGGTACTCTACGGAGTGGGGCGTTGGTTCAATCCAGACCGTCTCAAGCATTGGGTGGAAGGCAGTATAGGAAAGGCGCTGCATTTCAATCCCAACGATGTGAACCGAGTCGTAAGCTGGTTTTCCCGGAAGGGTTCATCTACGGTGTTCTTTTGCCGCTTCATTCCAATCGTGCGAAGCCTGATTTCCATTCCTGCCGGAATAGCCCGCATGAACATGGGGAAGTTCTTTCTTCTCACCGGAGCAGGGTCATTGATCTGGAATTTCGCTCTGGTGTATGTGGGGTTGTTGGCGGGCGAATCCTGGATGAAAATCACGGATTATCTGGACGTATATGCCAAGTTTGCCCTGGCGGTTCTCATATTGTTGTTTATTATTCTCGTCTATGTGTTTTATAAAAAGAGATTTTCAAGTCATTAAGGGCACTTCAAAGAACCGAAAATCAAAAGGGACTGTCCCTTTTGATTTTTTGTTTCCAAATCCCCAAAAACGGTTATCAGAACTATACCAAATATTTTTGTGATCGATGTTTAATAAGGAGCGGTTATTAGTAACGGGCGAGGGAGGTGAATCATAAATGAGTAAAGTCAGCAAATTCTATGTGGGGCAGAGCGCGGAAGAAACCATAACTGTTACGGAAAAGCTTATCTATGAGACCGCAGATTTCAGCGGCGATTACAACCCAATCCATACTTCCAAGGACTATGCGGAAAAGACGCGTTTCAAAGGAAGGATTGCCCACAGTTTGGTCTGTGAGGCGCTTACATCAAAGTTGATCGGGATGAAGCTGCCAGGAGCGGGAGCCGTTTTTATTACCATGAGTTTCGTCTGCACGAAGCCGGTATTTATCGGAGATGAGATCACGGCAACGGCAACTATCAAAGCGATTGACGAGGAGCGGGACATATTGGATATGCAGGTGCAATGCCGCAATCAACGGGACGAAGTGGTGGTAGAATGCGAGACCAGGGTGCTATATCTGGGACCGGAAGAAGATTATATTAAGGACGAAGAGTATATTAATTGATTGGAATATGCAAATCGATCGGCAATGGTAACTCGTGATTTGGGCAAACCTCCGGTTCGGTGCCAAAGGGCATTGGCCGGAGGTTTTGGAAATATTAGTAAAGAGATAATGGATTTTTGATCCAGGATAGGATATGATTGAAACATAATAAGGAGAAATCGCGTCTTACTAGCGATTGGATATGTCAATAGGTCGCATTTTGTTGCATTATCTAGGTTCTAGGTCGCACCTTGTTGCATTATCTGCGACGGGAGGGCTATAACGCGGAGGATGGGTGTGCTGTTAAAAACGAACAGCACCTGTTCCGGTGCCTATGTCCCACTGGACGTGTCCACTGCAAGAACGGCCGCGCCGCATTGACAATATTGACCATGAAAAATTGGCAATGAAAATGAAAGGTGCTCCGGGTTGCGTCCTATTGAACACAAAATATTACCAGGAAGAACCATACTATTTTATTTAGCAAGCATCAAAGCACAGTGATATAAAGGGGGTAAATAGTTTGGGGTTCAAATTGTTTAAGAAGTTGGGCTGTCTAGCATTGGTAGTAGCCCTCGTTTTTTTGGTTTTCCCCGCCGGGACAGAAAGCTACGGCGCGTCCAGTTTCAAGGACATCAGAGGCCACTGGGCGGAGCAGTACATTGAAAGGGCGGTGGCTCAAGGAATCATCAAAGGCTATACGGATGGCAGATTCCTTCCCGATGAGAAAGTCTCCCGAGCTGAATTCATCAGTATGATAAACCGTGCGCTTGGCAACACGTCCACAGGAAAAATTAATTTCAGTGACGTTTCCAGCGGGGCCTGGTATTATGGCGATGTGGCCAAAGCCGTGACTGCCGGCTTTGTCAGCGGTTTTGATGACGGCACATTCAGGCCCAATAACAAGATCACCCGTCAGGAAGCTGCGGTGATGCTGGCCAGAATCGTACCCACCTACGGATACAGCGCGAACTTGAGCCGGTTTGCCGATTACCGGTCCATTGCGGACTGGGCATACACGGCTATGTCCAAAGTGTGCGGGAAAGGCTACATTTCCGGATATACCGACGGAATGATTCACCCCTTAGACTCCCTTACCAGAGCGCAGGCAGCAAAGATTATCAGCGATATCGTACTAAAAGAGACCATTGTCACTTCCGATCCTGTGGTTAAAAAGGACGGGACGAAGCTTTCCGGCAGGATTTATTCCAACAATGTGACCATTCACAAGGATTTGGACGACGGGGATGCCACAATTGAGAACTGCGTTATCCTGGGCAAGCTCATTGTTCAGGGCGGCGGCGATGATTCCATTACCGTGAACAATTCCCGGATTGCCAACGCGGTGGTGGACCGGTCGGCGGATTCCGTCAGATTGATCGCAAAAGGCGAAACGGCAATATTAAATACACAAGGTTCCAGGGATTTCACCCTTCAGACCACAAGCCTTGCCGGCGGCGCCTTCGGGCCAGGCTTTGAGCGGGTCAGCTTTACTTCCTCCGCGACAGGCACCCTCCAGGGAAACTTCCCTTATGTTTCCATTGACGGCTCCTCCGCTGAGTTGCGGCTGATTTCCGGAACTATTACCACTCTTGATGTGAGCAGTTCGGGGCGCAGGTCCGACATTACGGTAGATAGCAAAGCCACCGTGAGCCAGGTTAACGTCTACGGAGAGTCGTATTTCCACGGAACAGGTACAATTTCCAAAATGGATGTATACGCAAAGGGCGTGACATACGAGACCAAGCCGAAGAAATGGACAATTCACTCCGGCGGTGAAACACCCACTCACAAAGATCCGGAGCTTACCATAACTATCGATCCGCCCCACGGCGAGACCGGTGTTTATCTGGACACTAAAATTACCCTCACTTTTAACTCTGCCATGAGGGAAGAGGACGGCAGTTCCATTACTAATTCGGAGATTCCTGACATAGTCACCATTCGGAAGGGCTCTTCCAGCGGGAGCAAAGTGGATTATACGGCAACCATTAATTCTGCCAAAACGGTGATGACCCTTACGCCTAAGTCGCTTCTGGAGGAAAAAACCCGGTATTATGTCATCGTGAAAGCTGGCTCCATGATTGAAGCCGACGGTAATGAGAACGAAGGAGAGACCTTCTATTTTACTACGGGAACAAAGACTGAAAAGCTGGTGGTGACTTACTCGCCGGCGGACGGAGCAACGGGTGTGCCGGTGAACACAAGGCGTTTCACCATCACATTTTCCGAGGCTGTGAAGAAGTATAGTGGGAGCACCATTTCCACAAATGACAGTTACCTGAAAAGCGATGTGGTTTATTTTAAAAGGGCGGGCAAAAACGTAAGCACTTCGGACTACAGCGTTTCCATTGACAGCAATAAAACCAAGATTACCATAACCTTAGCCAATGATTACAGCCTGGACCTCAATACAAAATATACCGTGGAAATCCGAGGTTCAAAGCTGAAGACGTCGGACGGGGAAACCGTGCCGGCTTCAAGCGCCAGTTGGACCACGGCGGGGACGCCTGTGCTGAGCAACTACAGCACCGAACCCGGTGATCAGTCTGTGGTTTTCAAGGCTACTCCTAATGTAAGCGGCAAGATCTATGCTGTGCTGCTTGACAGCAATGCAAGCGCGCCTACCGCCGCACGGATTAAAGAAGGCAAGGATGCGTCGGGGAATACGGCTATCGCAGCGGTAAATGCGTCGGTGACTGCCGGAAAAGCAGCAACTTTGACACTGTCGGGAGACAAAATATTCAGAGATACGGAGTACAAGGTCTTCGCCGTATTGTATGACGGAAACAACAACGCGTCTTCCGTGGTCAGCAAATCGGTAAGGACGGAGCCCTTGAAACTGAAGTCCCTTGAGGTGGTGCCTGGCACGGGGACTTCCAATGTTCTCACCGGATTCGACTCGGATAAGACGGATTACGGTACGAAAGTTGTGCCTAACGGAACTAAATTTGTAAGAGTAAAAGCGGAACCGGAGGGTTCTCTCTTTTCCGGGCCTCTTCCTGTGATGATAAACGGTGATAGAACAATCGAGAAGGATATTTCTTTGGATGCCGAAGGCAAGGCAACAATTACTGTTGTCGTGCAGGAGGAAGGCAAGCGAAGCGTAACGTATAAAGTTGCGGTCAAGGAAGCCGGAAGCGCCGACCTTGACAGCATGACTATAAATGGAGTGTCTTACAATCCGGCATCGGGAACTCCTTACAGTATCGTTAAAGATTGGGTAAAGATAGAGCTGGTTATTAATGCAAAAGAGGATGACGCAACGATTATAATAAAAGGAGAA
>JAAYNC010000077.1:0-2337 GCA_012521055.1 Eubacteriales Family XIII. Incertae Sedis bacterium
CTGCTGCCTGATTTTAACCGCATGCAGGAAAATGGGATTTGGGAGACAATATTTGCTGCCATGAGCCAGGCATTTTTCACCCTAAGTATTGGAATCGGCTCTTTGGCCATATTTGGCAGTTACATAGGCAAAGAGCGTAGCCTTCTCGGAGAATCCATCAACATCGCATCATTGGATACCGCGATCTCCATTATTGCAGGGCTTATAATTTTCCCAGCCACCTTTTCCTTTGGAGTTGACCCGGGCCAGGGTCCTGGCCTTGTATTTGTAACCCTGCCCAATATCTTCAACTCTATGAGTGCAGGGAGGATCTGGGGTACTCTGTTCTTTATCTTTATGACATTTGCTGCATATTCTACGGTTATTGCCGTATTTGAAAACATAATTTCCTTTGGTATGGATCTCTGGGGCTGGAGTCGTAAGAAAGCTTCCGTTGTTAATACTATCTTAATTATAGTGCTTTCAATACCCTGCGTTTTAGGCTTCAATGTACTAAGTGGATTCAGCCCGTTGGGAGAAGGTACCAACATATTGGATCTGGAGGACTTTATACTCAGCTACAATCTGCTTCCTTTAGGTTCACTGATTTATCTGCTCTTCTGTGTCACTCGCTATGGATGGGGATTTGACAAATACATGGAGGAAGTCAATACAGGTGAGGGTATAAAGCTTTCTCCGGCGTTTAAAGGATACTTGCAATGGGTATTGCCGATTATTATCGTGCTAGTGCTTATCCAAGGATATATAAACTTTTTCAGTTAAGTGAGAGAATTTCATAACTACACTTTTTACGATAATTCAAAGGAGAATATCCTTTGATGCTGAAAGAAAACCGTTTTTTTAGTTGCAATCAGAAAATGTGATTACTTTCAGCACATATTATCTTAAAAAAGGGCAGACTAATCCCCTGGTAAAATTATAGTGCTTTGAAAATGTTACTTAAGCTGCCCTCTTACTCTCTTTAGGTTGATTAATTGCAATAGTACCCGCAACCAATGCAATGCAGCTTAAGAGAACGTGCACTTTGGTTTTTTTGATACCCCTAACAGCTATGTTGTTGAGTCCTAGGTTTTCCTTTAGCCTGGCAAAGGTTCTTTCAACAGAGGTACGCTCATTGTATAGCTTTTTCCATTTTGTCGACTCTCTGCGTGGGTAAGTGAAGTATCTTGGGTTGTCAGATATCTTCTTTTTAACCACATTACCATAGTTGCTAGGTGAACACCATCTGCTGCCCATTGGACAGTCAACTTTACCCATAGTATGGGGACAGCGAAACTTGATTGAACCATTATCATAGCCCCAATAGGTCATTGGATATCCCATGGAGCACAGGGGTGTGCAATCCCAATCAAGACCTTCAGGCGGTGCAAAAGAACCTCTGCGATTTAAGGGTATTATGGCTTGAGCATTAAAGTCGTCATGGATTTTTCTATAGATATCATCAAAGTCATAACCCATGTCCATCATATAGTATTTGGGACTGATTATGTCGGAATACCTCTGGTTGATATCTTTAATCAATGGAATAGCCATAATGCCATCATTTGTGCTGGCTGGAGTGACACTTACCGCAATAGGTAGTTCACTTTTAGTATCAACCGCAGCATGGATCTTCCACCCAAACCACCTTACCTGGTTGCCATGAGTATCTCTCTTTGAGCCCCAGTCAGGATGCTCTCCATCATGAATGATCTCAGATTTAGGCACTGCAGCATCGTAAGAATCCAGCTTGCTGGCGTCGATGGCAATATGTTCTCCATCAATAATGTTAAGCCCTTTAGCCTTAACTACCAATTCCTCGAGAATCTCATCAAGGGAGCCAAGATTATCTGAGAGAGTTTTTATGAATCTTGAAAAGGTAGCTTCACTAGGTGTCTTACTAGCTACAGGAAAACCACAAGTATAACGGAAAACGGGATCAGACTTGAGACGTTCCACCAAAGTTTTTGTATACTTGATATTCTCAAGCCTCATTGCCAATAGGGCACGCAGCATGTTTTCCTGATCATGGCCCTTGGGGCCAAATTTGGATTTTTTCTGTAGACCACCAACTACTTTTGATAAATCCAATGTCTCAAAGACCATAGCTAACTTTGTTTTAGGTTGAAATTTTATTAAATCCTCAAAGGAAAATAGACATTGTTGTCGAATATAAATAGTATCACCCCTCCGTGTATTGTTTTTTGGTGGTACTTAAAACTTCGACACGTGTGGGGTTTTTCCTTTTGGTATTTTTAGTAATTCAAGGTATATAATTTCCATATTCAAGGGGTGAAACGGTTTTTAAGTAATCTAGAACTAGCTATTTCACTGCTCTGTAGAATATGAAATTTGCTC
>JAAYNC010000126.1:0-2223 GCA_012521055.1 Eubacteriales Family XIII. Incertae Sedis bacterium
AAATATAAGGCACGGATTATGATCTGTGCGGGAACAGGTTGTGTCGCAAACGGCTCTCTTGAAGTATACGAGAAATTTGTAAATAAAATTGAGGAACGCGGTCTTTCCGTATCCGTAGCCGTAGGGCTGGAAAAGGAAACGGATTATGTTATGGCGAAAAGCGGTTGTCAGGGCTTCTGCCAGATGGGACCTTTGGTAACCATTTATCCTCAGGGCATTCTGTATATAAAAGTACATCCCGAGGATGTGGATGAGATTATCGAAAAAACGATTTTGAACGGAGAAACGGTTGATCGGCTGTTGTATGTTTCGCCGGAGACCAATAAACCCATCGATAAAGCAGATGAAATCCCTTTCTATTCGAGACAGCACAGGTTAGGCATTAAGCACTGCGGGCACATCGATGCACTGGACATAGAAGAATACATCGCAAACGACGGTTACGCAATGGCGCAGAAGGCCTTCACCCAAATGACCGGAGAAGAAATTTGCAAGCTTGTTTTAGAGTCGGGTTTGAGAGGTCGCGGCGGCGGCGGTTTCCCCACGGGACGCAAATGGGAATTAACGAGAATCCAAGAAGATCCGGTCAAATACATCATCTGTAACGGAGATGAAGGTGACCCGGGCGCCTTTATGGATCGCTGTTTACTGGAAGCCTGTCCCCATAGTGTAATTGAAGGCATGTTGATAGCCGCAAGAGCTGTCGGGGCTACGGAAGGATACATCTACGTCAGAACCGAATATCCGCTGGCAGTTGAAAGATTGAAAGTGGCGGTAGAAGATGCTCGTAAATCCAACTTCCTCGGGAAAGACGTCTTCGGATCGGGAATCGATTTTGATATACATATCATGGAAGGGGCAGGAGCCTTTGTCTGCGGTGAAGAAACCGCACTGATCGCGTCCATTGAAGGTAAGCGCGGAATGCCCAGCCCGAAACCTCCGTTCCCCGCCCAGTCCGGACTCTTCGGAAAACCCACGGTAATAAATAATGTAGAAACTTTTGCCAATGTTCCCGTGGTTATGCAAATGGGCGCGGAAGCGTACGCGTCTATCGGTACAGCCACTTCAAACGGCACCAAGACCTTTGCTCTCACCGGTCATGTAATGAATACGGGTTTGATCGAAGTGCCTTTCGGAACAACTCTGAGGCAGATTATCGGCGACATCGGCGGCGGCGTTTTGAACGACGACGGCACCACATGCGGATTGGATTATAAAGCCGTGCAGATCGGCGGACCCTCCGGCGGATGTCTCACAAAAGAACATTTGGACTTACCCTTGGACTATGAGACCCTGAAATCTGTCGGCGCTATGGTAGGTTCCGGCGGACTGGTCGTCATCAACCAGCAGACCTGCATGGTGGAAGTGGCCAGATTCTTCATGCAGTTCACCCAGAGCGAATCTTGCGGGAAATGTGTTGTATGCCGGGAAGGCACCAAGCAGATGCTTAATCTTCTTACCGATATCGTTGAAGGAAGAGGCACCGGCGAGACCCTGGAGCTCTTGGAGAAGCTGGCGGAGACCGTAAAGGTGGGATCCCTTTGCGGGCTTGGAAAGACGGCTCCCAATCCGGTACTGTCCACACTGAAATATTTCAGAGACGAGTATAATGCTCACGTATTTGAAGGACGCTGTCCGGCAAATCGCTGCGAAGCCTTTAAGAAATATACCATAGTAGAAGACAAGTGCAAGAGCTGCGGCATCTGCGCAAGAAAATGTCCGGTAGAAGCTATTGAAGGAGCGAAAGGCGTACCCTACACCATCGACAAGGATAAATGCATAAAGTGTGGCGCATGCGTAGAAAGCTGTAAATTCGATGCGATTATGATAGGATAACGAGGTGATTTCCATGTTTAAAAAACAGACAGTAACGATCGATAATATGACGGTACCCATAGATGGAGAAAGAAACCTCCTGGAACTGGTACGCAAGGCGAAAATTGATTTGCCCACCTTCTGTTACCATTCCGATATGAGCGTTTACGGAGCTTGCCGCATGTGCATGGTGGATGTGGAAGGCAACGGAATCGTTCCCGCTTGCTCAACGCCGCCGGCGGATGGGATGAAGATCAAAACCAATACCAAGCAACTGCGCGATATGCGGAAGATGATTGTTGAGCTTATGCTGGCTAATCACGATCAAAACTGCACTACCTGCCCAAAGAGCGGGGATTGCAAGCTGCAGAAAATCGCCAACCAGATGGGTATCAATAAGGTTCGCTT
>JAAYNC010000022.1:0-1720 GCA_012521055.1 Eubacteriales Family XIII. Incertae Sedis bacterium
ATGCCATACTTTATCCGTAACGATCTGATTGTCGGGATTTTGAAGAACGTAACCGATGCGGGAGGCCTGCTCACGGTCGCTTATGGTTTCAATGGGACGACCGTAAAAAAGGATTTCACCCTTTCGCTGGCCGTGAGGTGTGAGCACGCTCTTTAAGTTGCGCAGCAAAGTGCTCTTCCCGCAGCCGGTTTGACCGCAGACTACTACAAATTCGCCATACTCCACCTTAAAGTTGATATCGGATATAGCCGGCTGTTCTCTTTCCGGATATGTAAAACTCAGATCCTTGATTGTAAACGTTGCCACTTAATAGCCTCCCAGACATTGATGATTACAGGCGCATAACAGAGTAAAGCGTAGCCCGCATATATAAACAAACTGATTATCGTAACGGTTTCTACCTTAATAGAAGGAAAGTATTGAATGTTGTTCTCCCCCATAAGCCCACCGGCTATGACTAAGAGAATCAGGATCACAAAGCAAATCAGAGCCCGGCGGTCCCGGCTGTCAAATCGATAAATTGCAAAGCTGCTCCTGCCCGGCAGACCATAACCCCTTGATCGCATGGAATCTGCCGTATCAATGGCATTTTCCAGCGCCCAGCTCACCATGATAGACAAAATTTTTATCCCGTGTCTTGCCCTTTGCCGCAAGGTTCCGTCTGAAATATCCCTGCCGATGCACTTTTGGCTGTTTGAGATCAGCCGAATTTGATTCTTAAATTTAGGCACGAACCGGAGAACCATGGAGAACATCATGGACAGCGAAGGAATTATCCGCCCGAAAAGATACATAAGCTTATCCGAAGTCATGACCACATTCACGCAAGAAAACCACAGGATTACAGTACCGAACATGACTGCAATAGCCACGCCGTACAGTATGGACTCTAAAGTCAGGGGGTTGTCTCCCATGTATCGCAGTATCGTCACCCCTCTATGGTTGAACAAGGGGTTTACCGCGCCGGCAACCAGCATCATGGGAATCAGGAAAATCAAGGCAAATTTCAACGTCCTTTTCCCGGAAAGGCTCACTGCATAGATAAAGGATCCGCTCATGGATATGGCCAGAAATACAGGGTGCAAAAACACCATGCTGAAGCATATCACTGCGCAGAAAAAGACCGCGTTTATAATCGGATGATATGTTGAAAATGTATCTTTCAAACTTTGGCTCCTTCGTTTCCACCCATCATTCATCGTTCCGCCCTCGACACCGTTTTTGCCTATGCCGAGGGCGAGTGATTGAACTATCTAATTCTTCTCAACCAGCATGTTGTAAATCATGGTTGCTGCTTCTGCCCTTGTCGCATTGCTCAACGGTTGGAAGCGGAAGCTTCCGTCCTGATTTTTCATCCCGCTAATGATCCCTGCCTGCTGCATGGATTCAACGGCAGCCTTTGCATATCCTGCTATCTGCGGATGATCGGCAAATGTCAATTTTGGCGCCTTTTGCCCGTAGGCCTTCTTTGCTATCTTTTCATTATAATTGTTGAGCATTACCGCGATGTCCTGCCTGCTGATCCTGTCATCGGGTTTAAAGCTAAAGCTGCCGCCTTTGTTGGCATAACCGCTGACAACGCCCATCTCCTTGGCCCAAGCTACGGAAGGCCCATACCAACTATTTATATCCACGTCATTAAAAGATACTTCTTTGTAGGCAGAAAGATCTGCTCCGCTCATCCGGGCAAGAACCGCTACCAGCATGGAGCGGGTCAGGG
>JAAYNC010000197.1:0-2116 GCA_012521055.1 Eubacteriales Family XIII. Incertae Sedis bacterium
CCCTTTCATCCGGAGATGCCTTGATTATATCATAGTTTTTCCCATATCCGCAATCCGCATCAAGCGCAAGCTTCCTCAGCCTGTCCGGGAGGAAGCGCCCCATGAGCGAACAGCGGAGCCGGAAGACGGTCAGGAGGACGGCGCTGAAGAGGCGCATGCCGGCAAAGCGAGTGTCAATAACCTGTGAAAATGTCACCCCATATTGGACTTAATTATCTCTTGAAAATGTCACCCCCCTCCCACCCAAGGACTGAATACGCCTTCCGTTAACGTTAAACACAACAGTATTGCTTTGGCGAAACGGGACGGCGGAACGGGGTCAATGGTTATTAAGGGCTAAACGCACCTGTGGCTGCGTTTAGCCACTGGTTGATTATACCTTTTGGTATTCGTCAAGGTTGGGTAGTATTTTTTCGCCAAGGCGAAAAAATCTCCACCCGACCCTTGACGAATATGAATGAATACTGATCTTAAGCGCTTCGTCGTTCTTTCCCAGGTCCCTTTGGCCTTTTGTTTGAGTAAGGCTTGAAAAATATATCCTCTACGATCTCCTTGCATTCACGGTAGCTCTCTAAACCTGGCCTCCATGGGAGACCGTCCTTTGGAACAAACGGCTCTGTCTTGTGCTTCCCATAATTGACCGGAGCCTTCGCTTTCTCTTCCCGTGGTTTCTCCGGCTTTCCCTTCGTTCCCTTGGGAGGTGCCACCCTGGTCTCGAATATGATGTTTTTGTAGGCTGCCTTTATGCCGATCCAGGGTGACACCATAACCGTGATTTTTGCTTTTGGCGGCAGATATGCAGAATAATCATTCTGAACGATCTGCAACCTCTTCCCCTTGTATGAGAATACCTGACCATGATCCAGTATACGTTCTTCCTTAACACACAGTATGTAGTCAAGGTTCAGGCGTTCGTCCAGTGGCAGAAATGCACTTTCGCCATCCTCCGGTTCTACCGCAAACTCGCTGTTAATCGCGTATATGTAGCTTTCAAGAAACTTATTCGCTTCTTCGATGTCTGTGATCCCCCGGATCGCAAACTCTACAGGGAGCCTGCTCTGCAACGTTTCCCATAGCCGTTCTATACGTCCCTTGGCCTGTGGGGATCGAGCTGTTATGATTTGAACGCCTAACTCTCTCATAGCTCGCCCAAACTGTGTCTCGTTTATCGAGGTCCCCTTTGGTGTGTCCTCTCTTTTCCTCTTATCTTCGTTCGGCGAACGAAAGATCGTATGCTTGTCGGTGTACGCAGCTTCAGGTACTCCGAATGCATTTATCGTACGGCGCAGCACTTCATGGTAGCCTATCAGACACTCATTCCTGCACAGGTACAGACCTGTGACTTGTCCTGTCGCATCATCTATTGCGCCGTGAAGCGCAAGCATTATCCCTGTGCTGAGCCAATCAAACGGTGATGCATCTATTTGTATTAGACTTCCTGCCTGGCTTTTCCGCTTCCGCCTGCGGTGGGGTTTAAATCTCCTCCGTGTCTTCGGTGACTTTATCCCTTCCGAAACCAGCAAGCGGTATAGCGCACTGTAACTGATCTTTACCATATGATGTTCTTCAAGCAGTTCCTGAAAATGCCTGAAATTAGATGCATTATATCCCGGCCTTTCCCGTATCTTAAGAATCTTCTCCTTTACCTCCTCAGGAATCGCGTGGCTTGGCTTTCGTAACGTGTTCTTGTGTACAAGTGCGGCAGCATCTTCTTTCTCCACCTTTCTCTTGAGCCTTTGCACTTGCCGTTCTGAAAGCCCCAGCTTCTCCGCTGCCTCCTTCACCGTTATGAATCCGGCTATCGACTTCTTCACTACGTCCAGCCTTCTCAGCTGTTTCATGGTTAATGTCACTGCTCCTGTCATCATTCTTCTATTTTATACTTCTTTGATTCAGGGGGGTGACATTTTCTCAGAATAATTAACACCCTGACATTATCACAGGTTAATCACAGATTTTCATAATCAGCCCTTGCAATTTATCACATTATTAGTTATAATTGCGTAAATTGTTTAACACATATATAAAAAGAAAGCATTTTCCTATTATTTTTCTCCTTTTTTAGTATTATGGGAGGCAAAGATGAGCTGGATATTCAAAAGGTTCAGAGTGGTAA
>JAAYNC010000027.1:0-2912 GCA_012521055.1 Eubacteriales Family XIII. Incertae Sedis bacterium
ATTACCATACCTTTGGAATGGATGGTCTTAGGCCGTGCCCATACACAAAATATAGTGAAGACGTGAAAGCTGCAGCAGTTTCGGAATATCTGTCCGGTGCGGGATCTTTAAGAGAAATTAGCCAAAATATAGAATTCGTTCTCATCGCCAACTCTATAACTGGGTTATGAAGTATAATGGTCATGAAGATAAAGAAACTCTCCAAAAAGGAGGAAGAAAAATCATGACCAAAGGGCGAAAAACCGCTCAAGATGAGCGGTTAGAGATTGCGAGATACTGTATGGAGCACGGGCTGAACCACAGAGCAACCGCAGAAAAATACCAAGTATCGTATCAGCAAGTCTATCAATGGGTAAAAAAGTATGAAGCAAAAGGAATAGATGGCTTGATAGATAAACGTGGTAGAACCAAACCGGAAGAAGAAATGACGGAAATAGAGAAACTTCGTGCAGAAAACAGGCTTTTGGCAGCAGAGAAGCGAAGAGTAGAACAGGAGCTTGCATTCTTAGTTGCAAAAAGTGTCAGACATCAAATACAACCCGAGGGAATGGTATGCTGATAAATACGGAATATAACAGAAATAAAGCCATTGAATACGCGGAAAGGTGGGCGTTTGATCGCAATCCCAGGTATCTGGATTTTGAAAAGCTTGGCGGAGACTGCACCAACTACGTTTCACAGTGCATTTATGCAGGCTGTGGGGTAATGAACTACACGCCTACCTTCGGTTGGTATTACAATTCTGCTAATGACAGGGCGCCCGCCTGGACCGGGGTTCAGTACCTGTACAACTTTCTTGTAAATAACAAGAAGGAAGGTCCTTATGCCGTTGTAACCTCCCCCTCTCAGGTGGCTATCGGTGATATCGTACAGCTTGGCCATGCCAACGGGCATTTCTACCACTCCCCCATCGTGTGCGGAATCATTGATGGCCGTATTTTTGTGGCGGCCCACAGCTTTGATGCTTGGATGCGGCCGCTTGATTCCTATAAGTATGACGTTGCCCGATATCTGCACATACTCGGCGCAAGGAAATATGTGTAAAACATTACGTCTGAAAGCTGGGGAGGAAGAGCCGGCAAAGCTATAGGGGAAGCTGGCAAAAAATAAATGAACCAAATTGACAAAATATTCTATCGTTATTAAAATAAACAATAATACGTATCGGAAGCGAAGTTAAAGACGCAAAATGTACCGGAAAAACGCTGGATAAAAATAGGGAGGAAGTGAGTATGAGTTTAACGGAACAACAGATTAATGAATATTTCATGGATCATATCCATTGCTCTCAAATTGTTTTAATGGAGTGGGCTGAGGCTTTAGGATACACAAAGGAGGAAGCGGCTCGAATCGCAGCACCTTTCGGAGGCGGTATGTTCAATGGAGATACCTGCGGCGCAGTAGCCGGCGCCATGCTTGCAATCGGTATGAAGTACGGACATAGCGAGCCCGGCGATATTGAGGGCGATGAGAAAATGAGAGAAAAGGTGGCTGAATATAACCGTCGGTTTACCGAAGCCAAGGGCTCTACTATTTGTCGGGATCTCATAGGATACGATTTTGGAAAGCCCGGTGATGCGGAAAAAGCATTCGAGAGCGGTGTTATATTTGAGAGATGCCCCGGATATGTTTTGGAGGCGTTGAAAATTTTGGATGATATTATGAAAGATGACTGAAACCTGTACATAAGCGTAGATGAATATGTAGAGTAATGAATCTGTGCATAAACTATTGAAAAGCCTTCCCTTCAGGAGGGCTTTTTATCTGCGCAACAATCAGGAAATCAAAAGGGACTGTCCCTTTTGATTTTTTGAAGAAAAGCATAGACAAATGGATTGGTAGCGTGTAAAATGGCTTTAAAAATCAATTATCCCAATTTTCAGTAAAAGCGAAGGTTATAAATATATGCCAAAATCGGAAACGGTTTTCGGTGAGCGGAAATACCCATACAAAGATGAGTAACGATAGAAGAAAACTGGTGGAAGTAAGACAGGGATAAGAAAAAATAGAAGATAATTGTTCTGGGAATGAGCCGAAAAAGTGGCGGGGATGAGAAAAAAGTAATTAGATTATTGGCCTGGAATAGGACGGAGACGAGGAAGAACGAGGCGGAAAAGGATAAAGATAAGCCGGGACAGAGGCGGAGAACGACCGGCCCAGGCAAAGCCCCGAAGGCATAAAGAGATGGAATTGACATATGGACAAAGCAAAGGTGGAAAACAATGCAATCGATAGATCGGGTAATCTGGATTCTTGAAATGCTGGGCAACAGCAGAAAAGGCCTGATGATTACGGAAATCAGGGATGAGTTGCAATTGCCTATAAGCTCTGTACACAGGATTCTATCCTCGCTGAAAGATCATGGCATTGTAACGCAGGACGAAATAACAAAGAGATACAAACTGGGCGTGAAGCTGTTATCCATTGCCAGCGGACTGCTGAACCACCTCGACATCAGAGAGAGGTCCAGGGATCTCTTGGTTGAGCTTTCCAACCATTTAGGGCGTATGGTTTTCCTGTCCGTCATGGAACAGGATAGGGTGGTGTGCATCGACACGATTTCAGAAAGCCCAAACTCCAATTTCTATGTGAGAATAGGCGCGCTGATGCCTTTTTCCGTGGCGATCTCGGCGCAAGTGCTTCTGGCTTACCAGGAAAGGCATGTCATTGAACGGATTGTTAACAACATGGAATTTATTCCCTACACCAAGTATTCCATCATGACCAGGGAAGACTTTCTTGCCAAGCTGCAGGACATAAAAGAAAAAGGCTACGGTGCATGTCTGGAAGAAATGCAGCACGGCGTCAACGGATACTCGGCTCCTGTGTTTAACAGGGACGGCAAATGCATCGCCAGCATCACCATTTTGGAAGGCAAAACGGACATCGGCGTGGACGAAAAGATAGCCATA